>NZ_JBEZFD010000009.1:0-332488 GCF_040649235.1 Spirillospora sp. NPDC049024
GGCGGATCGCGGGCGGCGCGCGGTGGCCGCGCGGGCGGGCGGCCGACGCCCTGCTGGCGGCGGCGGTCCTGGTGGTGTCGGTGGCGATGAGCGAGGCGGCGGTCAAGCCCGGGGACCGGCCGCTGTGGCCGGGCGGGCTGGCGCTGATCACGGTGGCGGCGGCCGCGCTGGCGTGGCGGCGGAGCCGTCCGGTCGCGGTCCTGGTGGTCGCGGTGGTGGTGCCTCCCCTGTACTACCCGCTGGGGTACCCGGACGGGCCGGTCGCGGTGGTGCTGTGGCTGGCGCTGTTCAACGCGGCCGTGGAGTGCCGGCTGGCGGTGTCGCTGGGCGCGGTCATCGTCGTCAACGCCGGGTTCCTGGCGGCGGCGTCGCTGCGCGGCGGGGGCGGCGATCCCGACGCGGTCACCGACGCGCGCAGCGTGGCGTCGCTGTCGCTGGGGCTGCTGGTCACGGTGGCGGTCGGGCAGTACGTGCGCGGGCGCCGCGCCCTGGCCGAGGCCGCCGAGCGGCGCGCCGCCGCGGCCGAACGCGACCGCGAGGACGAGGCGCGGCGCCGCGCGGTGGCCGAGCGGCTGCGCATCGCGCGCGAGCTGCACGACGTGCTGGCGCACCAGATCTCGCTGATCAACGTGCAGGCCGGGGCGGCGCTGCACCGCCGCGACGACCCCGCCCGCGCCTATGCGGCGCTGGAGGCGATCAAGGCGGCCAGCAAGGAGACGCTGCGGGAGCTGCGCGGCGTCCTCGGCGTGCTGCGGCAGGTCGACGCGGCGGAACCGGACGGGGCCGGGGCGGCGGAGCGGCCGCCGGCGCCGCCGCCGTCGCTGGCGCGGGTGGGTGAGCTGCTGGACCAGACCGCCGCGGCCGGGCTGGCGGTGCGGCGGTCCGGCGACCTGCCCGAGCCGGGGTCGCCGGGGACGGCGGCGCTGGAGGAGCTGCCGGCGCCGGTCGGGCTGGCGGGGTACCGGATCGTGCAGGAGGCGCTGACCAACGCCGTCCGGCACTCGGGGGCCGCGGCGGTGACGGTCGAGGTGCGGCTGTTCCCCGGCGAGGTGGTCGTGCGGGTGGACGACGACGGCGCCGGCCCGGCCGAGCGGGCCGCGGACGGCAACGGGGTGCGGGGCATGCGGGAGCGGGCGGCCTCGGTCGGCGGTGAGCTGACCGCGGGGCCGGGCCCTGCGGGCGGGTTCCGGGTGTGGGCGCGGCTGCCGCTGGACGGCGCCGGCGACCCGCCGGAACCGCACCGGCCGGGCGGCAAGGGCGGGAAGGACGGGAAGAGCGCAATGGGCGAGACAGAGGAGAACGCGTGATCCGGGTGATGCTGGCCGACGACCAGACGCTGGTCCGGGCGGGGTTCCGGTCGATCCTGGAGGGCGAGGACGACATCGAGATCGTCGGCGAGGCCGGGGACGGGGAGCAGGCCGTCGCACGGGCCCGCGAGCTGCGGCCCGACGTGGTGCTGATGGACATCCGCATGCCCGTCCTGGACGGGCTGGAGGCCACCCGGCGGATCATCGCCGACCCGCGGCTGGCCGACGTCCGGGTGGTGATCTTGACGACGTTCGACCTGGACGACTACGTCTACGGCGCGATCAAGGCCGGGGCCAGCGGGTTCCTGGTCAAGGACACCGAGCCGCCCGAGCTGATCCACGGGGTGCGGGTGGTGGCGCGCGGCGACGCGCTGCTGGCGCCCACGGTGACCCGGCGGCTGATCGCCGAGTTCGCGTCCCGGATCTCCGCGCCGCCGCCCGCCGCCGAGCTCAGCTCGCTGACCGACCGGGAGCGCGAGGTGCTGGAGCTGGTCGCGGCGGGCCTGTCCAACGAGGAGATCGCGCGGCGGCTGGTGCTGTCGCCCGCCACCGCCAAGACCCACGTCAGCCGTATCCTGGCCAAACTCGGGGCCCGCGACCGCGCGCAGCTGGTGGTGCTGGCCTACGAGACGGGGATGATCCGCCCCGGCTGGCTGAGCTGACCGCACCGCCCGGCCCCGGCGAACGGCCCGATCCGGCCCGCCGCCGCACCGCCGCGCGGCTGCAACCGCGCCGGTCGCGGCGGTGTTGAACGGATGTGACGGTCACGGACGAAGCTCTCAACCGCGCCGCGGACACCGCGACGGGCGGCACCGGCGGCGGCGACACCGCGGGCGCGCGCGTCGCCGCCGCCCTCGCACGCGACCTCGACGACGGGTTCGCCGCCCTGTACGAGGCGTACCGGGGCGCGGTGTTCTCCACGGCGCTGCGGCTGTGCGGGCGGTGGGCCGAGGCCGAGGACCTGTCCGCCGAGGCGTTCCTGCGCGCCTACCGCGCGCTGGCCGGCTACGACGCGGGACGGATCGCCGGGCTGAAGCCCCGGGCCTGGCTGCTGACGATCCTGACCAACGTGTGGCGCAACAGCCTGCGCTCGGCCTCGCGGCGCCCGGCGGCGGCCCCCATCGAGGACGCGCCCGACCCGCCCGACCCCGGCGAGGGCGTGGAGGACGCCGCGACCCGCCGCGAGACAGGCCGGGAGCTGGCCGGGCTGCTGGCCCGCCTGCCCCACCAGCAGCGCGCCGCGGTCGTGCTGCGGCACGTCACCGACCTGCCCGTCGCCGAGATCGCCACCGTCCTGGGCCTGCCCGAGGGCACCGTCAAGTCCCACATCTCCCGCGGCCTGGCCCGCCTGCGCGACCTGCGCGCCGCACCCGACCGCACCCCGACCGACCAGGCAGACCAGGCAGACCAGGCCGGCCCCGGCCGCGCCGCACCCGGCCGGACCGCAGCCCACCCCGAGCAGAAAGGGGGCCACCGATGAACCGCACCGATCCCGCCGGCGGCACGCCCGACCCGCTGGCCGGCGACCTCGACGGGCACCGCGACCCGGCCGGCGAATGGGCGGGCGGCCTGGCGGGCGAACTGGCGGGGCTCGCCGCCGACGCGCCCCCCGCCCTGCTCGACCGCATCGCCGCCCGCCGCGTCCACGTCCCCGGCCCCCTGGAGGGCCTGCAGGTCGCCTTCACCGACCACGGCGTCGCCTACCTGCGCGCCGGGATGGACGACCGGGAGTTCGCCGCGGCGTTCCGCGCCCGCTTCGCCCGGCCCCTGCTGCCCGCCGAGCGCCCCCCGGCCGGGCTCGTGCCCGCCCTGCGCACCGGCCGGCTCGGCCCGCTGCGCCTGGACCTGCGCGGCCTCAGCGACTTCGAGGCCGCCGTGCTGCGCGCCGCCGCGCGGATCCCGCGCGGGCAGACCCGCCCGTACGCGTGGGTGGCGCGGCAGGCCGGGCGGCCCAAGGCCGTGCGCGCCGTCGGGTCGGCGCTGGGCCGCAACCCCGTCCCGCTGCTGATCCCCTGCCACCGCGTCACCCGCTCGGACGGCTCACTCGGCGACTACGTCTTCGGCGCCGGCGCCAAGGAGCGGCTGCTGCGCGCCGAGGACGTCGACGTGGAGGAGGCGGCCGAGCTGGCGCGGCGCGGCGTGCGGCTGGTGGGCTCCGACACCACCGGGATCGTGTGCTACCCGACGTGCGGGGACGCGCGCCGGATCACCCCCGGCCACCGGCGCGGGTTCCGCGACCTGGCCGCCGCGCGGGCCGCCGGGTACCGGCCGTGCCTGCGCTGCCGCCCCGGCGAACCCCAGCCCGCCTGACCCGGCGCGCTCCCCCGCCGGGCGGCACCGCCGGGCGGCACCGCCGGGCGGCACCGCCGGGCGGCACCGCCGGTGCGGCGGTGGGCATACATCGGCGCGGGACGGGAATGGGGCCGTCCACCTGCGGGGACGATCCCCGGAGGTGGACCGCCGACGAGGGGGGATCGCCATGCGCGTCGTCGTCACCGGCGCCACCGGCAACATCGGGACCAGCACCGTCCGCGCGCTCGCCGGGGACCCGGCCGTCACCGAGATCGTCGGGCTGGCCCGCCGCGACCCCGGCCCCGGCGGCGCCCGCGAGGCCGACCCCGAGGGGACCGGCAAGCTGCGCTGGGCCGAGGCCGACGTCACCGACACCGACCTGGTCCCGCTCCTGCGCGGCGCCGACGTGGTCGTCCACCTGGCGTGGCTGTTCCAGCCCACCCACCGGCCCGCGGTCACCTGGGACTCCAACGCCGTCGGCAGCGCCCGGGTGTTCGACGCCGCCGCCAGCGCGGGCGTGCCCGCGCTGGTGTACTCCTCCTCCGTCGGCGCCTACTCCCCCGGCCCCAAGGACCGCGCGGTCGACGAGTCCTGGCCCACCCACGGGTGGCCCGAGGCCGCCTACAGCCGCGAGAAGGCCTACGTCGAACGGCTCCTGGACGCCTTCGAGACCGCCAACCCGCAATGCCGGGTCGTGCGGCTGCGGCCGGGGTTCGTCTTCGAGCGGCAGAGCGCCGGCGAGCAGCGCCGCCTGTTCGCCGGGCCGCTGCTGCCCGGCCGCCTCGCCCGCCCGGGCCTCATCCCGGTCGTGCCGGACCTGCCCGGCCTGCGGCTGCAGGTCCTGCACTCCGCCGACGCCGGGCAGGCGTTCCGGCTCGCCGCCACCGGCGAGGCCCGCGGCGCCTTCAACCTCGCCGCCGAGCCCGTCCTGGACGCCGCCGAACTCGCCGACCTGCTCGGCGCCCGGACCGTGCGGCTGCCCGCGCGGGGCGTGCGCGCCGCGATCGCCGCCGCGTGGAGCCTGCACCTGGTGCCCGCCTCGCCCGCCCTGTTCGACCTGGCCCTGCAGATCCCGCTCATGGACACCACGCGGGCCCGCGACGAGCTCGGCTGGACGCCCCGGCACACCTCCCGCGAAGCGATCAGCGAGTTCCTGGAGGGGCTGCGCACCGGCGCCGGCCGCGGCACCCCGCCGCTGGCCCCGGGCACCGGCGGCCGGATGCGCGGCCACGAGATCGCCACCGGCGTCGGCCAGAAGCCCTGACCGCCCCGCCACGTCCGACAGCCGCCACGTCCGACCGCTCCCGACCAGATCCGGAGGTCACCCGATGCCGACGATCACACCCGAGCACCTGCACACCCTGCTGGCCTCCAGCGACCGCGACGCCGCCCTCGTCGTCGTCGGGGGCCGCGCCGCCGTCGTCCCCACCGACCCCGGGCGCGGCGAGGGCCCCGAGGAGGCCATGGTGATCACCACGAGGGAGGCCGTGATCGCCGAACTCGACACCGGCGCCAACGAGGAGCAGATCGAGGCCCTCGCCCAGCGCCTGGACACCGCGCTGGAGAGCCTCGGCGGCTGACCGCCGCCGCTCACGCGCCCGCCCCGGATCCGACCGCCTTCACGACGACGCCTGGAAGACGCCGCCGCCCGGCGCATGGCCGTGCGGCGGCGTGCCGTGCGGCGAGGAGTCTCAACGACCGCGGTCCGGCGCCGTTCCGCTCAGTCGTCCTCGCGCTCGGCCGCCGCGCCCGGCCGGTCGCGGCGGCGCCGGCGGTGGCTGGTGTCGCAGAACGGGTAGGAGCGGCTGCGGCGGCACGCGCACAGCGCGACCAGCCACCGGTCCGACACCACCGTCGACCCGTCCTCCAGCACGACCTCCACCGGGCCCTCCACCAGCACCGGCCCGCCCGGCACCATCCGCACCCGGCGCGGCTCCCGGCCGCCGGCCCCGCCTCCGGGCGGGCCCGCCGCACCGGCCGCGCCCGCGGCGGGCCCGGGCGGTGCGGCGGGCGCCTCAGGCGGCCGCCCGGTCGCGGTCATCGCGCGCCTCCTCCCCGATCCGGTCGGCGCGCACCACCACCAGGTCCTCGTGCCGCTGCCCGGCGACCAGCAGCCCCCGCGACCGCAGCGCGCCCGCGCGGCGCCGCATCACCGGCCCGAACGGCTCGCGGTGCCGCGCCACCACCGACGCCCGCATCCCCGCGTCCCGCAGCCCCACCAGGGTGGCCGCCACCCCGTTCAGCGCCGAATGCACCACCAGCAGCGTCCCCGACGGCGCCAGATGCCCCGGCGCCTGCGCGCAGATCCGGTCCAGCAGCGCGCGGCCGTCCGGCCCCGCCTCCCACGCCCGCGCCCGGCCCCGCACCGACGCCGGGTCGGCCTCCCCCGCCACGTACGGGGGGTTGGCCACGATCACGTCGAACTCCTCCCCCGCGACCGGCGCGAACAGGTCCCCGCGCAGCACCCGCACCGGCAGGCCCCGCATCCGCGCGTTCACCCGCGCCGCCAGCACCGCCTGCGCCGAGGCGTCCACCGCGACGACCTCGCAGCCGGCCCGCGCCGCGGCCAGCGCCACCGCGCCCGTCCCGGTGCCGAGCTCCAGGACCCGCGCCCCCGGCGGCGCCCCCGCCCGCGCCAGCGACGCCAGCAGCGCCCGGGTCAGCAGCGAGGTGTCGGTCTGCGGCCGGTACACGCCCGGCGGCCTGAACAGCATCATCGGCCTCCTCGCCCCTTCACCCGGCCACCGGCGCGTCGGCCGGCGCGTCGGCGAGCGGGCGCCGCAGCGCCGAGCGCCCCGCCCGCCAGCAGCCCAGCAGGTGGTCGCCCAGCCGGTCCTCCAGCAGGCCCGTCGCGCGCACGCCCAGCACCACGTCCCCGGCCAGGCCCGGCTCGGCCTCCAGCAGCCCGCCGATCACCTCGTGGCGCAGCACCTGCTCGTGGACGGCGTCGGCCTCGATGTGCTCGGTGTAGAACAGCCGCGCCCGGGGGCCGGCGCCCAGCCGCTCCAGCGCCCCCGCCATCCGCCGCGCCGCGGGCGCCGTGGTGATCTCCGCCGCGGCGAAGTGCCCCACCAGCGCGGCCCGCAGCGACCGCCGCAGCCCGAACAGCGACATCATGTTCACCGTCGCCAGCATCACCGCCGGCGCCGCGTCCACGTACGCGCCGTAGGAGGGGTCCAGCCCCAGGTCGTCCAGCAGGTCGGCGTACAAGCCCTGGTGCGTCATCTCCGGGCGCCCGCCGCCGAACTCGTCGTTCTCCACCGCCACCAGCGCCGCCTTGGCCCGCCCCCGCAGCCGCGGGATGACCCAGGCGTGCGGGTCGGCCTCCTTCAGGTGGTACACCGACCGCAGTGCCGCGTGCTCGCGCACCTGCCACCACGCGCCCTCGTCGCGCAGGTGATGGGACACGCCGCGCGCGCCCACCGGCTCGACCAGCAGCTCCTCCAGCGCGCCCTGCACGTCCCGGGCCGCCTCCGGGCCGGCCGTCCGCCACACGTCGCGGCGCAGCGCCGCCAGGAACACCGCCTCCATCGCCCCGCGCAGCCGCAGCAGCCCCGGATCCCACTCCCAGTCGGGGTCCACGCCGGCGAAGCCCTGGTAGTGCAGCTCGTAGCAGGTGTGCAGGGCCAGCTGCAAATCCTCGCCGTAGGGGTCGCAGGCCTGCGTCTCGGCGACCAGCCCGGCGGTCCGCGGCGTGTCGGCGGGGTCGTGGACGGGGCCTGGGGGCGGGCCGGAGGCCAGAATGGCCGCCACGGCCCGCGACAGCGGCCCGCGCGGCGCCGGCAGCACCGGGGCGCGGTCGGCGCGGGCCCGCACCGGGCCGAGCGCGGCACCGGGCCCGAAGCCCGCCGCCGGGGCGGCCGCGCCGGGACCGCGGGAGGGCGGTCGTTCCTGCTGAACGGTCATTTTCTCCTCCGTCGTCAAGGGGCGTCCGGCTCCGGTACCCGCTCACTCGCGTCCCATACGCCCGGTTTCTCCCCTGGGGCCGCGCCGGGCGGCTCCCCCGGCCCCTCCGCCGCCCCGCCCAGCGGCCCGCCCTCCGTGCCCGGCCCCGCGCCCGCGGCCAGGCCGCCGGACTCGGTCTGGCGCGCCAGCATGGCCACCACCGCGCGCGGGCCGCCCCGCCGGGCCGCGCGGCGCTGCCGGTCCGTGCCCGTCCCCGCCCGGCGCACGCCCTCCACCAGCGTGAACACCGTGTCCAGGTCACCGGCGTCCTCCAGTGCCGGGGCCGCGCGGGCGACCATGGCGTCCACCAGCCGCCACGCCGGGACGGCCCGGCCCGCCACCGGGTCCACCATCGCGCCGTCCAGGCCGTGCCGGGCCGCGTTCCACAGCGCCGCCGCGCACACCTGCGCGTCCGCCCGCGGCGCCTCCCTGCCCGCCGAAAGCTCCGCCAGCGCCGCGCCGACCAGGCCCCGCACCAGCGCGGCCTGCAGCACCGCCTCGTCCGCGGTCGCCGCCGCGTCCCCGGCCCGCACCTCCACCGTCGGCCACCGCGGCGACGGCCGCGCCAGCCAGAACGTCATCGCCCGGTCCACCAGCGCCCCCGACTCCACCAGCGCCGCGACCCGCGCGTCGTAGTCGGCGGCCGACGCCGACCACGGCGGCACGCCCGCCCCCGGGAACCGCGCCATCTCCATCATCCGGCGCGCCGCGTAGCGGGTGGGGCGCCCGCGGTCGAACGGCGAGTTCGCCGCCAGCGCCACCAGCACCGGCAGCCACGGCCGCAGGTGGTTCACCACCGCCACCGCGGCCTCCCGGTCCGGGACGCCGACGTGCACGTGGCAGCCGCACGCCTGGTAGTCCTCGACCACGTCGCCGTAGGCGGCCACGATCGCCGCGAACCGCTCGCCCCGCGCGGCGGCCGGCGGATCGCCGCCCAGCACCGGCGTCCCCGACGACACCAGCAGCGCGCCCGCCGCGCGCGCCGCCTCCGCCAGCCGCGCCCGCCCGTACCGCAGCTGCGCGCGCAGGCCCGCCAGGTCGTGGCACACCCCGGTCACCGCCTCGACCTGCGACCCCAGCAGCTCGGTGTGGAACGAGCCGCCCGACGCGCGCCAGCGGTGCGGCCCGGCCCGCTCCAGGACGTCCTCGGCGTCCGCGACGCACTGCCCCGACGCCGCGTCCACCAGCAGGAACTCCTCCTCCACCCCCATGCTGACGCCCGGCGCGTGCCCCCTGCCGCCTCCGCCCATGCCGAGTCCCCCTCACTCGCGCAGACCCCCTCACCTCGGGGGATTCCCACCCAGAACGTCCCCTCCCTCCCCCGCCCGAGATCCTTTACCCCGTCCCCGCCCCGGCCGGTGACCGGATCGTTCCGCATCCCGCCGCGATGATGCCTGCCGGACGCCGCAGCGCCCGGCCAGGATCGACACCATGAACCGCGCACTCCTCGTCATCGACGTCCAAGAGTCCTTCCGCCGCCGCCCCAACTGGGACGCGGTCTCGGCACCCGACATCGCCGCCCGCGCCGCGCGCCTGGCCGCCGCCGCCCGCGCCGCCGGCGACCTGGTCGTGTGGGTCCTGCACGCCGAACCCGGCACCGGCAACGCCTTCGACCCCGCGCTCGGCCACGTCCGCCTCATGGACGGCCTGGCCCCCGCGGCCGGCGAGCCCGTCATGACCAAGACCTCCCGCAACGCCTTCACCACCACCGGCCTGCAGCAGTTGCTCACCGAGCGCGGCGTCGGCGAGGTCGTGATCTGCGGCATCCAGACCGAGCAGTGCTGCGAGACCACCGCCCGCCTGGCCGCCGACCTCGGCTACCGCGTCACCTTCGTCACCGACGCCACCGCCACCTTCCCCATCGAGCACCGCGACGCCCCGCCCGGCCGCCCCCTCGCCGAGATCCTCGCCGACCCCGCCACCCTGCCCACCGACCAGATCATCGCCCGCACCGAGTACGCCCTGGCGCGGCGGTTCGCCGAGATCGCCTCCCTCGACGACCTCGCCCCCGCCCCGGTAGGCTGACCGGATCGTGACCCGCGTCGTCTTCCTGCTCGTGCCCGGCCTGCACCTGCTCGACCTGGCCGGGCCCGCCCAGGTGTTCGGCACCGCCGCCGACGCCGGCCTGCCCTACCGGCTCGCCTACGTCGCCGACCTGCCCGCACCCGGCAGCGGGCAGGAGACCCGCCCCGCCGACGCGCCCGTCACCGTGCCCACCGCGCAGGGCGTCCCCCTCCAGGCGCCCACCGCCTGGCCCGCCCTCACCGCGGACGACATCGTCCTGGTCCCGGGGTGGCGCTGGGGCACCGGCGAACCCCACGCCCCGCCCGTCTCCGCCCACGCCGCCCGCCGCCTGGCCGGCCACCACGCCGCCGGCGGCACCGTCGCCTCCGTCTGCGCCGGAGCGTTCGCCCTCGCCCACGCCGGGCTGCTCGACGGGCGCCGCTGCACCACCCACCACGAACTCCAGGACGCCCTGGCCCGCCGCCACCCCCGCGCCACCGTCGTCCGCGACGTCCTGTACGTCACCGACGGCCGCGTCATCACCTCCGCCGGCATCGCCTCCGGCATCGACCTCGCCCTGCACCTGGTCGCCTCCCGGCACGGCCCCGGCGCCGCCGCCCGCACCGCCCGCGCCATGGTCGTGTACGCGCGCCGCAACGGCGACGAGCCCCAGGCCAGCGCGCTGCTCCGGCACCGCGCGCACGTCAGCGACGCCGTCCACCGCGCCCAGGACCTCATCGACGCCCGCTACACCCGCACCCTGCCCCTGCACGTCCTGGCGGCCGAGGCCGGCGTCAGCGAACGCACCCTCACCCGCCGCTTCACCGCCGCCACCGGCCTCACCCCGCTGCGCTACCAGCAGGAGCTGCGCCTCGAACGCGCCGAGCACCTCATCGGGCAGGGCGCCACCACCGACGCCGCCGCCCGCGCCGTCGGCTTCACCGACGCCCGCATGCTCCGCCGCCTGCGCGCCCGCACCTGACCCGCCCACGCCGCGACGGGGCTTGGCCGGGCCCCGCCGACCGCCTGCTCTCCCCGCCGCCCACCGGACGACTCAGCCGCGCAGCGCCACATACGGCGCCAGCACCAGCAGGCTCACCACCAGCGCCGCCTTCAGCGCCCCCGCCGGCACCGCCCGGGCGATCACCCACCCCGCCAGCACCCCCGCCAGCTCCGGGACGCCCACCACCGCCGCCAGCGGCCAGTCGACCGCGCCCGCCGCGACGTACCCGACCGTCCCGGCGCCGGCGATCACCACCGACTGGGCCTGCGCCGCGGCCAGCGCCGACAGCACCGGCACCCCCAGCCCCACCAGCAGCGGCACGCACAGCATCGGCCCCCCGACCCCGAACATGGCGCCCGCCGCCGCCACTCCCGCACCCGCCGCCGCGGTCACCGGCCACCCCGGCCCGCCCGCCGCGGACCCCCGCCCGCCCGGACGCCGGACCAGCACCAGCACCGCCGTCACCGCGACCAGCGCCCCCAGCAGCATGCCGAACACCCGGCCCGTCACCAGCCCGTTCAGCACCACCCCCACCGGCGTCCCGGCGGCCGCGCCCGCGCACAGCAGCACCGCCGTCCGCCGCGTCCGCGGCTCGCGCAACTGCCCCGACCGCGTGTACACCGCCGTGCCCAGCACCCCCGTCGCGACGTTGGTGACCAGCGCCGTGCCCGCCACCTGCGCCGGAGACAGCGGCGTCAGCGCCACCAGCCCCGCGGTGACCAGCACCCCGCCCGGTCCCACCGCCGTGATCCCGACGCCCGCGGCCACCGCCAGCAGCACCAGCCCCGCCACCACCCCCGGATCCAGCCCCGTCACCGGCCCGCCCTCCGCAGCGCCGCCGACGCGCCCTGGCCCGCCCTGAACCGGTCTGGAGTGCCCATCCTCGACATTCTGCGAGTTCCCGAACCCCGGTCAACGAACGGCCGATGAAGCGGGAACCCGCGCTCAGGGCGTCCCGCGTGGGAGATTCCAGTCGGCGTACGGGTTGACGAAGAGACGGATGTGCTTGCGGTGGCCGCCGAAGTCGTTCACGGCGGTCATCAGGGCCCGCCAGCCGTCCTCCGTCGCGGGGTACAGGTCATCGAGGAACGAGAACTCGACTTCGCCCCTGCTGTTCACGGACGCGTCGAAGTACGCGCCTATGCCGTGCTCGTCGCGGACGTCCCAGTGGTACCCGGGGGTCACCCGCACCTCATACGGCCCATCGTCGCCGATCCGCTGCTGCAGCTCGGTGTGAAGGTGGTCCCGGAGCGTGCGGATGGTCGCGGGCTTCGGCAGTTCACCGCCGGGGACGCTCGGGACGGCACCGGCGTCGCGGAGGGCCGCGGCCAGCCGGGCGTCGGCGTCCCCCTCGGGGTCGGGGACGCGGCCTCGTTCCCATTCCTTGATGGAGTACGGCACGGGACCGAGGTCACGGCCTACGCGGAGGTCGTACAGCGTGCTCGTCAGCAGGTCGATCGAGCGCAGCTCCGGATCGGTCGCGCGGTCCCGCCGGAGTGCCGCCAGCCGTTCGGCCGCCCGGGGGTCTCCTCCGGCGGCGCGGACGCGGAGGAGGGCGAGCGCCCCGTCGATGTCGCCGGCGCCGATGGTCCGTTCGACCATGGCGGCGGCCTCGTCGGGGGACGCGCGCACGACCTCGATGCGCTCCGGCCGGGAAACGAGGTCGACGAGGTGCTCCTCCGCCCTCGGTCGGCAACAGCGACGCAGGACGGACAGGGCCTCGTCCAGCGCGCCGTCCCGGACGGCCATCAACTCGACCAGGCAGGACGTGGTGAACTCGTCGGCCGCGGTGGGGTGGTCCCGCAGAACGCGCATGGCGTCGTCCATCCGGCCGCTCTCCAGAAACAGGCCGATCAGGGGGCCCGCGTCGTAGTCGTTCAGGGTCCCGGACTGCAGGCGGTACGCCTCGGCGGCCCCGGCGGCGTCACCCAGTCTGCGGCAGAAGTCCACGAGCCGGTGCGCCGCCTCGGGGCTCCGTTCGGCGAAGGCGCGAAGCAAGGGGATCGCCTCTCTGTAGCGGCTCTGACGTGCCATCTCCGCGACCATGAGTTCGGCCGAGGCGTAGCCGACCCGGTCCGGATGCTTCCGGACGGCGAGGTCGGCCAGCTTCCGGTACCCCTTGTCGCGCAGGGCGAGGATGATCCGGTCCGACACGTAGCCGCCGCCGGAGGACACGTGGGCGCGCAGGTCGCTGCCGCGGTCCCGTTCGAGCAGCCACATGACCATGCGCTCGGCCGCGTCCGGATCACCGGCCCTGGCCCGTTCCCGCAGCTCGTCGGTCCTGTCATGGTCGGCCAGCAGGTACGTCAGCGAGCGGGCGGCCAGGGCCCGTTCCGCGGGCGACTCCGCACTTTCGGAGCAGTCGCGGAGCACGGCGATCGCGTCGTCCACCCGGTCCCGGGCCAGCAGCAGGTCGGCCACCTGCGCGGCCGCGGCCGCATCGGCGATCCCGTAATCGCGGAGGAGAGCCAGCGCGGCCGAGGAGTCATCACGTTCGACGTGCTCGGCGGCCAGGCCGTCGACACGGCTGCGGGCGTCGACAGGGCTGTGGGCGTCGCCCGGCCGGAGTCTCGTACGGAGCCACTGCCACGAAACGGCCACAACCAGCGCCTCGCCTCACGTAGGTCCCGGCAATGACGCCATGGTAGGGGGCCGTACACGATCCGACACCGAGAGCAGGCGGACGGACGGGGCCGCCGCCGCCTACCGCCGTGCCCTGGACCTGGCCGCCAACGACGCCGAGCACCGCTACCTGGCCCGCCGCCTCAGCGAGACCGCCCCGAACGGGCGCGCCTGAAAAGTCGTCCCCCGGGAGGCATCCGTTCCGGCGCGGCGCGTTCGTCGGTTGGAAAGAACGGCCGCACAAGGCCGGTCACCTGGGAAGGAACCCTTCATGGAAACCATGCACTCCAAGGACGGCACCAGCATCGCGATCGAACGGACCGGCGAGGGGCCCGCCCTGGTCCATGTCGGCGGCGCCCTCAACGACCGCGGTTCCGGGGCCGCGGTCGCCGGGCTGCTGGCCCCGCACCACACCGTGTTCACCTACGACCGGCGGGGCCGCGGCGACAGCGGCGACACCCCGCCCTACGCCGTCGAACGCGAGATCGAGGACCTGGCCGCCGTCATCGAGGCCGCCGGCGGGTCCGCCGCGGTGTACGGGATGTCGTCGGGCGCCGTCCTGGCGCTGCGCGCCGCCGCGCACGGCCTGCCCGTCACCCGCCTCGCGCTGTTCGAACCGCCCTTCAACCCCGCCCACGACGAGCGGATCACCCACGCCCGCGCCTACAACACCGAGCTGACCGGCCTGCTGGCCGACGGGCGCCGCGGGGACGCCCTCGCCCTGTTCATGACCGTCGTCGGGATGCCGGAGGAGATGATCGGGCATATGCGGGGCGCGCCGATGTGGCCCGCGCTGGAGGCGCTGGCGCCCACCCTCGCCTACGACTCGGCGGTCATGGACGACGCCGCGACGGGCGCCGTGCTGCCGGAGGACCTGCTCGGCCGCGTCACCGTCCCGGCCCTGGTGCTGGACGGCGGCGACAGCCCCTCCTGGATGCGCGACATCGCCCGCCGCACCGCCGCGCGCCTGCCCGCCGGGACGCACCGCACCCTGGAGGGCCAGAACCACGACGTCGACCCGGCCGTGCTCGCTCCCGTCCTGGCCGAGTTCCTCAGCGGCTGAGCCGACGCTCCCGGCCGGGCGGCGCCGGGGCTCGGCCGGCCCCCGCCCCGCGGGCAGGGGCCCGCCGGGGGCGTCGCGCCGGCGGGCCGGTCACGGGACGGGCACCTCGATGTGGCCGGGCGCGCCTCGCCGCACCGACGCGCGCCCGGCGGTGACCTCCGCCGCCCACGCCTCGAACGCCTCCAGCTCGGTGACGGGCACCGCCACGTCGGCCTCCACGCCCGTCCCGTAGCGGACGTCGCCGGGCTGGTGCCCGCGGGCGTGCAGGTCGCCCAGAAACCGCCCCGCCAGCGCGTGGTCCACGGCGACGGTGAGCGTCACCACCGGGCGAAGCTCCACCACCCCGACGGCGTCGACGGCGTCGGCGACCGCCTGCCCGTAGGCGCGCACCAGCCCGCCCGCGCCGAGCTTGACCCCTCCGAAGTAGCGCGTGACGACCGCGGCCGTGCCGGTCAGCCCGCGCCGCAGCAGCACCTCCAGCATCGGGATCCCCGCCGTCCCGGCCGGCTCGCCGTCGTCGCTGCTCTTGGTGATCTCGCCGTGCTCGCCGACGACGTAGGCGGTGCAGTTGTGGGTGGCGTCGCGGTGCGCCCGCCGGTGCGCGGCGATGAACGCGGCCGCCTCGGCCTCGTCGGCTGCGCGGGCGAGCGTGCAGACGAACCGGGACCTGCGGATCTCCAGCTCAACCGAGCCGCCCTGTCTGATCGTGCGCATGGCGTCTGCGAGTCTACGGCCGCCCCGGGCCCGCCGCGCGGGACGCGGGGGCGCGGGGCGCCGGGGCGACCGGCGCGGTCAGACCAGGTCGATGAGGTCGGCGATGGACGCCACGACGCGGTGCGGGCGGAACGGGAACCGTGCGATCTCCTCCTTGCGGGTGACGCCGGTCAGCACCAGGACCGTCTCCAGCCCCGCCTCGACCCCGGCGACGATGTCGGTGTCCATGCGGTCGCCGATCATCGCGGTGCTCTCGCTGTGCCCGCCGACCACGTTCAGCGCCGTGCGCATCATCAGCGGGTTCGGCTTGCCGACGAAGTAGGGCTCCACCCCGGTCGCGCGGGTGATCATCGCGGCGACGGCGCCGCAGGCCGGCAGCGAGCCCTCCGGGGACGGGCCGATCGGGTCGGGGTTGGTCGCCACGAACCGGGCGCCGCCTTCGATCAGCCGGATCGCGCGGGTGATCTGGGAGAAGCTGTAGGTGCGGGTCTCGCCGAGCACCACGTAGTCGGGGTCGATGTCGGTGAGGACGAAGTCCGCCTCGTGCAGCGCCGTCGTCAGGCCGGCCTCACCGATCACGTAGGCCGAGCCCTCGGGCCGCTGGTCGGCCAGGAACCGGGCGGTGGCCAGCGCCGAGGTCCAGATCGCCTCCGCCGGCACGGCCAGCCCGGCCGCCGCCAGGCGGGCCGACAGGTCCCGCCGGGTGTAGATCGAGTTGTTGGTCAGGACGAGGAACGGTTTCCCCGACGCCGCCAGGCGGCGGATGAACTCCTCGGCCCCCGGGACGGGGCGGCCCTCGTGGACCAGGACGCCGTCCATGTCCGACAGCCAGTACTCGATCGGCTTGCGCTCGCTCATGTCCCCATTGTCGCAGGCAGGGATCTTCCGCAGGACCGTTCGCCCGGACCCGTTCCCCGAGGTCCGCGCGGCGCCGGGGCGTTGACCCGCGTGTGACGCGGGCCATACATTTTCCGGCACGGCGCACCGAATCGTGTTCGGCGGACGGGCCGCCCCGACGGTGCGCCGTGACCCCGCGGGAGGCGCGACGTGCAGGACCGGGATGTGCAGGACCGGGACGTGCAGGAGGCCGGGCGGCCGCTGCCGGGCATCGCCGAGGTCCGGGCGGCGATGACGGCGCCGGGGCAGCTGTTCGAGATGGAGGAGGTGCGGATCCGCGGCGTGCGGACCCGCGTCTGGAAGAACGCCCCGACCACCCTGCGCGACATCCTGGAGATCTCCCGCGCGCACGGCGGCAAGGACTTCCTGGTCTACGAGGACGACCGGCTCACCTTCGCCGGGCACTACGCGCGGGCGGCCGCGTTCGCGCGGCTGCTGGCCGACCGGTACGGGATCGCCAAGGGCGACCGGGTCGCGATCGCGATGCGCAACTACCCCGAGTGGTCGGTGGCGTTCTTCGGCGCGGCCGTCGCCGGCGCCGTCGTGGTCCCGCTGAACGCCTGGTGGAGCGCCGCGGAGCTGGAGTACGGGCTGGCCGACAGCGGCGCCAAGGTCCTGGTCGCCGACGCCGAGCGCGCCGAGCGGCTCGCCGGCGTGCTGCCGGAGCTCGGCGTGGTGTGCCTGGTCGCGCGGCCGGACGGCGCCGTTCCCGAGGGAATGGAGGCGTTCGAGGACGTCGTCGGCGACGGCGGCGACCCGGACGCCGCCTCCCTGCCCGAGGTGCCGCTCGACCCCGAGGACGAGGCGACGATCTTCTACACCTCCGGCACCACCGGCCGCCCCAAGGGCGCCCTCGGCACGCACCGCAACATCGCCGGCAACCCCGTCGGGCTCGCCTACGGGATCATGTCGGCGGGCGTGCGCGCCGGCCGCACGGTCGAGGAGCTCGCCGCGCCGCAGCCGCGCGTGACGCTGCTGAGCGTCCCGTTCTTCCACGCCACCGGCTGCCACTCGGTGCTGGTGACCAGCGCCCTGCAGGGCGGCACCGTCGTGCTGATGTACCGGTGGGACGTCCGCACGGCGCTTGAGCTGATCGAGCGGGAGCGCGTCACCGGGTTCGGCGGCGTGCCGACGATGGCCTGGCAGGTGCTGACCTCCCCCGACTTCGGCGACTACGACACCTCCAGCCTGACCGGCGTCAGCTACGGCGGCGCGCCGGCCGCGCCCGCCCTCGTCGAAAAGATCAAGGAGCGGTTGCCCGACCGGATGCCCGGCAACGGGTACGGCCTGACCGAGACCTCCTCGGTCACCACCTACAACGGCGGCGTGAACTACCTGGAGCGGCCCGAGAGCGTCGGCCCGCCCGTCGCGGTATGCGACGTCAGGGTCGTCGGGCTCGCCGGGGAGGACCTGCCGACCGGCGAGGTCGGCGAGCTGCTCATCAAGGGCCCCAACGTGATCAAGGGCTACTGGAACAGGCCCGAGGCGACCGCCGAGGCGTTCGTGGACGGCTGGTTCCACAGCGGCGACCTGGCCCGCCTGGACGCCGACGGGTTCGTCTACATCGTCGACCGCGCCAAGGACATGCTGATCCGCGGCGGCGAGAACATCTACTGCGCCGAGGTCGAGGCCGCCCTCTACGAGCACCCGGCCGTCGCCGACTGCGCCGTGATCGGCGTCCCGCACGAGGTCCTCGGCGAGGAGGTGGGCGCGGTGGTCGTGCCGCGGCCCGGCGCCGCGCTGACCGGCCGGGAGCTCCAGGAGTTCCTGGACGGGCGGATCGCCGCGTTCAAGGTCCCCGCGCACTTCTGGTTCCGCGCGGACGGCCTTCCCCGCAACCCCGGCGGCAAGATCCTCAAGACCCGGCTGCGCGAGGAGCTGCTCGCCCGCCCGCCGGTATCGTGATCTTGTGATGAGCGACGAACCGCGCCCCGCCAACCGCCAGATCGACGCGCCGGGCCTCGCGCCGGGTCCCGGATACAGCCACGCCGTCTCCGTCGACGTGCCCGGCCGGCTGGTGGTGGTCAGCGGCCAGATCGCGCTGGACTCGGCCGGGAACCTGGTCGGCCCCGGCGACCTGGAGGCCCAGACCCGGCAGGTGTTCGCCAACCTGGAGACCGCGCTCACCGCCGCCGGCGCCCGCTGGGAGCACGTCGTGCGGCTCGGGTACTTCCTGCGGGACGTGAGCGGGGTCGGGGTCGTGCGGGCCGTGCGCGCCGAGTTCGTCCCCGAGCACGTCGCGCCCGCCGCGTCGCTGGTCGAGGTGTCGCGCCTGGTCCGCGACGACCTGCTCGTGGAGATCGAGGCCCTCGCCGTCGTCCCCGCCCGCTGACCCGGCCCCCGCCCCTCCGGCAGGACGTGAAAAGGGGCGCCCCCGCGATGGGGGCGCCCCTTTTCACGTGCGGACAGATCAGACGTTGACCCCGAAGTCGGAGGCGATGCCCGACAGGCCCGAGGCGTACCCCTGGCCCACCGCGCGGAACTTCCACTCGGCACCGTTGCGGTACAGCTCGCCGAACACCATCGCGGTCTCGGTCGAGGCGTCCTCCGAGAGGTCGTAGCGAGCGATCTCGCTGTTGTCGGACTGGTTCACCACGCGGATGAAGGCGTTGCGGACCTGCCCGAAGCTCTGCTGGCGGCTGTCGGCGTCGTAGATCGACACCGGGAACACGATCTTGGCGACCTCGGCCGGCACGGCCGTCAGGTTCACCTTGATCGCCTCGTCGTCGCCCTCGCCCTCGCCGGTGAGGTTGTCGCCGGTGTGCTCGACCGACCCGTCGGGGCTCTTGAGGTTGTTGAAGAACACGAAGTGCTGGTCCGACAGGACCTTGTTCTCCGCCGAGCACAGCAGGGCGCTGGCGTCGAGGTCGAAGTCGGTACCGGTCGTGGTCCGCACGTCCCACCCGAGTCCGACCACGACGGCGGTCAGTCCGGGGGCCTCCTTGGTCAGCGAGACGTTGCCGCCCTTGCTCAGACTGACTCCCACTGTGTCTACCTCCGTATCGGCTGCGGGCGCCATCACCCGCGTTCGGTCTGTCTAACGAGAACGGTAGCCACCTTGCGCTGGTTCCCCCGCCTCCTTCGCGAATTAGGGGTGTGGCGTGCCGTTTCTTCCCGCGCCGGGGGCTTTCAGACCAGGAACGCGGCGGGCGCGGTGACGGGGGCGGGCAGCTCGAACGCGGCGGCCAGCTCCGCCGCGCGCGGCGCCAGCTCGTCGCAGGTGCGGCGCCGCGCGGCCCACACCTCGTCCAGGAACCCGGGCGGGACGACCCCCTCGTTGAGCAGGCCGGCCGCGCGGCGCTCCAGCCGGTCCAGGGCGTGCAGGCGCAGGACGGGCCCGAGCGCGCGCGGCCCGGCGCCGTCGGCAGCGGCGAGGATCTCCAGGATGACCCGGTCGGCGCAGGCGGTGGCGGTCCGAGCGGCCAGCGCGAGGTTGCCGTTCCAGGCGGTGAAGGCGTCCTCGCCGCCGCGCAGGGCCGCCTCGACCCGGCCCGCGAGCCGGTCGCGCATCCGGCGCTCGGCGTCGCGGGCCAGGAACAGCCACACGCGCGGGGAGTCCAGGTCGCCGTCGTCGGGCGGCCCGAGCCCGGGTTCGGGCGGGACGTAGCGGTCGAGGTCGGCCATCGCGCGGGCGGTGTCGTAGAGGATCAGCTCGTTGTCGCCGCCGGCGTTCTGGTAGGCGTGCGTGAGGCCCCGGTAGGCGTTGAGGCGCTCCACGGCGGCGAAGCCGGGGGCGCCGCTGTGCACCCGGCACGCCGACACCGTCTCCTGCGCCTGGACGGTCGCGGCCGCCTTCAGCAGCGCCAGGTCCCGGTCGACCGCCGACCACGGGGCCCAGGCGGTCGACGGGCCGCCCTCGGCGGCCGCGGCGCCTTCCGCGGCCCCGCCCGCCGCCGGGCCCGGGGTGGTGACGTGGGCGGCGACGGCGGTGAGGGCGTAGGCGGACGCGATCGCCCCGAGCACCGCCTCCTGCTGGTTGCGGTAGTCGGTCAGGGGCCGGCGCGGCGCGAGCCGGCCGAGGGTGGCGCGGCCCGCGGAGTGGGCCAGCAGCATCCCGGCCGCCGCCCGGGTGATCGCGGCGGAGGCGGAGATCACCGCCCGCCACACCGGCGGGGCGATGCCCATCGAGCGGGTCAGCCGCGCCGCCGCGGACCCCGCCGGGTCGTGGAAGGCCCCGTCGGCGCCGATGCTCGCGCCGTCGCGCAGCCACGCCTCGTAGGGGACGCGGACGTCCTCCAGGAGCACGGCGGCGTAGTCGACCTGCAGGCCGGTGGTCTCCGGCGCCGGGACGATCCGCACGCCGGGCGGGACGGCGCCGCCGGGCCCGCGCAGCGGGACCGCGAACACGAACACCCCGCGCTCCTCGCCTCCGTGGACGAGGGTGGCGTAGACGGCGGCGGTCTTGGGCAGGTCCGGGTGGGCGGTGTTGGTGGGGAACTTGGCGGCCCGGGCGTCCGGCGTGCTGAGCACGAACCCGCCCGTGGCGGGGTCGTGGCGGGCGACGGTGCGGGGCGACAGGTGGCTGTTGCTGCGTCCCACCTCGGTCATCAGCAGCGTCCCGAACGAGGCCATCGTCTCCAGGGACTCGCGCGCCCGCCGGGCCCCGTCCTGCCCGGCGCCGAACCGCAGGATCGGGCCGAGCGCGAGGGTGTAGTGCAGCAGCATCAGGTGGAACAGCGGCGGGTCGGCGACCGCGGCGCGCTCCAGCAGCGCGCACAGCGCCGGAGGGTCGGCCAGCAGCTCGCCGGCGGGCGGGGCGGCCAGCCCGGCGCGGCGCAGCCGCTCGTAGGTCAGCGCGTGCCGGTCGGGCGCGGTGAGCCCGCCCGGGACCGTGAAGAACTCCTCGGGGACGGCCTCCTCCAGGCGGGCGCGCGCCTTGGCGTCCAGGGAAGCGCCGTGCACGAACTGGCGCAGGTCCTCTGCGTCGGTGTTCACGCGGGGTCCTTTCGCTCGCCGGACGGGGTGGCGGCGGGGGCGGCCTTGCCGGTCAGGCCGTGGCGGGGGCGGTCGCGCAGCGGCGCCAGCGTCCGCACGTCCGGGACGGTCAGCCGCGCGCACTGGCACAGCGCGTTGCCGGCGCCGGCCTCGGCGAACACCGTCGCGCCCGCCGCGTGGACGGCGCTCAGGGCCTCGGGCAGCCGGACGGGTTTGACGATGCAGTCGGCCATGGCGCGGTGCAGGTCGTCGTCGTCGCGGTAGGCGCGGCCGCGCACCGGGGAGTGGACCGCGAGCTCCAGGGGCCGCTGCGGGAAGCCGCGGATCATGGCGTACCACTCGTCGTCGGCGCCGGCCATCGCCGGGTGGTGGGACAGGTAGGGCACGGCGAGCCGCACGGCGTTCACGCCCTGGCCGCGCGCGGCCTCCAGGACGGTGTCCAGCGGCCCGTCGGGCCCGGACACGACCGTGACATGCGGGGCGTTGAGGCAGGCGACGACCACCTCCGGGGCGCCCGCGGCGTCGATGCAGGCGAGGGTGCGGTCCTCGCCGGCCTCCAGCAGCCCCATGCCGCCGCCTCCGCCGTGCCGGGCCAGGACGCCGACCGCCGCGACGGCCATGCGGGCGCCGTCGGTGATCGCGAACGCGCCCCCGCAGACCAGCGCGGCGATCTCCCCGAAGCTCTGCCCGACCGCGAAGGCGGGGTGCACGCCGTGCGCCCGCAGGGCGCGGTCCACGGCGACGGACGCGGCGTAGCCGGCGAGCTGGGCGACGCCGGGGGTGCGGGCCGCCCCCCGGTAGCCGCCGGGATCGTCCATGAGGATCGAGCGCAGGCTCGGCCATCCGTGGCGGGGCAGGCCCTCCTGCACGGCGTCCAGGACGTCGGCGACGGCGCGGGCGGCGCCGGGGCCGGTGCGGGCCAGGGCGGGCAGGTCGGGTACGCCCGCCGCGCCGGTGCCGGGGAACAGGAATGCGCAGGTGTCGCCGGGTTCGAGCTCGTCGGCCGGACGGAACGGGGGTGCGGGCACGCGGGGTCTCCTTACCTTGAAGGAAGGCTGCCTTTTCTATTAAGCCAACGGCCGCTTATTACTCGGTTATGGACCAAAACCCTGAAATGGGATTATTCACTTATGGGATGGGGCTGACAACCATCAATGGGGCGATAGGGAGGACACATGACCGTGCCCGACGCGCACCGGACGTCCCCGGCGGACGGCGGCCGAGCAGCGCGCGACGGCGGGCGGGGGTGGACGATCCTCGGAACCGGCGCCCACCTGCCCCGCGAGGTCGCGCACAGCGCCGACCTGTCCCGCTCCCTGGGCCTGGAGCCGGACTGGATCGAGCGGCGCACCGGGATCGTGCGGCGGCACGTCGTCGCGCCCGGCGAGGCCGCCTCCGACCTGGCGGCGGCCGCCGCCGACGCGGCGCTGCGCGCGGCCGGGCTGCGGGCCGCCGACATCGGCCTGATCGTGCTCGGCACCTCCACGCCCGACGTGATCGCCCCGTCCACCGCCTGCCGCGTGCAGGCGATGCTGGGCGCCGGCCGGGCCGCCGCGTTCGACATCTCCGCCGCCTGCACCGGGTTCGTGTTCGGGTTGCAGACCGCGATCGGCTGGCTCGCCACCCAGCGCGGCTCTTCCCCCTACGTGCTGGTCATCGGCGTGGAGGTGTACTCGCGGTTCCTCAACCGCGCCGACCGCGCCACCGCCGCGCTGTTCGGGGACGGCGCCGCCGCCGCGGTCGTCGGCCCCGCCCCGGCCGGGCACGGCATCGGCCCGATCACCCTCGGGTCGGACGGCTCGGGCGTGGACGACGTGCTCATCCCCGCGGGCGGCAGCCGGCTGCCCGCCAGCGCCGAGACCCTCGCCGGGCTCGGCCACACGATCCACATGGACGGCCGCGCGGTCCGCGACTTCATCACCGCGGTCTTCCCCCGGCTGGTGGCCGAGGCGACCGAGAACGCCGGGGTCAAGCCCGCCGACCTGGCCCTGGTCATCCCGCACCAGCCGAACCCGCGGCTGGTCGCCTCGCTGGCCGGGGAGGCCGGGCTGGAGCCGGGCCAGCTGGCGATCGTCGGGGACGAGGTCGGCAACATCGGCGCCGCCAGCATCCCCTACGCCCTCGACCGGGCCGTGCGGACGCACCGGATCGGCCCCGGCGACCTGGTGCTGCTCGCCGGCTTCGGCGCGGGCCTGACCTGGGGGCACACCCTGCTCACCCTGCCGCCGCCCTGACCCTCTCATGCCTTGCCAGTTATATGCTGTTCCGGCTATGTTCGGTGGGGCGCGGGGCCCGGGCGCGGCGTCCGCGCGTCCGGGCCCGAACCACCGACGAGAGGCGAGGCGAGATGAGCACCGGCGACCCGCACGCACCCGACGGCACCGCCGCCCAGCGCGACGGGCGCGCCCTGCTGCGCTTCGAGCGCCGCCTGCGCCACCCGCCCGAGCGCGTCTGGAAGGCCCTCACCGACCCCGCCGAGCTGTCGGCCTGGCTCGCCGAGGCCGTCCTGGAACCCGCCGTCGGCGGCAAGTTCGAGCTGCGCTGGCTCAACGCCGGCGAAGCCGCCGAGGAGGCCACCGCGCGCGGCACCGTCACCGCGTTCGACCCGCCGCGGCTGCTGGAGCTGGACTCCGACCTGCACGGCCGGCTGCGCTGGGAGCTGGCGCCCGCCGCCGAAGGGACGCACCTGGTGTTCACCAGCGACGTCCAGCTGCCCGGCGAGTTCCTCATCCGCACCCTCGCCGGATGGCACCTGCACCTGGACTACCTCGCCGAGGCCCTCGACGGCGCCCGCGTCGACTGGGCGAACTGGACCACCGCCCGCTGGCAGGTCCACCACGACCGCTACGCCGAGCGGCTCGGCGCGCTGGAGGCCGTCCGCGACCTGTACCGGCGCGTCCTGGACGGCTGGAACGCCCGCGACGGCGCCGCGTTCGCCGCGCCGTTCCGCGACGACGGCGAGGCGATCGGGTTCGACGGCACCCTGCACTCGGGCCGCGGGCGGATCGCCGCGCAGCTGGACCGGATCTTCGCCGACCACCCCACCGCCCGCTACGTCGGCCTGGTGCGCGACGTCCGGCTGGTCGCCCCCGGCGCCGCCGTGCTGCGCGCCGTCGCCGGGATGGTCCCGCCCGGCTCGGCCGACCTGAACCCCGCCGCGAACGCGGTGCAGACCCTCACCGCGTCCCAGCTCATGGGCGAATGGCGGGTAGAGCTGTTCCAGAACACCCCGGCCGCCTACCACGGCCGCCCCGAGGAGGCCGAGGCCCTCACCGCCGAACTGCGCGCCCTGCTGCCCGGGAACGGCTGACGGCCGCCCCGCCGCGGGCACGCCGGACGGCGGACGGCCCGGAGCCCCTCGGGCTTCCGGGCCGTCCGCCGAACGGAGCGGTACAGCGTCAGCGCTTCAGCGAGCGCAGCACCTCGCGGGACTCGGCGCGGCGGTCCCAGGCGACGGCGGCGAACACGACCGCGAACCCGACGGGCAGCAGCGCCCACGCCGGCTCCAGCACCAGCAGCTGGGTGAGGGCGGCGCCGGCCATCAGGCCGATCAGCCCGGTCGCGGCGAGCCCGGCCAGCCGCGGGACCACCAGCCCGATCGCGCCGGCCGCCTCGACGGCCCCGGTCACGTACCGGAACCACTGGCCCCAGCCGATCTCGTCGAAGGTGGCGACGGCGTCGGCCTGCCCGGCGAACTTCGGCAGCGCCGAGGCGAAGAACAGGAACGCGGCGAGCAGGATCTGCGCGCCCCACAGCACCTTGCGCAGCGTGCGGCGCTCCCCGGCGGAGGCGGCGGTGACGCGGGCGGCGCGGGCGGCGGTGTGGGTCTGGGCGCTCATGGCGGTGGTCCTTCCGTGCGGGTGTCTCATCGGCCTTTCACTGACGCGTCGCACGGGCGGCCGCCGGATCGACATTCCGCCGAAGATCTCCTCAAATATTTTTTCGCGGCCGTATCAGTGCAGGTGAGAGGCGGTGAACGCGGCCGCGGCGGCGGTCGTGGCGCGCACGAACGCCGCCAGGGCCCGGGACCGGGACGCCTCGGACCAGGCGAGCACGAGCGTGGTCGGCGCGGCGTCGCGGACCGGCACCGCCGCCAGGTCGTCGCGCAGCAGCCCGCGCATCGACTCCGGCAGCACCGCGACCATCCGGCCGAGCGCGATGAGCTGCATCAGCTGCCCGCCGTCACCGATCACGGGCCCGTCGCCAGGACCCGCACCTGGACCCGCACCTGGACCCGCGCCGGGCGGACGCCGCGGCAGGACCTCGCCCTCCAGGTCGGCCATCGACACCTCGGCGCGGCCCGCCAGGCGGTGCCCCATGGGCACGACCACGACCTGTCGCTCCTGCATCAGCTCCTCGGTGGCCAGGCCCGTGACGTCCTGGCGCGGCGCGTACAGCAGGGCGGCGTCGGCGCGGCCGTCGCGCAGCGCGTCCGCCGCCCCGTACCCGAACAGCATCTCCACCGGCAGCGCCTCCGGCTCGCGCTCGTAGGCGGCCAGGATCCGGGGCAGCAGGCCGCCGCCGTCCCCGCCGGGCTTCATCGCCAGGACGAGCCGGGGCTCGTCGGCGCCGGCGCGCCGCGTCCGCCGGACCGCCGCGGCGACGGCCTCCAGCGCGGCGCCGCCCTCGGCCAGCAGGGTCTCCCCCGCCGGCGTGAGCGCCACGCGGCGGCTCGTGCGCTCCAGCAGCGGCACGCCCAGGCGCCGCTCCAGCCGGCCGATCGCCCGCGACAGCGGCGGCTGCGCGATGCCGAGCTTCTCGGCCGCCCGGCCGAAGTGCAGCTCCCGCGCCACCGCAAGGAAGTAGGTCAGCTCCCGCGTCTCCACCACATCCATACCCTCAGGGTATTGATCGCGGCGGGATCGGTGTTGGCCCCGGCGCCGCCGCCGGTGGTGGGCTTCGGGGCATGAGCACCACACCTGAGCACACCACAGAGACCGCCCTGGTGACCGGAGCCAACAAGGGCATCGGGTACGCCGTCGCCGAAGGGCTTGCCGCACGCGGCATGACCGTCCTGATCGGGTCCCGCGATCCGGAGCGGGGCGAGAAGGCGGCCGCGTCGCTGCGCGAGGCGGGGCACGACGCCCGCGCCGTCGTCCTCGACGTCACCGACCAGGCCACGGTCGAGGCGGCGGCCCGCGCGATCGCGGCGTCCCCCGGGCGCCTGGACGTGCTGGTCAACAACGCCGGCATCTCCGGCGGCGCGCTGCACTTCCCGGACGAGGCCGACCTGGAGGTCGTGCGCCGCGTGTTCGACACCAACCTGTTCGGGGTGATCAGGGTGACCAACGCGATGCTGCCGCTGCTGCGCCTGGCCCCCGCGGCGCGGATCGTGAACATCTCCAGCGGCACGTCCTCGATGGCCGCCATGACCGATCCGGACCACTACTTCTGGGACATGCCGGGCTCGGCCGCCTACCCGGCCTCCAAGGCGGCGCTGAACATGCTGACGATCCAGTACGCCAAGCGGCTGCGGGGCTCGCGGATCCTGGTCAACGCCGCCGCGCCCGGCGCGTGCGCGACCGACTTCACCGTCGAGTTCACCCGCGCGACCGGCCGGACGACCACGCGCACCGCCGCGCAGGGCGCCGCCGTCGCGATCAAACTCGCGACCCTGGACGGCGACGGCCCCACCGGCGGGTTCTTCGACGACGACGGCCCCGTCGCCTGGTGACGCCCGCGGCGGGCGCGCGGTCCATGGTGGATCAGGGGCCGGCGGGTCGGGCGCCGGCGGGGTGGGGTGCCGGGCGCGGGTAGCGGGCCCGCATGGCGTCGATGCACAGGTCCCGCGACACCGGGCCTCCGAACCGCAGCCGGTCGTAGGCGGTGAACGGCGGCTCCAGCGCGTCGAGCTCGTCGACCAGCGCGTGCAGGCGGCGCGTCCAGGCCGGTGTCCCGGCGTCCGGCTCTCCCGGCGCCGCCTCGATCGCGGCGACCAGGGAGTCCTTGTACTGGATGGTGCGGGGCGTCACCGAGCGCAGGCACACGTACTGGCCCGACAGGTAGGCGGACCACTCCTGCCCGGCGGTGGTCTCGTCGTTCCAGTGCGCGCGGAACCACCCCTCCAGCGCGTCGACGCCGCCCGCCTGGTCGGCCAGGTCGAACAGGTCCGCCGGCACCATCTCGGCCCCGTCGGAGCGCAGATAGCCGGGCAGCGGCAGCCGGCCCTCCAGCATCAGCCGCCGCACCTCGTCGGCGTCGCGGCCGGCGGCGCGGCACAGGCCCTCCAGGTCGGTGAACCACGCGGTGGCGTAGGCGTCGTCGGCGGCGGTCATCGGGTGGTCGCCGTTGACCTCCCGGAACCGGTCGGCCAGCCGCTCCTTCAATTCTGGGTCGCTCATGCGCGGACGCTAACGCGCCATCGCTTCGCCCCCCGCCGAACCATGGCCGCGCGGGGGCTCACCAGGGGGACAGCACCAGCGCCTGGAGGGCCAGCGCGGTCGCCGCCTGCGCCGCGAGCCGGCCCCTCGCCCCCGCGGAGGGGCGGTCCACGGCGGCGGCGACCGCGAACCAGGCGGCGAACGGCACCCAGATCCGCTCGACCTCGCCCCGGGTCACGCCCGACAGGTCCAGGACGAGCACGCCGAGCAGCGCCGCGCCCGCCAGCGCCGCCACCGCCGCCGCGGGCGGGACCGTCCGGGCCGGCGCGTCCCGCCTCAGCACCTGCCGCCAGGGCACGCCCCGCAGCAGCACGGCCAGGGTGCGCGGCAGCGCGTGCGCCACCGCCGGACCGGTCAGCAGGCCCAGCACCGCCAGGTTGGCCGGCAGGAAGTAGGCGTAGGAGCGCTGCGCCGACCCGCGGCTGACCAGGTAGGTGTCCAGGGTGGCGCGGACGCCGTCGGGCCACCAGAACCCCAGCAGCGTGAACGCGGCCGGGGCCACCGCCAGCCCCGCGCCGGCGGCCGCGAGCACCCGCGCCCGGGGACGGAGCAGCAGCACGACCGCGAGCGGCACCGCGAACAGCGGCAGCAGCCCGTAGCTCAGATAGGGCAGGCACCCGAGCAGCAGCCCGCCCCCCGCGGCCGCGGCGAGGGCCCGCGTCCCCGGCCCCCGCGCGGCGAGCGCGAGCAGGGCCGTCCCCCACGCCGCGACCGCGAGGAAGAACGCGTCCATCGCGGTGGCGACCCACACCGCCAGCGGCGCCAGCACCAGGAAGGGCACCGCGGCCCGCGCCGCCCGCTCCCCCGCCGCGCACCGCACCGTGACCGCGATCGCCGCGACCGACGACGTCCCCGCCGCGATGACGAGCGCCGCCGCCCACCCGGTGCCGCCGAGGCCGGCCTTCTCCAGCGCCCACAGGACGAGCATCGGCAGCGGCGGATGCCCCCGCACGTGCGTGGTGTAGCCGCCGAGCCGCTCGGTGAAGGTCCGCAGCCACTCCAGCGGGTCGGGGCGCAGCTGCGCCAGGCCCGCCGGGTACTCGGTCGGCGCCTCCAGCGGCCCGGCGAGCGCGCCCCACCCGTCGGAGGCGGCCAGCGCCACCGTCCAGGCGGCGGCCGACGCCCACGCGACCGGCGGCAGCGCCCGCCACGGCAGCCGGGCCGCCAGCGCGGGCAGCGCCGCCACGGCCAGGGCCGCCAGCGCCGCCGCCGGCAGCAGCCGCCAAGGCGGCGGCCATCCCCGCGCCCGCGCGTGCAGCGGCGGCAGCGCGTCCTCGGTGGAAAGGCCCGCGCGGCGCAGGTACCAGCCCACGGCGAAGGCCGCCGCGATCCCGGCCGCCCACACCGCGACGGCGACCCGTCCGGACCGGCCGCGCCCCTTCGGCGGCCCGGCCGCCTCCACCCGGCCGTGCGCGTCGGTGAGCGTCATCGCCCCGGCTCCTTCCGCGAGGGCTTCGGAGCGCGCGTCGCCCCGCCGTGTCTTCCGTGTCTCCCGTCTCCGGCCGTGCGGTGCCCGGTGACCGCGCGGACCACGAGGGCGCAGATCGCCGCGGCGGCGATGGCGCCCAGCACGATCGCCAGGTTGCGGCCGTAGGGCAGCGGCAGCCGGGACGGCTCGTCGGCGCGGCGCCCGTAGGCCAGCACGACGGGGATCGCGACGGCGGTCACGCAGGCGCCGACGACGAGCGCGGCGCGCACGATGCGCCGGTGCCCGGCCGGCACCAGGCCGGTGAGCGCGCCCGCGGCCAGCACCGCCGGGACCAGGACGGCGTCGTGCAGGACCGCCGCCCCCGCGAACCACTTCGCCCACCGGGTCACGGGGACATCGGTCACGATGCCGCGCAGCCCGTAGGCGATGAGGGCCAGCCCCACCGCGTACGCGGCCGCCTTCGACGCGGTCCGCGCGTTCACGAGACCACCAGCCGGTGGATCCACTTGGTCTGCATGACCCCGGGCCGGTTCGGGGCGATGAGGCGGCAGGGGTGGCCGTGGTCGAGGGCGAGGGGCGCGCCGTTCATGCCGAGGGCCAGCAGCGTCAGCGGGTCGTGCCAGTGCGGCGGAGCGACCAGGGAGGTGCGGTAGAGGCCCTGCCGCTGCAGCGACTCGACCAGCACCTGCGCGTCGTCGGCGACGCCGGCCAGGCGCAGCACGTCCCGCAGCCGCACGCCGTGCCAGGACGCCTCCACGCTCCAGCCCTCCACGCAGGAGATCGGCAGCCGCGCGGTGTGCTGCGGCAGCGCGCGCAGGTCGGCCAGGGACAGGGTGACCTCCCGCGCGACGCGGCCGGTGACGGTGAGCCGCCAGCGGGGGTCGCGGGCCTGGGCGGTGACGCCGGTCGCGGCGGCCGACTTGTTGACCGGGACGTCCTGCGGCCCGGTGCCGGGGCGGCGGGGCGCCAGCACCGCCAGCGGCGCCAGCGGCGTGACGGCCTCCCCCACCGTCGTGAGCGCGACGACGCCGCTCGCGCCGGCGACGGTGAGCAGGAAGCCGCGCCGCCCGACGCCGTCCTGCGGGCGGGTCATCACGGTGCGGCGGGCCTTGGCCCACTGGTCGGCGATGTGGACGACCAGCGCGCCGACCAGGATGTAGGCCGTCCAGTAGTGCGCGGTGGTGAAGTAGAACCGGAACGCGTACCAGTAGGCGACGTTCATCACCCCGGTGACGAACTGGAACAGCGCCGCGCCGACCAGGACGAACACCAGCAGCCGCTGCGCGCCGTGCACGACCGAGCGCACGGGCGGCCACTGCCACAGCCGCGGGTAGACCGTCCACAGCTTGGCCAGCAGGAGCGGGACGGTCGCCATCCCGCCGATGACGTGCACGCCCTGGGTGACCCGGTACAGGTTCACCGGCCGCGACGGCCACCGCATCCACCCTGCGGGCTGCTGCATGAAGTGGCTGACCAGCCCGGTCCCGAAGCAGACCAGGACGGCGGCGCCCAGGGCGATGCCGAGCCAGGAGGCGACCCGCTCGTCGTGCAGGCGGCTGGTGAACCGCCCCGGGACCGCGCGCAGCGCGGCGGCCGGGGCGCTCCTGCCGAGCGCGGTCCTCATGAGCGCGCGTCCCCGGAGCGCAGCGCGACGAACCACCGGTCGGCCTCCTCCCAGAACTCCGTCACGGTCGCGGCGCACGCGGCGGCCAGCCCGGTGACGGCGTCGGCGGACACGTGCGCCCAGGTGAACCACTCGCCGACCGACCGGTCCGAGCGCAGCCGCAGCGGCTCGGTGCGGGAGGCCGAGCCGGGCGGCCCGACCTCCGCCAGCACCTGCCCGCCGGGCGCCAGCAGCGCCAGCACGCGGCGCAGCAGCGCGGCGGGGTCGCCGCCGATGCCGATGTTGCCGTCGGCGAGCAGCACGGTGCGCCAGCGTCCGGTGCCCGGGACGCGGCCGAACACGTCCCGGCACAGGGCCGGGCCGCCCGCCGCGACCGTGAGCGCGACCGCGTAGGGGGCCAGGTCGATGCCCAGGACCGGCAGGCCGCGGCGGGCGAGCGCCACCGTCAGCCGGCCCGGCCCCGAGCCGACGTCCAGGGTGGCGCCGTCGCAGCGGTCCAGGATGCCGCCGTCGCCGGGCCGCACGGCCAGCCAGTCGTGCACGGGCAGCGGGCGGCGGCGCCCGTCGGCGTGCTCGATCTCCACGGGGGCGCGGCCCTGCAGCGCCTCCTCGTACAGTTCGCCGATCATGCCGGGACGGTCCGGTGGCCGAGGGCCCGCACGGCGGCGGCGAACCGGCTCCCCGGCGCGGCCGCGGCGACGGCCTCGGCGTCGGCGGGGGTGTCGACGTCGGTCAGCTCCGGCAGCGCCGCGATCCGCAGCCCGGCGGCGCGCAGCCGCGCGAGCTGGACCGCCCCGGTGTCGGGGCGCGACATCGGGACGCCGCGCAGCAGCGCCGCGCTGGGGCGCCGCAGCCCGAGCAGCCAGAACCCGCCGTCTCGGGCGGGCCCGAACACCGCGTCGCGGCGGCCGAGCCCGCGGCGTGCGCGGTCGAGCAGCGCGGGGGTGACCTGCGGGGTGTCCATGCCGATCAGCACCATCGGGCGGCCGGCGTAGGCGTCGTCGAAGGCGTGGGCGAGGCGCTCGTCCAGGCCGCCGCCGCGCTGGGCGATGACGGTGAAGCCGTCCGGCAGCCACGGCCCGGGGTCGCCGGCGAGCGCGAGGATCCGGCGGGCGGCCGGTGCGGCGGCGACGGCGGCGAGGGTGTCGCGCAGGGACGCCTCGGCGAGCGCGGCGGCCTCGGCGGGCGTGTAGGCGGGGGTCAGGCGGGTCTTGACCCGGCCGGGGACGGGCTCCTTGGCGATGACGACGACATCGGCGGAGCCGGGCTCGGGGCCGTCGGCCGCCGGCGTGCCGGTCATCGGGCGACCTCCGCCAGGACGCGCCGCATGTCGCGGACGGCGCGGGCCGTCCCGCCGAGCGTCCCGGTCACCTTCGAGGAGCCGGTGCGGGGGCGGTAGGCGACGTCGGTCTCCTCGATCCGCCACCCGGCGCCGGCGGCGCGCAGCACCATCTCCAGGGGGTAGCCGAAGCGGCGGTCCCGCAGGCCGAGGTCGAGCAGGCCGTCGCGGCGGGCGGCGCGCATCGGCCCGAGGTCGCGCAGCCGGGTCCCGGCGCGCCGGTTCAGCGAGCGGGCCAGCACGGCGTTGCCGAGGCGGGCGTGCGGCGGCCAGGCGCCCGGCCCGGTCGGGCGCCGCCGCCCCAGCACCAGCGCGCGGTGCCCGGCGGCCTCCAGGTCGTGGAGCCGCGCGACCAGGCGGGGCAGTTCGGCGGGGTCGAGCGAGGCGTCGGCGTCCATCACGCACACGACCTCGGTTTCGGCGGCGCGCAGCCCGGCGTGGCAGGCGGCGCCGAAGCCGCGCTGCGGCGCCGGGACGACGCGGGCGCCGTGGGCGGCGGCCACGCTCGCGGAGTCGTCGGTGGAGGCGTTGTCGACCACCAGGGCCCGGAAGCCCTCGGGCATCCGGGTCAGCACCCAGGGCAACGCCTCGGCCTCGTCGAGGCACGGGAGAACCACATCGATCACAGCTCAGACGCTACTTTCGGTGACGGGGGAACGACCCTTACGAACTGGTGACGGGCGGCCGGGCGAACTCGGCCATGCCCTCGGCGAACGTCACCGCCGGGGAGAACCCCAGCTCGCGGCGGGCGCGGTCGGGCCGGGCGACGATGTGGCGGACGTCCCCGAGCCGGTAGCCGCCGGTGACGCGGGGCTCGGGGCCGCCGAACGCGCCGGACAGCGCGGCGGCCATGTCGCCGATGGTGCGGGGCTCGCCGCTGGCGATGTTGTAGGCGCGCAGCCCGCCGGGTTCGGGCGGCGCGGTGGCGACCCGCTCCAGCGCAAGCACGTTGGCGCGGGCGACGTCGCGGACGTGGACGAAGTCGCGGCGCTGCGCCCCGTCCTCGAACACCAGCGGCTCGCGCCCCTCCATCAGCCGCGACCGGAAGATCGCCGCGACGCCGGCGTAGGGGGTGTCGCGCGGCATCCGCGGCCCGTACACGTTGTGGTACCGCAGCGCGGCGACGGACCCGCCGGTGGAGCGCGCCCACGACGCGGCGAGGTGCTCCTGGGCGAGCTTGGTGTCGGCGTAGACGTTGCGGGGGCCGGGCGGGGTCTCCTCGCCGACGGCGCCGGGGGCGAGCGGGTGCCCGCACGCCGGGCACGGGGGCTCGAACCGCCCGGCGCGCAGCGCGTCCTCGGGGCGGGGACGGGGGCGGACGAGGCCGTGGGCGGCGCAGGTGTAGGCGCCCTCCCCGTAGACGACCATCGAGGAGGCCAGCACCAGGACGCCGACGCCGGCGCGGGCCATCTCGGCCAGCAGCACGGCGGTGCCCTGCACGTTGACGGAGGTGTAGTCGGGCAGGTCGGACACGTCCACGCCGAGGCCGACCTTGGCGGCCTGGTGGCAGACGGCGTCGACGCCCTCCAGCCGCCGCGCGACGGCCGCGGCGTCGCGGACGTCGGCGGCGGGGCCGCCGAGCCCGTCGGGGCGCAGGTCGAGGCCGCGGACGCGGTGGCCCGCGGCGGTCAGGGCCTCGGCGATGTGCGAGCCGATGAATCCGGCCGACCCGGTGAGCAGTACGTTCATGCGCTCGAACGTAGGGCGCGCGGCCCGGCCGGGACCGCGTGGAAGGGCCGGTCAAGGCACCTTGTTCGAACCTTGTAAGAACTTCACCCGGCGGCGCGGACGAGCGGGGCGAGCAGCCCGACGGCCTTGTCGACGTCGGCCTCGGTGGTGCTGAGGTGGAAGGCGCAGCGCAGCCGCCCGGCGCGGACGGCGGCGACCACCCCGTTGCGCTGCAGCAGGTCGGCGGTGCCGTCCGGGACGGGCACCGACACGATCGCCGAGTCGCCCGGCGGGAGGCCGAGCCCGGCGGCGAAGCGGCGCGCCAGCGCGACGTCGTGGTCGTGGATCGCGGGGACGCCGACCCGCTCCAGCAGTTCCAGGGCGGGGGCGTGCCCCGCCCAGCACTGCCACGCCGGGGACAGGTCCAGGCGGCGGGCGCCGCCGGCCAGGCGCAGCGGCAGCCCGTAGATGGAGTCCCAGATGTCGGCGCCGGCGTACCAGCCGGCGCCGATGGCGGGCAGGGCGTCCAGGGCCTCGCGGGTGCCGGTGAGGAAGCAGGTCCCGCGCGGGCCGAGCAGCCACTTGTAGCCGCCGGCGACCAGCCAGTCGACGCGGCCGGCGGGCAGCGGCAGCCATCCGGCGGCCTGGGTGGCGTCCAGCAGGACGCGGGCGCCGTGCGCGCGGGCGGCGTCGACGACGGCGTCCATGGGGGCGATGCGGCCGTCGGCGGACTGCACCGCCGACACCGCGACCAGGCCGGTGCCCGCGCCGACCTCCTCGGCGACGCGCTCCAGCGGGACGGACCGGACGCGCAGGTCCGCGCGGGCGGCGAAGGGGAACAGCAGCGAGGTGAAGTCGCCGTCGGCGACCAGCACCTCGGCTCCGGCGGGCAGCGACGCGGCGACCAGCCCGGTGAAGTAGGAGACCTGCGGACCGCACGCGACCCGTTCGGCGGGGACGCCGATCAGCCGCGCGAACGCCTCCCGGGACCTGGTCACCGCCTCGTCCAGCGCGCCGGGGGACAGCAGCCCGGCGGCCCGGTCGCGTTCGGCCGCGAGCATCGCCTCGTGCGCGGCGCGCGGCGGCAGCCCGTAGGTGGCGGTGTTGAGGAAGGCGACGCCGGCGACGAACTCGCGCTGCGCGTCCCGCAGGGAAAGGCTCATGCCCCGATCGTGGGGCACCGCCCTGCCATAGCACAAAGTACGGTTTTCTTGGCGACCCATCAGTTCCGTTGATACCTTGCGGCGATGCTCGACCTGCACCGGGGCCGGATCCTGCGCGAGGTGGCCCGGCTCGGCTCGATGACCGCCGCCGCCCGGTCCCTCTCCTACACCCAGCCCGCGGTGTCGCACCACATCGCCCGGCTGGAGGCCGAGGTCGGCACCCCGCTGGTGGTCCGGCACGGCCGCGGCGTGCGGCTGACCGAGGCGGGCCGGATCCTGGTGGAGCACGTCGAGGACGTCCTGGCCCGCATGGACGACGCCGAAGAGCAGATCGCCGCGATCGCGGGGCTGCGCGCCGGGCGGGTGCGGGTGGCGGTGTTCCCGACCGCGGCGGGCGGGCTGCTGCCCGACGCCCTGGCGCGGCTGCGCGCCCGCGCGCCGGGGGTGTCGGTCACGCTGGTGGACGCCGAGCCGCCCGAGGCGATGGCGCTGCTGCGCGCCGGGGACACCGACATCGCGGTGGTGTTCCGGCACGCGTCCGCGCCGCCCGACACCGACGCGCGGTTCCGGGAGGTCGTGCTGTGCGACGACCCGCTGTGGCTGCTGGTCCCGGCCGCGCATCCGCTGGCGTCGGCGGAGCGGCCGCGGCTGGAGGACCTGGCCGGGGAGACGTGGGCGTCGGGCTGCGCGCGGTGCCGCGACCACCTGCGGTGGGCGTGCCGCAAGGCCGGGTTCACCCCCGACATCGCGTTCTCCACCGAGGACCATGTCGCGATCCAGCGGCTGGTCGCGCGGGGCCTGGCCGTGACGACGCTGCCGGCGCTGGCGCTCGGCCTGCACACCGAGCCGGGCGTCGCGGTCCCCGACGTGCGCGGCGTCGGCGGCCGCCGCATCAGCGCGGTCGTCCCGGCGGGCCCGCGGCCGCCGGCGGTCGCGGCGCTGCTGGACGAGCTCGCCGCCGCCCCCGCCGGCGCGGACGGCTAGGACAGGTGGCGGTGCAGGTCGGTGAGGCGGCCCGCGGCGGCCAGTACGGCCTCGGCCAGCACGGGCAGCCGGTCGTCGCCGAACCGCACCGACGGGCCCTGCAGCGCGACGGCCGCGAACACGCGCCCGCCGCCGTCGCGGACCGGCGCGGCCACGGCGCGGACGCCGGCGAGGCGCTCCTCGTCGTTGACGGAGTAGCCGCGCTCGCGGACGCCCTCCAGGTCGGCCTCCAGATCGGCGCGGGTGGTGAGGGTCGCCGGGGTGTGGCGGGCGAACGGCTCGTCCATCGCGACCGGGTCGTCGTCGAAGGCCAGCAGCGCCTTGCCCATCGCGCACGCGTGGACGGGGTTGCGGTCGCCGGGCGGCTGGTCGTAGCGCAGGGGGTGCACCGACGGCAGGTGCAGCAGCACCGCGACCTCGTCGCCGGCCCGCACGCCGAGGCTGACCGCCTCGCCCGTCCCGTCGCGCAGCGCGGTCAGCTCGGGCTGCAGCAGCGTCGCGCCCATCCGCTCCAGCGCCAGGCGGCCGAGGATGGCGGTGGTGGGGCCGAGGAAGTACCGCTCGGTCGCGGGGTCCTGCGCGAGCATCCCGGTGTCGTGCAGGGCCCGCACGATGCGGTGCGCGGTGCTGACCGATAGGCCGAGGTGGTGCGCGACCTCGGTGGGGGTCTGCCGTTCGGCGTCCTCGAAGGAGCGGAGCACCGCCACGCAGCGGTCCACCGTCTGGGTGCCCGGCTTCGGTCGGCGGGGCCCTTCCGCGCGGTCGTCCGTCACGCGTCCCATCCTCCCACCGGGCCCGGCCCGCGCCTCGCCGGGGCGTGCGATAGTGGGCGCGTGGCACCCGAGATCCCGGTACGCGCGCCCCGTCCCCGCAAGGCCCGCACGGCGGGCGGAAGGGCCCGGGGGCCCTCGCCGTCGCTGACGGTCCGGCACGGGATCGGGTTCACGCTGAACCCGTGCGCGAGCCTGCTGCGCCTGCACGCCGCGGCGGGCCCGGTCGCGGTCGTCGGGACGCGCCGGATGCCGTTCGTGCACCTGTTCGGCCCCGACGCCAACACGTTCGTGTTCGCCAACTCGGGCCTGTTCCGCTGGCGGGAGGCGTTCGACCTGCTGGTCCCGGTGAACGGGGAGACCGCGCTGATCGTCAGCGACGGCGCCGACCACCGGCGGCGGCGCCGGCTCGTCCAGCCGGCGTTCCACCACCGGCGCGTCGCCGGGTACGTGGCGCGGATGGCGGCCAACACCGACGCGGCGCTGGAGTCGTGGCGCCCCGGCCGGACCCTGGACGCCTACGCCGAGCTGCGCGCGGTGATCCGCCGCAGCACCGTCGAGGTGCTGTTCGGCGACCGGCTCGCCGCCGACAGCGAGGTGATCGGGCGGCGCCTGCAGGTCGCGCTCGCGGCCGTGGACCGCAACTTCGTGCTGCAGATGGTGCTGCGGTCGGTCCCCAACCCCTACATGCGGCGCGTCGCGGCGTCCCGGGCGCTGGTGGCCCGGCGGGTGGACGAGGAGATCGAGCGGCGGCTGCGCGAGGACGGCGAGCACGACGACGTGCTGGGCATGCTGCTGGCCTCGCGCGACGAGGACGGCGCGGGCCTGACCCGCCAGGAGCTCCAGGACCAGGTCATCAGCCTCATCTCGGCCGGCTACGACACCACCAGCGCCGCGATGGCGTGGGCGGTGTACGCGCTGCTGGCCCATCCGGAGGCCGAGGAGCGGGCGCGGCGGGAGGTGGCCGAGGTGGTCGGCGACCGGCCGGTCGAGGCCGCCGACCTGCCCGCGCTCGAGTACCTGGACGGGGTGGTGAACGAGACGCTGCGGCTGTTCCCGCCCGCCGTGCTCAGCGCCCGCGTCCCGGTCGAGGACTTCACCTACGGCGGGCACCGGGTCCCGGCGGGCGCGATGGTGTTCTACTCCCCGTTCGTCACCCACCGGATGCCGGAGGTGTGGCCGCAGGCGGGGCGGTTCCGGCCCGAGCGGTGGGACCGCTCGTCGGCGCTGTACCGCCCCACCACGCCCGCGACGTACCTGCCGTTCGGCGGCGGCCCGCACCGCTGCATCGGCTCGACGCTGGCGACGGTGGAGATCAAGACGATGCTGGCGTGCCTGCTGCGCCGCACCCGGCTGTCCCTGGTCTCCACCGCCGCCACGCCGACGAGCGTGACCGCGATGCGTCCGCGCGGCGGCCTGCCGGTGCGGGTGCTCGGCTAGTTCTGGCGGAGGCAGACGCAGAACGGGTGCCCGGCGGGGTCGGTGAGGACGCGCCAGCGGTCCCCTCCGGGCTGGAAGTCGGGCCTGCCGCCGCCGAGGCCGGTGACGGTCTCCTCGGCCTTGTCCAGGTCGTCGACGTAGAAGTCGAGGTGGAACTGCTGGGGCCGTTCTCCTTCGGGCCAGGTCGGCGCCTGGTGCCCGGCGACGCCCTGGAAGTAGACGTCCAGGCCGTTGGGCAGCTTGACGGCGGAGGCCTCGGGGGTGTCGTAGGTGACCTCGCCTCCGGTCACCGCCGCGTAGAACGCGGCGAGCGCCGGCGGCTCCGGGCAGTCGAGGGTGACGGCGGCGAATTCCGCGATACCGGGCATCTATCGGCTCCTTCGTGATCGGTGTGCCTTCAGGCTTCCAGGGGAAGCTGACACCTTCTGTCAGGTACCGCGAACGCGTCGGGATCGGTCTCGCACCACCGTTCGCCGGGGCCGTGCGTTGCGTCAGCGGGCGGCGCGGGCCAGGCGGTCGGCCATGGCCGCGACGCGGTCGCGGAGCTCGGCGGGCTCGCGGATCTCGAAGGCGATGTCGAGGTAGGCGATGCGCAGCGCCGTCCACTCCAGGGAGTCGGCGGAGGTGCGCAGCACGCAGGTCCGGTCGTCGACCGGCTCGACCTCGGTGCCGGTGACGCGGAACCGGTCGGCCAGTTCCTGCGCGGACGCGTGCACGAGCAGCACCGCCCGCGTCGCCGGCTGCGACCCGGCCAGGAAGCGGGTGACGAACTCGGCGGTGTCGGCCGCGGGCAGTTCGCGCGGCGGGCACCGGACGCCGGTCGGCAGCGGGGCGGACACGCGGTCGACGCGGAAGACCCGCCAGTCGTCGCGGCCGGCGTCGAACGCGACCAGGTACCAGCGCCGCCCCGCCGACACCAGGCCGTGCGGCTCGGCCAGGCGCCGGGTCTCCTCACCGGCGTGGTCGCGGTAGGCGAAGCGGACGCGCTCGTGGTCGCGGCACGCGGCGGCCAGCACCGCCAGGGTCTCGGGGTCGGCGACCGGCCCGGCGGGCGGCGCGCCCAGCGTGGTGGTGGCGGCGTGCAGGGCCGTGACGCGGCGACGCAGCCGCGCGGGCAGCACCTGTTCGAGCTTGGCCATGGCGCGCACCGACGCCTCGGCGATGCCCTCGACCGCTCCCCCGGTGGCGGCGCGCAGCCCGACCGCGATCGCGACGGCCTCCTCGTCGTCCAGCAGCAGCGGCGGCATCGCGGCGCCGGCCTCCAGCACGTAGCCGCCGGCCGCGCCGAGCGTGGCGTGCACGGGGTAGCCGAGGCCGCGCAGCCGGTCGATGTCGCGGCGGACGGTCCGGGGGCTGACGCTCAGGCGCGCGCACAGCTCCGGCCCGCTCCATTCCCGGCGGGTTTGCAGCAGGGACAGCAGCCGCAGCAGACGTTCGGAGGACATGCCCCCAGTATGCGGAGAACGCGGCCAGTTTCTGACCTCTTTGGCGCCTAGCTTGGCGGCCATGAGAGGGGACCACATCGTCATCACCGGCGCCAGGAACAACAATCTCAAGGACGTCTCGCTGCGGATCCCGAAGGACCGGCTCGTGGTGTTCACGGGGGTGTCGGGGTCGGGCAAGTCGTCGGTGGTGTTCGGGACGGTCGCGGCGGAGTCGCAGCGGCAGCTGAACGAGACGCTCAGCTGGTTCGCCCGCGACCGGATGCCCCGCCACGAGCGGCCCGACGCCGACGTCATCGACCATCTCACCCCCGCGGTCGTGGTCGACCAGCGGCCGATCGGCGGCAACGCCCGCTCCACGGTCGGCACGATCACCGACATCTCCCCCGTCCTGCGGGTCCTGTTCTCCCGGCACGGGACGCCGAGCGCCGGGGAAGCCGCGGCCTACTCCTTCAACGACCCGCGCGGCATGTGCCCCGAATGCGACGGACTCGGGCACGTCGCGCGGGTCGACCTGGACCGCTTCCTGGACACCGACCGGTCGCTCAACGAGGGCGCGGTCCACTTCCCGCCGTTCGGCGTCGGGACGTTCGTGTGGCAGTTGTACGCCGAGTCGGGGCTGTTCGACCCGGACAAGCCGCTGCGGGACTTCACCCCGCGGGAGTGGGACCTGCTCCTGCACGGCAAGGGGTTCCGGGTGCCGCGCCTGAACCGGACCGGGTCCATGGGGCACAACGCCTACGAGGGCATGCTCGAGCGGTTCCACCGCCTCTACATCAAGCGGGACCTCGGGTCGCTGCCGCCCAAGGTGCGGGACGCGGCCCGCCGCGTCGTGCGCGAGGACACCTGCCCGGCCTGCGGCGGGGCGCGGCTCAACGCGGCGGCGCTGGCATCGCGCATCGGCGGCCGCACCATCGCCGACCTGTCCCGCATGGAGATCGGCGACCTGGTCGCGGCGCTCGGCGAGATCACCGACCCGGTCGCAGCGCGGGTCGCCGGGGAGGCGGTCACGCGGCTGCGGCGGCTGGAGGACATCGGCCTGTCCTACCTCACCCTGGACCGCCCGACGCGCACGCTGTCGGGCGGTGAGGCGCAGCGACTCAAGGTCGTCCGGCACCTTGGGTCCAGCCTCACCGGGATGACCTACATCTTCGACGAGCCCAGCGGGGGCCTGCACCCCCGCGACGTCGACCGGCTGAACGCGCTGCTGCTGCGGCTGCGCGACAAGGGCAACACGGTGCTGGTGGTCGAGCACGACCCGGCGGTGATCGGGGTCGCCGACCACGTGGTCGACATGGGGCCCGGCGCGGGCGTGCACGGCGGCGAGATCGTCTTCACCGGGACGGTCGAGGGGCTGCGCGCCGCCGCGACGCCCACCGGGCGGGCGCTGCGCCGCGCGGCGACGGTCAAGACCGAGTTCCGGGAGCCGACCGGGTGGCTGGCGGTGGCCGGCGCCCGCGCCAACAACCTCAAGGACCTGACGGTGCGGTTCCCCACGGGCGTGCTCACGGCGGTGACCGGCGTGGCGGGGTCGGGCAAGAGCACCCTGGTCATGGACGAGTTCGCCGCCCGGCACCCCGACGCGGTGGTGGTGGACCAGTCGGCCATCGCGGCGTCCCGCCGCTCCAGCCCCGCGACCTTCGTCGGCGTGATGGACCCGCTGCGGCGGCTGTTCGCGCGGGTGAGCGGCGCGCCCGCGGCCCTGTTCAGCCACAACTCCGAGGGCGCGTGCCCGGAGTGCGACGGCAACGGCGTCATCGTCACCGACCTGGCGTTCATGGACCCGGTCACCACCACGTGCGAGGCGTGCGGGGGCGGCCGGTACCGCCCGGAGGTCCTCGCCCACACCGTGCGCGGCCGGACGATCGCGGACGTCCTGGCGATGACCGCCGAGGAGGCCCTGGCCTTGTTCACCGGGCCCGCCGCCCCGCCCCCCGGCGGCGGGGACCCGGCCGAGACGGCCGAACGGGCGATCGCCGAGCGGCTGCGGGCCCTCAACGACGTCGGGCTCGGCTACATGACGCTCGGGCGGCCGCTCGGCTCGCTGTCGGGCGGCGAGCGCCAGCGCATCAAGCTGGCGACCCGGCTGCACCGCGCCGGCACCGTCTACGTGCTGGACGAGCCGACGACGGGCCTGCACATGTCCGACGTCGGGGCGCTGCTGGCGCTGCTGGACCGGCTGGTGGACGGCGGCGGCACCGTCATCGTCGTCGAGCACGACCGGCAGGTGGTCGAGCATGCGGACTGGGTGGTCGACCTCGGTCCCGGCGGCGGCCGGCACGGCGGCGAGGTCGTGTTCGCCGGCACCCCCGCCGAGCTGCTGGAGGCGCCGGCGTCGGTCACGGCCGAGTTCCTGCGCCGCGGCCTGCCCGAGCGGGCCGCGGCCGGCCGCTAGTCGCCGGCGGCGAGGCGGGCGGGGAACCCGCCGGTCGCGATCGGGCCCCACCGCTCGATGGTGACGCGGATGAGGGACTTGTCCTGGCGGCGCATCGCCTCCCGGTACTCGTCCCAGTCGGGGTGCTCCCCGGCGATGCAGCGGTAGTAGTCGACGAGCGCGTCGGCGGCCTCGGGCATGTCGATGACCTCGGCGGTGCCGTCGACCTGCACGTAGGGGCCGTTGAAGTCGTCGGACAGCACGCACACCGACACGCGCGGGTCGCGGCGGGCGTTGCGGGCCTTGGCCCGCTCGGGGTAGGTGGAGACGACGATCCGGCCCTCGCCGTCGACCCCGCACGTCACGGGCGACATCTGGGGCCGCCCGTCGGAGCGGGCGGTGGACAGCAGCGCGTGGTGCCGGGGGCGCAGGAACTCCAGCAGTTCGGGACGGTCGACGCGGTTCGCGGTGGCGATCGAAGGAGCCATGCCCGCCACTCTAGGAACCGGGCGCCGATGAGTTCGCCGCCGCCGCGCGGTCTACCCCTGCGAAGGCTGTTTCGTGAAGGAGGGCGGAGATGAGCGACCGCGACCCCGTCGAGGCGCGCGACCTCGACATCTACGGCGCCGGTGAACTGGCGTGGGACGGCGTCCGCGACGCGCTGAAGGCGGCGCTGCCGAAGCCGGAGACGCCGGTGTTCCTCGGCACGGTCCGCCCGGACGGGCGCCCGCACTCGGCGGGCGTCGGCGCGCTGTGGCACGACGGCGACCTGTACGTCGTCAGCGGTCCGGGCACGCGCAAGTCCCGGAACCTGGCGGCGAACCCGGCGTGCACGGTCTCGGTCCGCACCGCGGTCGGGGACGTGGTGCTGGAGGGCGAGGCCGAGCGCGTCACCGACCCGCCGGTGCTGGAGGCCGTCGCGGCCGGGTACCGGGAGGGCGGATGGCCCGCGCAGGTGGACGGCGAGGCGTTCACCGCGCCGTACAGCGCGCAGAGCGCGGGCCGGCCGCCGTGGTACCTCTACCGGATCGTCTTCCACACGGTGTTCACGGTGGGCACGGTGGAGCCGTTCGGCGCGATGCGGTGGAGGTTCGCGCGCTGACCCGGCGTGCGCCCGGCGGCCCGCGCGTGCGTCGCCTCCGGTCTCCGGCGGCGCAGGGCGTCAGCCGGCCACCGGGGCCTCAGCCGCTCAGCAGGGCGAACAGGCCGGCGCAGGTGAGCGCGACCATGACGGCCGCGATGGGCGACTGCCCGCGCACGGCCCGGCCGGGCCCGCGCAGGGCGAGGTCGTGCGCGGCGATGGTGCCGGCGATGTGGCCGAGGACGATGGCGTTGACCTGGACCTGCGCGATGAGGGTGGGCCCGGCGAGGTCGTAGTCGACGCGGTTGCCCGTGGAGCCGAGCAGGTCCAGCCCCGTCCCGAACGGGTCGCTGGCGAGGATGGCGGTGGTCTGGCCTTCGAGCACGAAGAACGAGAAGTAGTGCGCGACGGTGTAGCCGAGGGCGATCGGCAGGAGGGTCGCGGCGAACCGCGCGGGCATGGTCCGGGCGTCCTGGCCGGTCAGCCGTGCGCTGAGCCGCAGCGCCGCGGCGTACAGGAGCGCGACGGCGCCGACGGCGGCGGTGAGGCCGAGGGTTCCGGCGGGGACGCTGGAGGGGTCGACGTTGTCGCGCCAGTAGGTGGTGCGGGTGACGCCGTCGAACCCGGTCGAGCCGATCAGCACGCAGGCGGTGGCGGTGAGGCCGGGTTCGGGGCCGCCCCTCATGAGGCCGGTGAGGGGGGTGCGCAGGACCAGGGCGCCGTCGCCGCGCCGCCCGATCGGGCACATGCGGGCCAGGAGGCTGGAGTAGGCCTCGAACCCGTCCCCGCGAGTGAACCAGTCGCGGCCGAACCACCAGGCCAGGGCCAGGTTGCAGGCGGCGTAGGCGAGGATCAGGGCGCCGACGAGGCGCGGGTCGGAGCGGTGCGGGGCGACCAGTTCCAGCCAGACGAACCCGGTGAGCCATGCTGCGGCGGGCCAGAAACCGACCCGCTCGGGCAGGGCGCGGCGTCCTGACGGCGGGGTGCGGGTGGCGCGGCAGAGGGCGGCGTGCAGGGTCCGCAGCGGGTTCACGCGCCGCCACACGGGACCGAGCAGGACGCTGGCGGGGACGAGGCCCACCCAGAACGTCACGAACAGCGCCCACGGGGCCAGGTTGCGGGTGTCGGACGCGGGTCCGGCGAACGCGACGGCGACGACCAGGGCGGTCGCGGCCAGCGCGAGGGCGCGTCCGGCCGCGGTGAGGACGGGCGCGGCCGGCAGGCGGGCGAGCGCGGGCGGCAGGAGGCGTCCGGCGTCCGGATGGAGCCGGGGCCGCTTCCACGCGGCGGTGAGGGCGAGGAAGGAGGCCGCGACGGCCAGGCCGCCGCCGGCGATGGCGGCGACGGCGTCCAGGGGCAGGTCGGTGCGGCCGCCGAGCCCGTGGGCGAGCACGTGCACGGGGGTCACCCGACCTGGAGTTCGAGGACGCGGGCGCCGGAGTGGTGCAGTTCGGCCTCGAACACGCCCGGGGTGTCGGCGGTGAACCGCAGGACGGCGGGCCGTCCGGGGGCGATCTCCACCTCGCGGTCGTAGCCGTGCAGGTGGAAGGCGTCGGCGGTGTCGCCGGTGACGGTGATCTCGACGGCGGCGCCGCGCGGGACCTTCACGCGGCGCCGCGCGGTGTGCGCCTTCCCGCCGGTCACGGTCACGGCGATCCGGACGGCGGACGGCCCCGACGCGGCCGGAGCGGGCGCACCTGAAGGGGCGGAGGACCGGGCACCGGGCGGGGCCTCGGGCGCGGGCTCGCCGCACCCTGCCGCCACCGTCAGAACCGCCGTCAGCGCCGCCGTGACCGCCGCGATCGCTCCCGTTCGTGCCCGCCGCCGCATGTCTCCCCTTCCGTCCCGGTGTTGCACACCACAGATTGTGACACTAGACAATGACACATTATGAAGTGACATACTCCGGGCGAGGGGGCGCCCCGGTCGGTAGCGGGTCGTCCCGGTTCCTGCGTCGAGGGAGCAGTGGTGGTGGAGCACGTGACGGGCATGGGTGCGCGGTTCGGCGGCGCGGGCGGTGCCGCGGCGCGGCTGGCCGCCGAGGCGCCGGCGAAGCCGGCGGGCGGGGCGGCGCTGGACCAGATCCTCATCGCCTCCGGCGCCGCGACCGCCCTGACGGCGGCGCTGCTGGTGCTCGGATGGGGGCACCGCAGCGGCCGCATCACGGTCCTGGCGCGCGCGGCGGACCTGGCGGCGCGCGGCCCGGGCCGCGGCACCCCCGGCTGGGCGGCGCTGCCGATCCCGGTCGCGATGGTGTCGCTGATGGTCGCGCTCCTCGGAATGTACTGGGACATCTCCCTGCACATCTCGCACGGCCGGGACGAGGGGCCGCTGGCCAACATCGCCCACTACCCCATCCTGATCGGGCTGTTCGGCATCTTCACCGCCGGCGTGCTGGCCGTCGTGCTGCCCAAGGGCGAGCGCCCGGGCGCGGCGTCGGTGCGGATCACCCGCGACTGGTACGCCCCGGCGGGCGGGGTGCTGCTGGCCGGCGCCGGCTTCTACGCGCTGCTCGGGTTCCCCCTCGACGACGTATGGCACCGCATCTTCGGGCAGGACGTGACGCTGTGGGGGCCGACGCACCTGATGCTGATCGGCGGGGCGGGGCTGTCGCTGGTGGCGATGATGGTGCTGGAGCGGGAGGGCCGCCGGGCCTGCGGGGACGCCGGGCAGCCGCCCGGATGGCTGCGGTACGTGCGGCGCTGCATGCACGCGGGCGGGCTGCTGATCGGGCTGTCGGTGTTCCAGGCCGAGTACGACTTCGGGGTGCCGCAGTTCCGGCTCGTCCACCAGCCGCTGCTGATCGCGCTGGCGGCGGGCTGCGCGCTGGTGGCGGCGCGGCTGTGGGCGGGCCGCGGCGGCGCGGTGTTCGCCGTGGTGTTCTACATGCTGGTGCGCGGCGGGGTGTCGGTCCTGGTCGGCGGGGTGATCGGGGAGCTGTGGGCGGCGGTGCCGCTGTACTTGGCCGAGGCGGTGTGCGTGGAGGTCGCGGCGCTGGTGCTGGCGCGGCGGCCGCTGGCGCTGGGCGCGGTGTCGGGCGTGCTGATCGGCACGGCCGGGTTCGGCGCCGAGTACGCCTACGGGCAGGTCGCGTTCCGGCTGCCGTGGACGCCCGACATCGTCGCCGAGGGCATGGCGATGGCCGTGGCCGGCGGCGTCGCGGGCGGGGTGTGCGGGGCGCTGCTGGCCGAGGGGCTGCAAGGGCGGATGCCGCGCCCGGCGGTGGCGCGGGGGGTGTTCGCGGCGGCGATCGTGGCGGTCGCGGCGGCGGTCGCCAACGGCCTGGTGTTCACGGTCCCGCAGGGCCGCACCGCCACGGTCACCCTCACCGGCGTCCGCGGCGACGCCGCGCACCGCACCGCCGAGGCCCGGGTGGAGTTCTCCCCCGCCGACGCTGTCGACGGCCCGGCGTGGGTGACGGTGACGGGCTGGCAGGGGCAGGGCCTGCACGTCGACCGCCTGGTGAAGGTGCGCGAGGGCGTCTACCGGACCAGCGGGCCGATGCCGCTGCACGGCGAGTGGAAGACGCTGATCCGCGTGCACGACGGACGGACGCTGGCGGGCGTCCCGGTCTACCTGCCCGACGACCCGGCGATCGGGGCGAAGGAGCTGGCGGCCCCGCCGCGCTTCACCCGGGACCTGCAGGGCGAGCGGTCGATCCTGCAGCGGGAGCTGAAGACCGACGTGCCGGCCTGGCTGTGGGCGGTGTGCTCGGCGGTGGTGCTGCTGTGCACGCTGGCGCTGGTGCTGTCGCTGGGCTGGGGCGTGGCGCGGATCGCGCGGCGGCTGCCGGACCGTCCGGGACCCGCCGCGCCCGGCCGGGACGGTGCGCGTGCGGAGGTGCGCGCCGAGGCGCGCACGGAGGCGGGGCCGGAGGCGGGCGCGTGACGGTCGCGGCGGGGGCGCTGGCGTCCCATCCGATCATCACGGCGGTGCCGTTCTTCGTGCCGACGTTCGTGGTGGTCGCGGTGATCGTGTTCGTGGTGTGGCGGGACCGCCGCCGCGGCGACGACCCGCCGGGCGAGGCGCCCGGCCCGCCCGCCGACCGGACGGACGGACCGCCGCGGGACGGCGGGACCGGCGCCCCGTAGACTCTGCGATCATGAGCGACCGCCCGTCCCCCGCCCCGTACCTGTCGCAGCTGTTCTCGCTGGAGGGCAGGGTCGCGGTGGTGACGGGCGGCAGTTCGGGCATCGGCCGGGCGATCGCCGAGGCGCTCGCGCGGGCCGGCGCGTCGGTGGTGCTCGTGGCGCGGCGGGAGGCGGAGCTGGCGGCGACCGTCCGCGATCTGGAGGGGCACGGCTGCCGGGCCGCGTCGGTGAGCGCCGACCTGGGGTCGCGGGACGCGGTCGCCGCGGCGGCCGAGGCGGCGGTGGAGCCGTTCGGCGAGCCCGACATCCTGGTCAACGCGGCGGGGGTGAACCTGCGGCCGCCGATGGACGAGCTCGGCGCCGACGTGTGGGACACCACGATGGCGGTGAACCTGGACGCGCCGTTCCTGCTCGGGCAGCGGTTCGGGCCGGGGATGGCCGAGCGCGGCTTCGGGCGGCTGATCCACATCGCCTCGCAGCAGGCGTTCCGGGCGTCGGTGACCAGCGGCGCCTACGGGGTGTCGAAGGCGGGGCTGGTGGCGCTGGCCCGGTCGCAGGCCGAGGCGTGGTCCAGCCGCGGCGTCACCGCCAACACCCTGGTGCCGGGGTTCGTGATGACGCCGCTCAACGCGCGCCTGTCGTCGGACCCGGTGAAGGTGAAGGCGCTCGCCGACCGGACGATGGTGGGCCGCAACGGCCTGGCGGAGGACTTCGCGGGCGCCGCGGTGTTCCTGGCCTCGCCGTCGGCCGCCTACGTGACGGGGCAGTCGGTCTTCGTGGACGGCGGTTTCTCCGCCCACTAGGGGGCACGGGGCCACGGCAACTTAGCGGATCAGTTCGATTACTCCTTGTGGTCAGGTTGGTATATCTCAGCCAGCAAGTCCATCCCCGACCCCCCGGCGACCTTCGGGACGCCTTGGCGAAGGAGCGCGCATGGCGAAGAACCGCCCCGTCATCACCGAACTGGCCGCAGGAGAGAACGGCAACAACCAGGGGCACTTCGGTCAGACACTCGTCATCTCCGGTACGAATCTCGAAGGGGCCGACCGGGTCAACTTCGGTGCCAGGACGGTGGCCGGCACCCCCGATACGGCCGGGACGACCGTCACCTGCACGGTGCCGTCGGGCTTCGGGCTCGTGAACGTCACCGTCACCGGTCCCGGCGGCACCAGCAACGCGCTGCCGTTCTACTACATCCTCGCGCCGATCGTGCTCACCGTGGCGCCGGTGTCGGGATCGGCCGCGGCCCCGCCCGTGCTCACGGTGCTCGGCCAGAACCTGCTGACGACGCGCCACGTGCGCATCGGCCCCACGCCGGAGGAGGCCGTGGAGGTCCCGTTCGTCTCCGTGTCCGACGGCGAGGTCACCGCCGCGACCAATCCCGTCACTCCGCTGGGCGGGCCCCCATGGACGCAGCTGGAGAACGTGTACGTCACCACCGCGGGCGGCACCGTCGTCCACCCGACGGTCCCCACGCTGCCGGCGGGCTTCACCTACTACGACATCCCCGTCATCACCTCGGTCGTTCCCGACAGCGGCATCCCGGGCGCCCAGGTCCTCGTCAACGGGACCGCCTTCGTGAGCCCGATGATCGTCGCCCACTTCGAGAACTCCGGAGCGCCGGTCCCCGGGGAGGTCCTGGTCAACTCCAGTGCGCAGTTGCTCGTCACCGTGCCGTTCGGGCTGACCACTGACCCCACTTTCATCCGCATCATCACCCTCGGCGGGGAGAGCAACCGGGTGCCCTTCACCTACATCCCTCCACCGCCGCCGGTCTGATCAGGGGCCTCTTCGTGCCAGACCGGTTCGGCGCTCTCCTGGACGCGGCCGTCGGCGCGGAAGAGCAGGTAGCGGTCGAAGTCGGCGGCGAACCAGCGGTCGTGGGTGACGGCCAGCACGGTGCCGGCGTAGTGGTCCAGGGCGTCCTGGAGGGCCTGGGCGCTGGCCAGGTCGAGGTTGTCGGTGGGTTCGTCCAGGAGCAGCAGTGTGCAGCCCGACAGCTCCAGCAGCAGGATCTGCAGGCGGGCCTGCTGCCCGCCGGACAGGGTGTGGAACGGCCGGCGCCCGGCGGGGGCGAGTTCGTAGCGGGCCAGGGCGCGCATCGCGTCGTTCAGGCTGCACGCGTGCCCGGTCGTGATGATCTCGGCGGGGGTGCGGCCGTGCAGGTCGGGGCGGGCGTGGGTCTGGACGAAGTGGCCGGGGACGACGCGGGCGCCGAGCCGGGCCAGGCCGCGGTGGGGCACCTCGGGGGCGGGCAGGCCGGCGAGCAGGCGCAGGAACCGGGACTTGCCCGAGCCGTTGGAGCCGAGCACCGCGACGCGCTCGCCGTAGCGGACCTCCAGGTCGAAGGGCCTCATGAGGCCGGTCAGTTCGAGGCCCTCGCAGACGACGGCGCGTTTGCCGGTGCGGCCGCCGCGCAGCCGCATGCGGACGCGCTGCTCGGGCGGGGCGCTCTGCGGCGGCCCGGCCTGCTCGAAGCGGGCGAGGCGGGTGCGCGCCGCCTGGTAGGAGGAGGCCACGGCGTCGTTGTTCGCCGACCGCTGCCGGAGGGTGTGCACGAGGCCCCGCAGGCGGGCGTGCTCCTCGTCCCAGCGGCGGCGGCGCTCGTCGAGGCGGGCGGCCCGGTCGCGGCGCGCGGCGGCGTAGGTGGCGAACCCGCCGCCGTGGACCCAGGCGGTGCGGGCCTCGACGGTGATGACGCGGTCGGCCGCGCGGGCGAGCAGCCAGCGGTCGTGCGAGACCAGCAGCACCGTCTTGGCGGCGGCCCGCAGCCGCTCCTCCAGCCACTGCTTGGCCGGGACGTCCAGGTAGTTGTCGGGCTCGTCCAGGAGCAGGACCTCGTCGGGGCCGCGCAGCAGCGCCTCCAGCATCAGCCGTTTCTGCTCCCCGCCGGACAGGGTGGCGGCCTTGCGGTCGCGGACCCGGTCGTAGGGCAGGCCGAGCGCGGCGGTGGTGCAGGCGTCCCAGACGACCTCGATGTCGTATCCGCCCGCGTCTGTGTAGTCGTTGAGCGCTTCGGCGTAGGCGAGTTGGCCTGCCTCGTCGCCGCCCAGTGCGCTCTCGGCCGCCGCCAGTGCCGCGGCGGCCGCGCGGACCCGGTCGGGGGCGACCGACAGCAGCAGTTCGGTGACGGTGCGGTCGCCGGGGATGAACTGCCGCATCACGCCGAGGCCGCCGGAGTGGGCGACGGTGCCCGCGGAGGGCCGCGTCTCGCCCGCGATGAGGCGCAGGAGTGTGGTCTTGCCCGCTCCGTTCGGCCCGACGAGCGCCGCCTTGGCGCCCTCGCCGACGCGGAAGGACACCGCGTCGAGCAGGGGCCGCCCGTCCGGCAGGACGTAGGTCAGGTCGCTCACCTCGATGTGACCCACGGCCGCCCCTCTCGATCGATGTACCGGTACTGGATCATTGGTCTAGTCGTAGCACAACGTACTAGGGTGGCGGGCATGGAATCGAGTGAGGCGGAGCGCATCTGGTTCCGGGACGCCAGACCCCGCCGCGAGGGGCCGCCGTTGAGCCGGGAGCGCATCGTGGCCGAGGCGGTGGCCCTGCTGGACGAGGAGGGCATCGGCCGGTTGACGATGCGGCGCCTGGCCGAGCGGCTGGGCACCGGTTCCACGACGCTGTACTGGCATGTGCGGACCAAGGACGACGTGCTCGACCTGGCGCTGGACACCGTGTTCGGGCAGGCGCGGCTGCCGGAGGCCCCCTCGGGCGACTGGCGCGCGGACGTCACCGCGCTGGCCGGGGAGTGGCGGGCGGCGATGCTGCGCCACCCGTGGGCGGCAGGGCTCCTGGGGCGTCCGCTGATGGGCCCGAACGTGCTGGAGCGCACCGAGTTCCTGCACGCGGCGCTGGTGCGGGCCGGGCTGGGCGGCGCGGAGCTGACCGCGGCGGCCTACGGCCTGGCCAACTACGTCATCGGGTCGTCGATGATGCAGGCCGCGTGGCAGGGGCGCGACGAGGCGGCCGTGCGGCGCGCCGCCGACGAGCATCTGCGGGAGCGGCGCGACAGGTACCCGGTGCTGGCCGAGCACGGCCACGTCAGCGGCAACGACTGGGACGCGACCTTCGCGCACGGTCTGGCCTACCTGCTCGACGGCATCGCCGCCCGGCTCCCGGGCGCCGCGCCGTCCCCGTGAAAGCTCAGCCCTCCCCTGCGGAGCCGGCGCCGCGGGGCCACAGGCCGGTGGCGTCGACGGCCGCGGCGGGGTCGGCGGCGTGCACGATGCCGCCGACGGGCCGCCCGTCCTCGTCGTGGACGCGCCAGCCGCCGAGCTGGACGACGGGGACGCGCCCGGCGCGCATGGCCAGGGCGATCTCCGAGAGCGTCCCCCAGGATCCGCCGACGGCGATGACGGCGTCGGCGGCGTTGACGATGACGTTGTTGCGGGCCTGCCCGAGGCCGGTGGGGACGGCGACGGTGAGGTCGCGGGACGCGGCGGCGCGGTCGGCGGCGGGCAGGATCCCGACCACGACGCCGCCGGCGGCGCGGGCGCCCGCGGCCGCGGCGGCCATCACGCCGCCGTGCCCTCCGCACACGACCACGGCGCCGCGCTCGGCGAGGATCCGGCCGGTCTCGTAGGCGTGGTCCCATTCGCGCTCGGTGCACTCCCCCGGCCCGCACACCGCGACCTGGACGGCCATGGCGCGCCCCTACCCGGCGCCGTGCGCCGCGGCTATCCGGTCGATCGCCGCGGCGAGGTCGAAGTCCTTGCCGGTGAGGCCGCCGGCGCTGTGGGTGGTCAGGGCGAAGGTCAGGGTGCGCCAGCGGATGTCGATGTCGGGGTGGTGGTCGGCGTCCTCGGCGGCGCGGGCGACGTCGTCGACGATCTCGATCCCGGCCATGAAGGAGGGCGCCTGGACCCGCCTGCGGATCAGGTCGCCGTCGCGGCTCCAGGCGGGCAGGCCGCGCAGGCGGGCGGCGACGTCGTCGGCGTCGAGCGTGTCGGCCATCGGGTCACTCCCTGGTCGCTGGTGCGCTTCCCCTTCCCCCTTCCCGCTGCGGGACGCCCGGTCACCCCGCGCCAGGGGTCAGGTCGTACAGGACGGTGCCGCCGACCGTGGCGGGGGTGTAGTGCGCGGCGACCCATGCGCTGATCTGCTGGGCGGCGTCGCTGCCGCCGTTGCTCGCCGCAGGGCCCCCGCGGCGTCCCTGGCCTCCTCGGCCGCCGGCCTGGCCGCCACCGATGAAGTAGTGGATCCTGCCCTGACCGGCGAGGCGCTGGAACTCGGCGAGGGTGGGGGCGGGGTCGGTGCCGTTGAACCCGCCGACCGCCATCACGGGCCTGCCGGCGGCAAGCTGGTAGCCGGCGGCGGTATTGGATCCGACGGCCGCCCCGGCCCAGGTGTAGGAGGCGGCGCCGGCTCGGAGGGCGGCGGTGACGGCGGCGTCGGGGGTCCCGGCGTTCAGGAGGCCGCCCGGTCCCCCGCCCGGCCCTCCGGTCTGCGGACCTCCGCCGCCTCGCAGGCCCGCGGGGCCGCCGGGCATGCGCGCCGCCGCCCCCGGTCCCTGGGGCGGTGGTCCGCCGGGGCCCCGGATCCGGCCGCCGGGCCCGGGGCGTCCGGGACGTCCGCCCGGGCCGCCGCGTCCGGGGCCGAATCCGGCGGGTCCCGCGGTGACGATGGCGCCGGTGTGCGGGGTGCGGGCGGTCTCGGCGGCGTAGGCGGCGGGCCCGGCGAGGCAGGCCAGGACCGCCAGGGCGGCGGCGCCGGCCAGGACGGGTCCGCGCAGCAGCCGCACGGCCGCCAGCGCGGCGGCGGCGAGCAGCCCGCCGGCCGCGATCGCGGGCGCGAGCCAGGGGTGCCAGTCCGGGGAGCGGCCGAGCAGCACGTAGGCCCACATGGAGGTGGCGGCGACGGTCGCCGACAGGACCGCGGCGGCCTCGGGGGTGCGGCGGCGCTCCCACATCAGCGCGGCGCCCATGCCGGTGAGCGCGGCGATCGCGGGCGCGAGCGCGACGGTGTAGTACTCGTGGAAGATGCCCTGCATCCAGCTGAAGACCGCGGCGGTGAGCAGGAGCCATCCGCCCCACAGCGCCAGGACGGCGCGGGCGGGGTCGGTGCGGGGCGCGCGGCGCGTCGCCCACAGCCCGGCGGCGAGCAGCACGAGCGCGGCGGGCAGCAGCCAGGAGATCTGGCCGCCGACGGCGGGCCCGAACATGCGGCCCCACCCGGCGTCCTGGTCGAGGTTGCCGAGGCCGCCGGTCTCCTCGCCGTTGAGGCGTCCGAGCCCGTTGTAGCCGAGCGCGAGTTCCAGGACCGAGTCGTGCTGCGATCCGCCGATGTAGGGGCGGGCGGAGGCGGGTACCAGCGCCACGGCCGCGACCCACCATCCGGCCGAGGCCAGCAGCGCTCCCCCGGCGGCGGCCAGCTGCCACAGCCGCCGCCGCAGGGGTGCGGGCGCGGTGGCCAGGTACACCAGCGCGAACACCGGGACGACCAGGAACGCCTGGAGCATCTTGGCCAGGAACCCGGTCCCGGTGAAGGCCGCCGCGAGCAGCAGCCAGCGGGTGCTCGCGGACTCCTGGGCGCGCAGCAGGGCGTAGGCGCCGAGGGTCAGCAGCAGCACCAGCAGGGCGTCGGGGTTGTTGAACCGGAACATCAGCGCGGCCACCGGCGTCAGCGCGTGGGCGGCGCCGGACAGCAGCGCCGCCCACGCCGGGAAGCGGTGCCGGACGGCCGCGTGGAGGGTCGCGACGGTCGCCACGCCCATGAGCGCCTGCGGGACGAGGATGCTCCAGGCGTTGACGCCGAAGGCGCGGGCCGCCAGGGCCATCGGCCACAGCGCGGCGGGGGGCTTGTCGACGGTGATGGCGTTCGCGGCGTCGGAGGAGCCGAAGAAGAACGCCTTCCAACTGGCGGCGCCGGCCTGCACGGCGGCGGAGTAGTACGCGTTGGCCCATCCGGACGCGCCGAGCCCCCAGGCGTACAGGACGCCGGTGGCGGCGAGCAGGGCCAGCAGCGCGGGCCGGGCCCAGGCGGGGTCGGTTTCGGGGCCGCGCAGCAGCCGCCGCGGGAGGCCGCCCCGCCCGCGCGGGGTGCGGGGCGCGGGCGGGGCGGCCGGGATCGTGGAGGTCATGTCGGTGCTCCCTGGTCAGCCGAGCTTGTAGAGGCGGGCGCCGGTGGAGCCGGACGCCGCGTCCGGCGAGGTGCCCGAGGAGGTGCCGGTGGCGGTGCCGCCGTAGGCGCTCGGGTCGACGGGGGTGGCGTTCTTCTGGACCCAGGCGGTGACGGCGGTGTCGCCGCCGCCGGGTCCCATGCGGCCGCCGAGCAGGATGTAGCGGAGCTTGCCCTGCTCGACGTACTGCTGGAGCTTGGCGACGGTCATGGCGGGGTCGCTGCCGGTGAAGCCGCCCATGGCGATGACGGGGCGCCCGGTCCGCAGGATGATCGAGGAGGCCTCCTGGGCGCTGGAGACGGCGACGAGCCAGGTGGCGCCGCCCTGGTTCTTCTCCAGGTAGGCGATCATCTGGGTGTCGACGCCTCCGCCGGGGCCGCCGCGTGGGCCGGATCCGCCGGGGCGCTGCCCGCGCCCGTCCGCCCGCCCGTCGGGCGCCTGCCCTCCGGGCGGCCGGCCGCCGGGCATGGCGGGGGGTGCGCCGCGTCCGCCGGGGAAGGCGCCGGGGCGGCCGAAGCCGCCGCCGGACGCCGGCCCGGCCAGCGGGTTGGTGCCGTTGGAGGCGGTGGCGGCGGCCGAGGCGGCGTAGGCGCCCGGGCCCGCCAGTGCCGCGACGGCGGCGAGGACGAGGCCGGCGGCGGTGGCGCGCGTCCCGGCGCGGCGGACCACCCGTCCGGCGATGAGGGCGGCGATGGCGAGGACGGTGGCGGCGGCGACGGCCCACCGCAGCCACGGGTGCCAGGACGGTGTGCGGTCCAGCAGGACGAACGCCCACGCGCCGGTGGCGGCGACGCCCGCGGGCAGCGCCCACGCCCAGGCCCGCGAGTCGCGGTGGGCGCGGGTCAGCAGGACGGCTCCGGCGCCGCTGAGCGCGGCGATCGCGGGGGCCATGGCGGTGGAGTAGTAGGGGTGGAAGGTGCCCTGGGCGAAGCTGAACACGACGTAGTGGACGGCGAGCCATCCGCCCCACAGCAGCAGCGCGGCGCGCGCGGTGTCGGTGCGGGGGCGGCGCCGCAGCAGGACGAGCCCGGCGGCCAGGGCGAGGACGGCGAACGGGATGAGCCAGGAGACCTGCCCGCCGAGGATGTCGTTGAACAGCCGCACGGCGCCGGGCCGGCCGCCGAATCCGCCGCCGCCTCCGGGGCCGCCGCGCCCGCCGGGGCCGCTCTGGCCGAGGATGCGGCCGAGGCCGTTGTACCCGACGACCAGGTCCCAGGCGGTGCCGTCGGTGCTGCCGCCGATGTAGGGGCGGGAGCGGGCGGGGATGGTGTCGACCAGCAGCGTCCACCACAGGGAGGACGCGGCGAGGACGGCGCCGGCGGCGAGCAGGTGCCACACGCGGCGCGCGAGGCCGGGCCGCGCGGCGACCAGGTAGGCCAGGGCCAGGGCGGGGACGACGAGGAACGCCTGCAGCATCTTGGTGTTGAAGCCGCAGCCGACGAGGAGCGCGGCGAGCAGCAGGGGCCGCAGCCGTCCGGTGTCGACGGCGCGCTGGCAGGCCCAGGCGGCGGCGACCAGGAACAGCACCAGGAGGGTGTCGGGGTTGTTGTCGCGGTTGATCGCGACGGTGATCGGGGTGAGGGCGAGGACGGCGGCGGCGGTGAGCGCGGCGGCGTGCCCGAAGGCGCGGCGGACCGTCGCGTACAGGACGGCCACGGCGGCGACGCCCTCGGCGACCTGCGGGAGCAGCAGGCTCCAGGTCCCGAATCCGAGGACGCGGGCGGTCAGCCCCATGGCCCACAGGGCCATGGGCGGCTTGTCGACGGTGATGAAGGACCCGGCGTCCAGGGCGCCGAAGAAGAACGCCTTCCAGCTCTGGGTGCCGCTCTTGACGGCGGCGGAGTAGTAGGCGTTGGCGTCTCCGGCGTCCGACAGCCCCCACGCGTACAGGGCGGCGGCGGTGATGAGGACGGCCCACAGGGCGGGGCGCGCCCAGCGGGGGTCGCCGTCGGGGCCGAGGAGGAGGCGGCGGGCGCGGCCGCGGGGGGCGGCGGGGCGCCCGGTGGCGGGCGGCGGGGTGAGGGTGGAGGTCATGCCGGGGTCCCTCCGGTGTTGTCGGCGGCGGGCGCGGGCGCCGAGGCCGGCCGGGCGGGGCGGCCGCCGAGGCGGCGGGGGTGGAAGATCCAGGCGCGCATCAGCAGGAACCGCACGAGGGTGGCGACGGCGTTGGCGGCGACGACGGCGGCGACCTCGACGGCGCGTCCGGCGCCGGGCGCGGCGGCGTGCAGCGCGGCCAGGCCGCCGGTGCTGAGGGCCAGGCCGAGCAGGAACGCGGCGCCGCCTTCGAGCTGCTGGCGCAGCGCGCGGCCGGGGCCGGTGACGCCGAAGGTGAAGCGGCGGTTGGCCGCGGTGTTGCCGATGGTGGTGACGACCAGGGACAGCGCGTTGGCCCACAGCGGCCCCATGACCAGGCGCAGCAGGACGAACAGGATGAGCTGGGCGATGGTGCTGACGGCGCCGATGACGGCGAACACCGGGAGCTGGCGGGCCATGCCGGCGGGGAGGGCGGCGGCGGGGCCGGGACGTCCGCCGACGGGGGCGCGGAACGCGCCGGTGAGCATGCGGCGCGCGACGCGGGCCATGCCGCGCAGGTCGTCGCGGGCGGTGCGCAGGACGTCGACGCGGCTGTCGGGGTCGTCGACCCAGTCGACGGGGACCTCGTGGATGCGCAGCCCGTTGCGTTCGGCGAGCAGCAGCAGCTCGGTGTCGAAGAACCACTCCTCGTCCTCGACCGAGGGCAGCAGCGCCTGGACGATCTCGGTGCGGGCGGCCTTGAAGCCGCACTGGGCGTCGGTGAAGCGGGCGGCGAGCGCGGTGCGCAGCAGCAGGTTGTAGCAGCGGGAGATGATCTCGCGGCGGGGGCCGCGCACGACGGCGGAGCCGCGGGTCAGGCGCGAGCCGATGGCGAGGTCGCTGTGCCCGGAGATGAGCGGGGCGACCAGCGGCAGGAACGCGTCCAGGTCGGTGGACAGGTCGACGTCCATGTAGGCGACGACGTCGGCGTCACTGGTGCCCCACACGTGGCGCAGCGCCCGGCCGCGTCCCTTGTCGCGCAGGTGGACGGCCCGCACGCGCGGATGCCGGGCGGCCAGGTCGCGGGCGATGGGCCAGGTGGCGTCGGTGCTGGCGTTGTCGGCGACGGTGATGCGGAACGGGTAGGGGAGGCTTTCAGCGAGGTAGGCGTGCAGGCGCTCGACGCTGGCGGCCAGGACGCGTTCCTCGTTGTGGACGGGGACGACCACTTCGACGAGCCGTCCCCGGCCGCCGCGGTCGGGCGGGGTCGGGGGCGGCGCGGCGGGCGTGCCCGGTGCGGTGGTGAGGCGACTCATGGGACCGAGGTTCGGGGGCGGGTGTGGGAGGGCGGTGAGCCGTGTCTTAACGCCCCATGAGAAACGCGCCGGGCCCGCCCGGGCCGGGTCCCGGGGGGCGTGTTCAGTCGCCGGGGTCGGGGGTGCCGGGCAGGTGGAGGCGGGCGAGGGTGCCGCCGCCGGGGGCGGGTTCGAGGGCGACGCGTCCGCCGCATTCGGCGACGACGCGGGCGACGATGGACAGTCCGAGGCCGGAGCCGGGCAGGCTGCGGGCGGACGGGGACCGCCAGAACCGCTCGAACACGTGCGGGAGGTCGGCGGCGGGGATGCCGGGCCCGTGGTCGCGGACGGTGAGCTCGCCGTTCTCGAGGCGGACGGTGACGGTGCCGCCGGGCGGGCTGAACTTCACGGCGTTGTCGAGGAGGTTGACGATGGCGCGTTCCAGGGAGGCGGGGTCGCCGTGGACGTGCCAGGGCCGGGTGTCGCTGGTGATGGTGAGGCCGGGTCCGCGCAGGCGGGCGCGTTCGACGGCGCGGTCGACGGCCTCGTGCAGGGCGACGGTCTCGCGGACGGGTCCGGTCTCGGCGGGGCGGGCGAGTTCCAGCAGGTCGCCGACGAGGCTGGTCAGTTCGCGCAGTTGCGCCCGGACGGAGGCGAGGAGGTTGCGGCGGGTTTCGGGAGGCAGGTCGCGGCCGGTGGCCTGCGAGCGCAGCAGCAGGTCGATGTTGGTGCGCAGGCTGGTGAGGGGTGTGCGCAGCTCGTGGCCGGCGTCGGCGATGAGCTGCTGCTGGCGTTCGCGGGACGCGGCCAGGGCGGCGGTCATGGTGTTGAAGGAGCGCGACAGCCGGGCGATCTCGTCGGTGCCCTCCTCGGGGATGCGGGTGGCGAGGTCCTCGGTGCGGGCGATGTGCTCGACGGCGCCGGTGAGCTCGTCCACGGGCCGCAGCGACGCGCGGGCGATCATGAGGCCGGCGGCGGCCGACACCACGACGCCGAGGGCGGTGACGGCGGTGAGCAGCAGCGCGAGGTTGTCCAGGGGGCCTTGGACCTCGTCGAGGGAGATGGCGTAGGAGACGGCGGCGGGGGCGCCGTCGCGCAGCCGGAACGAGCGGGTCAGGACGCGGACGTCGTCCTCGGCGCCGGAGGCGGTGACGCCGGTGCCGTCGTGGTAGGCAGGGCCGCGTTCGCCGCGGGCGACCCGCGCGTCCTGCGCGGTGACCTCCAGCGCGCCGGCGCCGGGGACGGTGCAGCGCCGCCCGTCGGCGCGGACCAGCTGCATGATCTCGTAGGGGCCGGGCGGGGGGTTCTGCGCGCCGGTGCCGGTCGGCTCGGACGAGCAGGCGGCGAGGAGGGCCTCGGCCTGGCGGGGCAGGCGGGGCGTGCGGGGGCCCTGGCCGGGCGGGCCGGGGCGGTAGCCGTCCGGCGCGGCGGGCGGGCCGCCCGACACCGCGCCGAGGCGGCGGTCCAGCTCGCGGTACAGCTGGTTGCGGGTGAGGAGCCAGCCGGCGCTGGCGCAGGCGGCGACGGCGAGCGCGACGGCCGCGGCGGTGAGCAGCGCCATGCGGGCGCGCAGCGTGAGCCGACGGGTGAGGCGCCGCGTGACCGGGGCGCGGGTGCTCATGGGGACGCCGCCGCGCGCAGCACGTACCCGACGCCGCGGACGGTGTGCACCAGCCGCGGCATTCCGCCCCGCTCGGTCTTGCGCCGCAGGTACATCACGTACACGTCCAGGGAGTTGGAGGCGGGTTCGAAGTCGAATCCCCAGACGGTCTCCAGGATCTGCTCGCGGGTGAGGACCTGGCGGGGGTGGGTGAGGAACATCTCCAGCAGCATGTACTCGGTGCGGGTCAGCTCCAGGGGGCGTCCGGCGCGGGTGACCTCGCGGGTGCGGGTGTCCATGCGCAGGTCGTCGAAGACCAGGACGTCCGCGGGGGCGGCGGCGCCGGGGGCGTTCATGGCGGCGCGGCGCAGCAGGGCGCGGACGCGGGCGAGCAGCTCGTCGAGCTCGAAGGGCTTGGCGAGGTAGTCGTCGGCGCCGGCGTCCAGTCCGGTGACGCGGTCGCCGACCATGTCGCGGGCGGTGAGCATGAGCACCGGCATGGTGGCGCCGAGGGCGCGCAGCCGCCGGCAGGTGGTCAGGCCGTCCATGCGCGGCATGAGCACGTCCAGGACGACCAGGTCGGGGGCGTCGCGCTCGACGCGGTCCAGGGCGGCGGCGCCGTCGGCGGCGCCGGTGACCCGGTAGCCCTCGAACTCCAGGCTGCTGGTCAGCGACTCGCGGACGGCGGGTTCGTCGTCGACCACGAGGATCCGCGGGGTCGGTGTCTCCAGCGCGCCGGGTTCCATGTGCTCACGGTAGACAGCGCAGGTGGGAGGCCCGGCCGCCGGCGGCCGTTTCTCATGGTTCTTTCAGGATCTTCTGAGCGCCCGTTCAGCGGGGACGGTCGGGGTCGTCGGTGGCGTCGGCCCACGCGTCCCCGGGCGGTCCGGCGGTCTCGGCGGTGCTCGCTTCGACGATGACGACGGCGGTCGCGCGGCCCGCCGGGGCGGGGCGGGTGGCGGTGGTCCAGGTGGTCTTGGCGACGTCGACGACGACGTCGCGGGACACCTCGACGACGATGCCGCGCAGGGAGTCGCGCAGGGCGAGTTTGAGGGCGTCGCGGAGCAGTTCGCGCAGGACGGCCTCGACGGCGGCGGTGGCGGCGCGGGCGGCCAGGTCGCGGGCGGTGCGGGCCAGGGCGCTGCCGGCGGCGGCGGTGAGCAGGCCGGTGGCGGTGCGGGCGGCGCCGCGCACGGCGGGGTCGCGGCCGGCGCGGGCGGCCAGGTCGGCCAGGGGCGCCAGGTCGGCGGCGAGGCCGGTGGTCTCGGCGGCGCCGCGGGCGGTGTCGCGCAGGGCGGCGGCCAGGTCGCGGGCGGCCTGCTCGGCGGTCTGGCGGACGACGCGGGCGACGACGTCGCGGCCGGCGGTCATGAGGGCGTCCACGGCGGCGTCGGCGACGGTGTCGACGGCGGCGTCCACGACCATCCGGGTGGCGGCCTGCACGACGGGGGCGGAGGCGGTGCGCCCGGCGACGTCCAGGGCGGTGGCGGTGGCGGCGCGGGCGAGGGGGCTCTGGGCGGCCAGGCGGCGCGCGGCGGCGGCCATGGGGTGGCGGGCGGCCTGCTCGGCGAGGGTCATCGCGGCGGTGGCGGCCTCGAACGCGCCGGCGGTGGCGGGGTTGGCCGCGGCGGCGGCGCGGGCCTCGGTGACGGCGCGTTCGGCGGCGGCGCGGGCGGCCTTGACGGCGGCGTCCCGCGCGGCCTGCTCGGCCGCCCTCATCACCGGCGTGCCCGCGACCTGCTGCAGGATGCGGTCCGCGGCGATCGCGGCGGCGCCGCGGGCCGCGTCGCGGACGGGTTCGCTCGCGGTGGCGATCCGGGCGGCGGCCGGGGCCAGCCCGTCCCAGATCTCCTCGACCCGCCGGGCGGCGGCCCGGTCCGCCCGCGCGGCCCTGCCGCCCCGGTCGGCCGCGTCGGCCCGGTCAGGTGTGTCGGCCTGGTCGGTCCTGTCGAGCCCGGTCGGCCGGTCGTCGTTATCCTCCACGGTCACGCCCCCTCATCGCGATCCCGCCCCAAATCACCATAACTGCCGACGACGCCTGCCGGTTCCGGCCAACGCCCCGCAATCCCCCACCGAACCGCGACGAGATCAAGAAGAGGGCGGAACGGGGAGGTGCTCCGCGACCGGCTGAACGGCGGGCCGCCGCTCCGGTACCGGGGCGGTCAGCGGCCGCAGGACGGGCAGGGGGTGCGGGTGCGGCGGGCGTAGGCGCGGGCGGCGGCGGCCATGCCGGCGCCCCAGGCGAAGTAGGCGGGGACGGCCACCCAGAAGAACGCCTCGGGCAGGTCGAGGCCGCCTTCGGGCGGGAACGGGTTGCGGCCGTGCAGCCGCTCCCAGGACATCTGCAGCAGCATCAGCCCGAAGTAGACGACCAGGCCGCCGGAGATCGCGGCGCCGGGCCACAGCACCAGCCGGCGCGGGACGCCGCGCCCGGCCAGGCCCGGCACCCAGCGCGGCCACGTCCGCCCGAAGGAGTGGACGAGGGCGAGCGGCAGCAGGCAGCCGCCGAGGACGAACCCGGCCTCGAACAGCACCACCGACGCGCCGCTCGCCAGCGGCGACTCGGCGAACCCGACGGCGGCCTGGGCGGCGATGCGGGTCAGGCATCCGGCGACCGCGAGGTAGGCGGCGCCGTAGGCCCAGGCGGGCGTGCGGGCCAGGGGGCCGGGGGCGGTCGCGGGGCGCGCGCACGCGGCGCAGACCGGTCCGGTGCGGGTGCGGGCGGTGTAGGCGCGGGCGGACAGCGCGGTCATGATCCCGGCGGTGACGGCCGCGGCCCGCGACAGCGCGCCGAGCGGGTAGAGGCCCAGGCCGAGGCCGGGCAGGACCGCGCCGACCACGTCCAGCAGGAGCATCGCGCCGGAGGCGACCAGGCACGCCGCGGCGGTCCAGGCGGCGGCCGCCAGCGCCAGGCGCGGCGCGCGGGCCAGGCGGTCGGCGCGCGGGTGCGCGAGGACGGCCAGGGCGAGCGCGGCGGCCCCGCACAGCGCGGCGCTCCCCCACCCGGTGAACACGACGAGGTCGGTGCCGATGGGCGACATCTGGTGCGGCCGGTGCCCGGACGCCCAGTACGCGCGAAGGGCGCCGTAGGCGATGACCCAGGCGAGCGCGGCCGCGGGGAGGCGGCGTCCGAGGGCGTGCGGCGAGAGGCGTCCGGTGAGCGTGGCCATGGCTGCGATCGTGCCCGCGGCGGGCCGCGCGGGGCCTCCCCGCCGCGGCCGAGGCCGCTCCCCCGCGCGGGTGAGAAAAGCCGTTGGCCGCGCCGGCCGGGAGGAGTAGAGTCCCGGGCGGAACCGAAGGGGAGGTGAGGACGCATGGCCGTCGCCTCGGTGGCTGCTGCCCGCGGCAGCACTCAGCCCGTCCTGCTTTCCCGGGCCTCGTCCGGCTGACCGATCTCACCGCGCGCCGACTGCGGCGCCGTCACGCCGGGGCCCTTTCACACGAAGGTTCCGATCCGTTGTCTTCCTCTTTCACGGGGTCGTCTCCCCTGTCCGCCTACGGCTGGGACGACGCCCTGGAGCATGAGTTCACCTCTCACCGCGCGGCGGGGCTGATCCCCGCGCGGGTGGCCGCGGTCGACCGCGGCCTGTGCGACGTGGTCACCGAGAACGGCCCGGCGCGGGCCTCCACCGGGTCCGCCGTGTCCGGCGGCGCCGCGGCGGAGGCGCCGTGCACGGGCGACTGGGCGGCGCTGCGCGCCGGCGGCCCGGACGGGCGGCCGGCGGTGGCGGCGCTGCTGCCGCGCCGGACCGCGATCGTGCGGTCGTCGGCGTCGCGGGATTCGCGCGGCCAGGTGCTGGCCGCCAACGTCGACACCGTCGCGGTCGCGGTGTCGCTGGCCGCCCCGCTGGACCTGGGCCGCGTCGAGCGGCTTCTCGCGCTGGCCTGGGAGAGCGGGGCGCGGCCGGTGGTCGTGCTCACCAAGGCCGACCAGGTGCCTGGCGCGGACGTGCGGCAGGGCGAGGTCGCCGCCGCCGCGCCGGGCGTGGACGTGGTGGCGTGCAGCGCCGCGACCGGCGACGGCGTGGACGTGGTCCGCGCCGTCCTGTCGGGGACGGTGGTGCTGGTCGGCCCGTCGGGTGCGGGCAAGTCCACGCTGGGCAACGCGCTGCTGGGCGGTCAGGTGCTGGCCACGGGCGCGGTCCGGGAGTCCGACGGCAAGGGCCGGCACACCACGGTGCGGCGGGAGCTGCTGCCGCTGCCGGGCGGCGGCGTCCTGATCGACACGCCGGGCCTGCGCGGGGTGGGCCTGTTCGAGGCGTCGCACGGGCTGGAGCGCGCCTTCGCCGACATCGAGGAGCTGGCCGGGCTGTGCCGGTTCGGCGACTGCGCGCACCGGTCCGAGCCGGGCTGCGCCGTCCTGGCCGCGGTCGAGGACGGGACGCTGCCGCGCCGCCGCCTCGACAGCTACCGCAAGCTGCTGCGCGAGAACGCGTGGGCGGCCTCGCGCACCGACCAGCGGCTGCGGGCCGAGCGCGAGAACCGCACCAAGGCGATCAGCAGGTGGCAGCGGCAGATGTACCGGGACCGCGGCCGGTGAACCCGGCGGCCCGGTGTCCGGGAGCGTCCGGTCCGCCGGCGTGCGCCGGCCTGCTGAGACGCTGACCTGCCGGGACCCGGCCGGCCCTGCCCCGCGCGGGGTGCGGCCGGCCGGGTCCCGGCGCCCGGTTTTTCTGCGGGTCAGCGGCCGCGGACGCGGTAGGTCCGCACGGCCAGGGGCGCGAACACCGCGAGCAGGAGCAGCGACCAGCCGAGGGTGGCGGCGACGGGGTGGGCGAGGGGCCAGGCGAGGTCGCCGGCGGGCGCGCCCGGGTTGCCGAACAGCCCGCGGCAGGCGGCGGTGAGGGCGCTGACGGGGTTCCATTCGGCGATGACCCGCAGGACCGCGGGCATGCCCGCGGTCGGGACGAAGGAGTTGGACAGCATGGTGACCGGGAAGACGAGCGGGATGAGCTGGTCGGCGGTCTGCTCGTTCTTCACCACCAGGCCGAGGTAGCAGCCGGCCCAGCTGAGCGCGTACCGCATGAGGGCCAGCAGCAGGAACGCCTCCGCGGTCTGCCAGATCCCGTTGTGGGCGCGCCAGCCGACCAGGAGGCCGGCGACGGCCATGATGACCATGCCGAGGACGCCGTTGAGGATCTCGGCGCCGGTCTGCCCGAAGGGGACGGCGGAGCGGGCCATCGGCATGGAGCGGAAGCGGTCCATGACGCCGCGGGAGGCGTCGGTGGCGACGCGCATGGTGACGGCCATGGTGGAGGTGAAGGTGACCATGGCGAACAGGCCGGGCATGAGGTAGGCGCGGTAGTCGCCGCCGCCGGGGACGGAGATGGCGCTGCCGAACACGTAGCCGAACAGCACCACCATGATCGCGGGGAAGATCAGCGCGGCGATGAGCTCGCCGGGTTCCTGGCGGATGCGGCCGAGTTCGCGGCCGATGAGGGTGAGGCCGTCGGCGAGCGCCCAGCGCAGCCGTCCGGCGCGGGACGCGGGGGCGGTGGCGGCGGTGAGGGCGGTCATCGGACGGTCTCCTTCCGGCGTCCGGCGGCGCCGCCGGGGTCGCCGGCGCCGCCGGGGTCGCCGGGGTCGGGGGCGGCGTTGTCGGGGTCGGCGGTGTCGCGGGGGGCGTCGCCGGTGAGGCGCAGGAACACCTCGTCGAGGGTGGGGCGGCGCAGCCCGACGTCGCCGACGGTGACGCCGGCGCGGTCGAGTTCGCGGACGACGTCGGCCAGGCGCACCGATCCGGTGGTGAGCGGCACCGAGAGGCGTTCGCCCTCCAGGGCGGGGTGGCTGCCGGTGAGGGTGCGCAGGAGCCCGGCGGCGCGGCCGGCCATGGCGGGGTCGTCCAGGACGACGTCGAGGCGGTCGCCGATGGAGGCCTTGAGCCGGTCGGGGGTGCCGGTGGCGATGACGCGGCCGTGGTCGACGACGGCGATGTCGTCGGCGAGCCGGTCGGCCTCGTCGAGGTACTGGGTGGTGAGCAGCACGGTGGTGCCGTCGGCGACCAGGCCGCGGACGGCGTCCCAGATCTCGCCGCGGCTGCGGGGGTCGAGGCCGGTGGTGGGCTCGTCCAGGAAGAGCAGCTGGGGCCGCAGGATCAGGCTGGTGATCAGGTCGAGGCGGCGGCGCATCCCGCCGGAGTAGCCGGCGACCTGCCGGTCGGCGGCGTCGGCGAGCCCGAACCGCTCCAGCAGCTCGTCGGCCCGGCGGCGGGCCTCGCGGCGCGGCAGGTGGTAGAGGCGGCCGAACATGCGCAGGTTGCCGCGGCCGGTGAGCTTCTCGTCGACGGCGGCGTACTGGCCGGCCAGGCCGATGCGGGCGCGGACGCGGTCGGGTTCGCGGGCGACGTCGTGGCCGGCGACGCGGGCGTGCCCGGCGTCGGCGTCGGAAAGGGTCGCCAGGATCCGCACGGCGGTGGTCTTGCCCGCGCCGTTGGGGCCGAGGACCCCGCAGACCGTGCCGGCGGGGACTGCCAGGTCGAGGCCGTCCAGGGCCTGGGTGTCGCCGAAGCGCTTGCGCAGCCCCTCGGCGAGCACGATCGGTTCGTCGGTCACGATCCACTCCTCTGAGTACGGTGTACGCGGCTACGGTAGACAACCGGGTACGGTGTACGCAACTAGGATGCTCGGGAGAGTCATGAGGAGGTCCGTTGGCAGGCGGCGAGCGGCACGTCGGCATCTGGTCGGTTCCCGAGCGGCAGGGCCGGGGGCCGCGCCCGGCCTACAGCCGCGCCCAGATCACCGAGGCGGCGGTCCGCATCGCCGACGCCGAGGGCCTGGAGGCGGCGTCCATGCGCCGCATCGCCGCCGACCTCGGCACCGGCGCGATGTCGCTGTACCGCTACGTGCCCTCCCGCGACGACCTGGTCGATCTGATGGTCGACCACGTCCTGCTGGAGATGGAGATCCCGGAGCGGCCGAGCGGGGACTGGCGCGCCGACCTGAGGCTGATCGCCGAGAACACCCGCGCGGTGTGGAGCAGGCACGCCTGGCTGGTGGGCCTGCACCGGCCGCGCGCGACGTTCGGCCCCAACCGGCTGCGGCTGCTGGAGTTCGCCTTCGGCGCGCTGGACGTCGGCGTCCCGATCGACGACATCCTCGTCCTGCTGGACATGCTGAACGGCTACGTCGAGCGCGCGGTGCGCGGCGAGATCGCGTGGATGCGGGAGATGCGCCAGAGCGGCATGACGCCGGAGCGCTGGATGATGGAGAGCGCCCCCTACGTCCGCGAGCTGCTCGACTCCGGCCGGTACCCGATGTTCAAGCGGATCGTGGTGGACGCGCGCCTGCCCCACATGTCCGGCGACGAGCAGTTCCACTACGGGCTGGAGCGGGTCCTGGACTGCATCGCCGGCGCCCTGCCCGACCCGTCCTGACCTCCCCGGCCCCGGCCGCGCGGGGTTTCGCCGCCCGCCCGGCGGGGGCGCATGAGCGGGGGCGGGCCGGGCACACCTCCGGCGAGGTTGTCGATTGCGTGCGGTCCGGCGCAGGCCGGTCCGGGGCCCCTGCGGGGCCCGCAGCTCGTTCGTGATCGGAGAGGCACATGACCTTCGTTTCCGTCCAGGGTGTTCCGCGGCCGACCCCCCGCGCGGGCCGGTGGCAGTTGCCGGGCGGGCGCGCGGCGGCGGGCAGCGTCCGCGGGATCGTGCAGGGCGCCCGGCACGGGTGGGGGCTGGGACCGGCCGCGGCGGGCCTGGCCGACCGGCTCGCCCCGCTGATCGGGGACGTGGTGGCGCGGGCGGCGGCGCGGCGGCGCGGGTCGCTGGTGCTGCGGCTGGAGCTGCACGAGCCGGTGCGGCTGCTGCTGGGCGAGGTCCTGCAGCCCGGCGGCGCGCATCTCGCCGCGATCGCCGTCACCTACGGCAGGCGGCCCGTGCGGGGCGACGCGGGCGCCTGGTACGCCCACGCGTTCGTGTGGCCGCCGGCGCCGGGCCCCGCACCGGGCCCGCTGCCCTGCGGCTGAACGGGCCCCGGCCAAGGGCTTGAAGGCCGCCGCCCGCGGCGGTGCCGCGCGTCTCCCCGGCAGGGATCGAACCTGCGCTCCCGGCTTCGGAGGCCGGTGCTCTGTCCGCTGAGCCACGGGGAGGGGGTCCCGTCCCCAGGGTGACAGCGGGGACGGGACCGGAGACGCCGGTGGGATTCGAACCCACGTGTGACGGTTTTGCGGACCGCCGCCTGAACCTCTCGGCCACGGCGCCACGGGCCGGCCTGCGCGACCGGCGGGCATGGGAGGACATCGAAGGACATCTGGGGACACCGCCCCCGCGCATGCGGGGTGCTTGGGACGCGGGCGGGTCAGGGGGTCGTTCGGCCGGCGGGCCGGGACCGGGGCGCGGTGCGTCGTCCGCCGCGACAGCGGGTCATCTCCCGTCCCTCCCTTCGGCGCCGCGGGCCCGCCTTCCAGCGGGTCCCGTGCGGGTTCTGCGTGTCCAGAGTGCCTGGATCGTCCGGGTGCCGCAACGGGTTTTCCCCGCGGTGGGTTTCCGGTGAGCGGAACGATGCGGTCCGCGCGGGGGCCGCGGGCGGTGAGGGTGGGAGGTTCGGCGCGGGCACCCCTTGCGAGGAGGAACGATGACGTTGCTCGATCCCGGCGCGTGGACCGGGAAGATCTTCGACGGCGGCTGGACGGCGGCCGGGGACGGCGGCGTGTTCGAGGTGACCGAGCCCGCGACCGGCGGGACGCTCGGCACGCTCGGCGAGGCGGGCGCCGCCGACGCGGCGCGGGCGGCGCGGGCCGCCGCGGCGGCGCAGCGGGACTGGGCGGCCCGCACCTACGAGGAGCGCGCCGCGGTGCTGCGCGCGGCGGGGCGGCTGTTCGAGGAGCACGCCGCCGAGATCGGCGACTGGATCGTCCGGGAGGCGGGGTCGATCCCGCCGAAGGCGGAGCTGGAGACGCATTTCGCGGCGAACCTGTGCTACGAGGCGGCGGCGCTGGCCTCGCACCCGCAGGGCCTGGTGCTGCCGTCGGCGCAGCCGCGGTGGAGCCTGGCGCGGCGCCGCCCCGCCGGGGTGGTGAGCGTGATCGCGCCGTTCAACTTCCCGCTGATCCTGGCGATGCGGTCGGTGGCGCCGGCGCTGGCGCTCGGCAACGCGGTGCTGCTCAAGCCGGACCCGCGCACCGCGGTGTGCGGCGGGGTGAGCATCGCGCGGGTCTTCCAGGAGGCGGGACTGCCGGAGGGGCTGCTGCACCTGCTGCCGGGCGGCCGCGAGGCCGGGGAGGCCGTGGTCGCGGCGCCGGAGGTGCGGGTGGTGTCCTTCACCGGCTCCACCGCCGCCGGACGCCGGATCGGCGAGGTGTGCGGGCGGCTGCTCAAGCGCGCCCACCTCGAGCTCGGCGGCAACAACGCGCTGATCGTGCTGCCGGGCGCGCGGGTCGAGGCCGCGGTGTCGGCGGGCGCGTGGGGGTCGTTCCTGCACCAGGGGCAGATCTGCATGACCTCCGGGCGGCACCTGGTGCACGAGAGCCTGCACGCCGAGTACGTGGCGGCGCTGGCCGACAAGGCCGACAAGCTCCCGGTCGGGGACCCGGCGGCCGGACCGGTCGCGCTCGGCCCGATCATCGACGCCGGGCAGCTCGCGCACGTCGACGAGCTGGTGCGGGCGACGGTCGCGGCGGGCGCCCGGCTCGCCGCGGGCGGCACCCACGAGGGCCTGTTCTACCGCCCGACCGTCCTGGACGAGGTGACGCCCGACATGCCCGCCTACGCGCAGGAGGTGTTCGGGCCGGTCGCGCCGGTCGTGCCGTTCTCCACGCCGCAGGAGGCGGTGGAGCTGGCGTCGGCGACCGAGTACGGGCTGTCCCTGGGCATCCTCGGCGACGTGGGGCAGGCGATGCAGATCGCCGACGCGATCCCGTCGGGGCTGGTCCACATCAACGACCAGACGGTCAACGACGAGCCGGTCGTGCCGTTCGGCGGGGTGGCGGCGTCCGGCAACGGGTCGCGGTTCGGCGGCCCGGACGCCAACATCGAGGCGTTCACCGAGACGCAGTGGCTCACGGTCCGCGCCGAGATCGCCGCCTACCCCTTCTGAACCGCCTCCGGGACGCCTCCCCCCGACCGGCCGCGCCGCCTTCCGCCTCCCCGGCCGGGGCCCGGAAGGCGGCGCCGACGGGTCTCTTTGCGGGCCCGTAGGCTCGGAGCCGAGGAGGGGTGATGGGCCGCGATCCGGAGTACCTGGCGTTCCTGCGGGCCCGCCTCGCCGCGCCCGGCGGGGCGGGCGGCACGGTCGGCGACGCCCGCCGCGAGCACGCCGCCGACCTCGCCCGCTCCCCGCGCCCGCCCGTCGCCGCCGTCCGCGACCTCACCGTGGACGGCCCCGCGGGCCCGCTCCCCGCCCGGCTGTACCGGCCGGCGTGGGACGGCCCGGCGCCGGCGCTGGTGTACTTCCACGGCGGCGGATGGGTGCTCGGCGACGTCGAGTCCTACGACCCCGTCGTGCGGGCGCTGGCGGCGGCCAGCGGCGTGGCGTGGGTGTCGGTCGGGTACCGGCGCCCGCCCGAGGACCCGTTCCCGGCCGCGCTGGACGACGCCGTCGCGGCCGTGCGCTGGGTCGCGGCGAACGCGTCCCGCCTCGGCCTGGACCCCGGCCGGGTCGGGGTGGCCGGGGACAGCGCGGGCGGCCAGCTCGCCGCCGCGGCCGCCGGGCTGCTGCGCGACGCCGGGCCCGCCCGGCCCGTCCTGCAGGTCCTGCTGTACCCGGCGCTGGACCTGCGGGAGGTCCCGCCGCCGCTGCCCGACCCCGACGGGCTGGAGTTCCCGCCCTCCGGCATCGGCCGCGCGCTGCGGGCCTACCTGCGCGGCGCCGACCGGGCCCGCCCGGAGGTGTCGCCGCTGCTGGACCCCGACCCCTCCGGCCTGCCCCCGGCGGTCGTCGCGACCGCCGAGCACGACCGGCTGCGGCCGCAGGCCGAGGCGTACGCGGCGCGGCTGCGGGAGGCCGGAGTGCCCGTCGTCCTGGTGCCCGGGACGGGCCTGGACCACGGCTTCCTCGGATGGGGGTCGTTCGCCCGCCGCCCCGCCGAGGCCGTCGCGCGGATCGGCGCCGCCGTCCGCCGCGCCCTCACCTGATTACGGACATGCCGTTACGGCCGCCGCATCGACCTTAAAGACGCTTGCCGTGCCGTTTAACCTGCCGGGCGCGGGAAATCACTAACGCACGAACACTGGCCGGAACTCAGCCGACGGTCAAGGAGAGGCAAGTTGCACCGGACCCACGAGTTGCGCCGCGTCCGGACCCAGGAGTCGGGGCTGGAGGAGTGGGCCTGTCCCACCTGCGGCCGCCGCCTCCTGCTGCGGTGGCCGCCCCACTACCACAAGACGATCATCGAGCCCGGCGACGAGCGGGCCTGCCACATCGGCAGGACCGGCGACATCGCCGACCCCCCGGCCGACCCGGCGGGCGAAGCCGCGAGCACCGCCGCTCCCGGCTCCCCCGAAACCGACTGGCACCGGCCCCACGGGCGGCGATGGCTCCGCGAAACCGGCGTCGAGGCACTGGACAACCACGGACGCTCCCGCCTCAACTCCTCCGAACCCGTCTGACCCCGAGCCCAGGCCACCGGCCCCGCGCCGGGGCGACCGGTCAGGACCGCGCCAGCTCCGCGCGCAGCAGGTCCAGGCCCATCGGCCCCAGATCCAGCGCCCGCCGGTGGAACCCCTTCAGGTCGAAGCCCGCCCCCTCCCGGCGCCGCGCCTCCTCCCGCGCCTCCAGCCAGATCCGCTCCCCCAGCTTGTAGGCGATCGCCTGCGCCGGACGCCCCAGGTACCGGTCGATCTCGAACGCGACCGCCGCGTCCGGATCAGGCCCCTTGCGGGCCCGCAGGAACTCGAAGCCCAGCTCCGGCGTCCACCGCTCCCCCTCGTGGAACCCCGTCCCCGCCGGAATCGGCAGCTCCAGATGCAGCCCGATGTCCAGCACCACCCGCGCCGCGCGGAACCGCTGCCCGCCCGCCAGCATCCCCAGCCGGTGCGCCGGATCCCGGTAGTGGCCCAGCTCGTCCATCAGCCGCTCCGCGTACAGCCCCCACCCCTCGCAGTGCCCCGGGTGCAGCTCGCTCGACAGCCGCTGGAACCGGTTCAGCCCCCGGTTCAGGGTCGTCACCCCCAGCTGCAGGTGGTGGCCCGGCACGCCCTCGTGGAACATCGTCGTCGGGACCGTCCAGGTCACGATGTCCGCGGACGGGTCCTCCACCGTCCACCACACCGTCCCCGGACGCGACAGGTCCTCCGCCGGCGCCAGGTAGTAGACCCCCGCCTCCACCGGCGGGATCCGGCACTCGATCCGCCGCAGCGGCGCCGGGATGTCGAAGTGCACCCCGTCCAGATCCGCGATCGCCCGGTCCGCCAGCTCCTGGATCCACCCCCGGAACGCCTCGGCGCCCGAGACCCGGTGCGCCGGATCGGCGTCCAGCGCCGCCATCACCGCCGGCAGCGGCTCGCCCGGCAGGATCTCCCGCGCCGCGCCCGCCATCTCCGACTCGATCCGCGCCAGCTCCTCCCAGCCCCACGCGTAGGTCTCCGCCAGGTCCAGGTCCGTCCCCAGGAAGTCACGCACGCCCAGCCGGTACCGGTCGGCGCCCAGCGCGTCCCGCTCCGGCGCGCGCACCGCCAGCTCCCCCGACAGGAACGCCGCGAACTCCTCCAGCGCGGCCGACGCCGCCGACGCCGCCGCCTCCAGCGCCCCCAGCAGCGGCCCGTCCCCGTACCGCGCAGCGAACCCCGCCAGATACGCCGGGGTCTCGGCGCACTCGCGGGCGCTGCGCACCACCTGCCGCCGCGCCGCCGTCCGGCCCTGCCCGGCCGCCCGCCGCAGCGACGTCCGCAGACCCGCCAGCGCCCCCGGCAGCGCCCGCATCCGCGCGTGGACGGCCTCCCAGTCGGTGCCCGGGCCCTGGTCCAGCAGCTCCAGGGCCACCCGCAGCCGCTGGACGGGCCCGTCGGTGGTGTCCAGGAACCCCTCCCGCACCCCCGCCTCGTCCAGCGCCGCCTCGACCTCCAAGCGCTCCCGCAGCACCGCCGCCGCGATCCGCCCCGCCTCGCCCTCCACCGGGACGCGCTCCAGCTCCGCCAGCGTCCGCCGCGTCAGGTCGGCGCGCGCCGCCAGCCCGTCCGGGCCGTAGTCGGTCAGCCGCGCGTCCTGCCCGGCGATGCCCATCATCGCCGCCAGGCACGGATCCAGCGCGGCGAACTCGTCCACATAGCGGTCGGCCAGGTCATCCAGAGCGCTCACCGCCCCAGGCTACGGCCCCCGCCCCGAAAAGCGATCATGAAAATGTGCCAAATCGGCGGACCGTATCGGCGCCCCCGCGCGGGGGGATCTCAGCGGACCCCGTCAGCGCGCCTCAGCGCGCCTCGGCCGCCAGCCGCACGCCCAGCCCCACCAGCACCACGCCCGACACCTGGTCGAGGCGCCGCCGCACCCCCGGACGGCCCAGCACCCGCCGCGCCGCCCCCACCAGCCACACCACCACCGTGTACCAGACCAGGTCGATCAGCGCCCACAGCACCGAGAACCCCACCAGCACCGCCGCGACCGGCCACCCCTCCGGCACGAACTGCGGCAGGAACGACACCGCGAACACCCCCGCCTTCGGATTGGCGAAGTTCGTCACCAGCCCCAGCCGGTAGCACCGCCACCCCGAACCCGGCACCTCCCCCGCGACCCGACCCGCAGCCTCCGAACCCGCATCCGGGCCCGCCGCGGCCGGGCCGCCGCGCCGCGCATGCCACAGCGCCCGCACCCCGAACCACACCAGCACCACCGCACCGGCGATCCGCAGCCCCTCGTACGCCAGCCGCGACGCCGCCAGCAGCGCCGACAGCCCCACCGCCGCCGCCACCCCCCACAGCAGCACGCCCGTCTCGTTGCCCAGCACCGTCGCCAGCCCCGCGCGCCGCGACCGCATCGACTGACGCATGATCACGACCGTGCTCGGGCCCGGCGCCATCGCGATCAGCACCGCGGCGCCCGCGAAGGCGAGCAGACTCTCCAGCATCCCCCCATGCTGGCCACCCGCCGTACCACCCCGCAACGCCCTTTTCCCCTACGCAGGCCACCCTTTCCCAACGCAAGGGACACGCCACCACAAACGGCCCCCCTACAGCGGGGCGCCGTCGTCACCCCCCGAACCCGACGGCGAAGGCGACGGAGCCGGCGTCGACGGCCCCGGCGACCGCGGCGGCGGCGTCGACGGCGCAGGCGTCGTGGGAACCGGCGACCGCGGCGACACCCGCCACGACGGCGTCGGCTCCGGCGGCGGAGGCGGCGGATCCTTCGCCTCCGGCACACACGCGAACAGCACCCCCATCAGCAACCCCAGCACCAGCAGCACCGCCGCCAACCCCACCACGGCGCCCACCAGACTCCGCTCCGGCGGACGCTCCCCCACCGGCACCGGTCCCCCGCCCACCACCGGCCGAGGCCGCTCCAACGCAGGCTCACCCGCCCCCAGCCAATACGGCTGGAACTGCGGACCACGCCGCCGACCACCCCACCACCCACGACCCGATCCCTGGAACACCACCGGCTCCAGAAACCGCTCCGCCCCCGCACGATCAGCCTCGTACAGCGTCGCCACCCACGGCGCCGGCCCGTCCGGCTGCGCCGCCACCACCGGCGCCTCACCAGGCCCCCCGGCCCCCGCCGCACGCCCCGGACCCGGCACCGCCGCATTGATCGCCGCCCGGAACCGGTCCCGCGCCGCCGCGTCACCCGCCGCGCCCCGGTTCAGCACCGCCACACTCGCGCGCCGCCCCTCACCGTCCACCCCCAGGAACACGATCCCGGCGGCCGACTCCGACAGGCGCGCCGACAGACGGAACGGCCCCAACTGGGCCGGGTCACCCGGCGGCAACGGCCTCGACATGGCCGCAACACTAACAACCACGCCCTACGATCGGCCCCGGGAACACCCCCGCCGCACCCCCGAACCGATCACCCGCCACACGCACGTATCCCCGGCGAACGGGTACAAGTGATCGCGTAGGGTCGTAAGGCGCCCGCGCCGCACCACCACCACGCACGATGACAGGGCACACGACGGACAAGTGAGGGACACCCACATGACCATCGCCGCCACCGACGTCGACGAGGCCGCAGCACTCCTGCAGACCACCCTCACCGAGGTCAAGAAGGTCATCGTCGGCCAGGAGCACATGGTCGAGCGCATGATCGTCGCGCTCCTCGCCCGCGGCCACTGCCTCCTCGAAGGCGTCCCCGGCGTCGCCAAGACCCTCGCCGTCGGCACCCTCGCCCGCGTCGTCGGCGGCACCTTCGCCCGCCTCCAGTTCACCCCCGACCTCGTCCCCTCCGACATCGTCGGGACCCGCATCTACCACCCCTCCACCGAGCAGTTCGACGTCGAACTCGGCCCCGTCTTCGTCAACTTCGTCCTCGCCGACGAGATCAACCGCGCCCCCGCCAAGGTCCAGTCCGCCCTCCTGGAGGTCATGGCCGAACGCCAGGTCTCCCTCGGCGGCAACACCTACCCCCTCCCCCGCCCCTTCCTCGTCCTCGCCACCCAGAACCCCATCGAGTCCGAAGGCGTCTACCCCCTCCCCGAAGCCCAGCGCGACCGCTTCCTCATGAAGGTCGACGTCCACCACCCCGCCGCCCACGAGGAACTCCAGATCCTCCAGCGCATGAGCGTCGACCCGCCCGAAGCCGCCCAGATCCTCGACACCGACCGCCTCGCCGGCCTCCAGCGCGCCGCCGAGGAGGTCTCCGTCCACGAACTCATCGCCGACTACATCGTCCGGCTCGTCATGGCCACCCGCGAACCCGACCAGTACCGCCTCCCCGACCTGCGCGGCGTCATCGACATCGGCGCCAGCCCCCGCGCCACCCTCGGCCTCGCCTCCGCCGCCCGCGCCCTCGCCCTGCTGGCCGGACGCGACTACGTCCTGCCCGACGACGTCCGCGCCGTCGCCCGCGACGTCATGGCCCACCGCATCGTCCTCACCTTCGACGCCCTCGCCGACGGCGTCGACACCGCCGACGTCATCGGCCAGATCCTCGCCGCCGTCCCCCCGCCCCGCGTCGTCTGGAACCACGGCGCCGCAGCGGTGACCACCGCATGACGGCCCGTCCTCCAGCCCCCGCCCACCGCCAATCAAACGACGAGCTCCGCTCGGCCCGCCGTCGGCGCAGCGGCAAACTCGCCCACCTCGCCCCCGAACGCACCCTGCGCCGCCTCGAACTCCAGGTCACCCGACGCCTCGACGGCCTCCTCAACGGCGAGCACCTCGGCCTGCTCCCCGGCCCCGGCACCGAACTCGCCGAAGCCCGCCTCTACCAGCCCGGCGAGGACGACGTCCGCCACATGGACTGGGCCGTCACCGCCCGCACCACCACCCCCCACGTCCGCGACCTCATCGCCGACCACGAACTCGAGGCCTGGGCCCTGGTCGACCTCACCCCCAGCATGGACTTCGGCACCGGCACCATGATCAAACGCGACCTGGCCGTCGCCGCCCTCGCCGCCGTCGGCTTCCTCACCGTCCGCCTCGGCGACCGCGTCGGCGCCTACCTCCTCCACGACGACGGCATGCGCCGCTGGCCCGCACGCACCGGCAAGGCCGCCCTGTACGCCCTCCTCCAGGCCGTCCTCGACGCCCAGTCCGTCGACGACACCGCCGGACGCCGCACCACCGCCACCGCCCCGCCCCGCGACCTCGCCGCCGCGATCGCCGCCCTCGACCGCGGCCAGACCCGCCGCGGCCTGCGCGTCCTCATCTCCGACTTCCTCACCCCCGACGGCGCCGACCCCACCCCCGACGGCCCCCACGGCCAACCCGCCTGGGAACGCCCCCTGCGCCGCCTCACCGCCCGCCACCAGGTCCTCGCCATCGAGATCATCGACCCCCGCGAACTCGACCTCCCCGACGTCGGCCTCGTCGAGATGACCGACCCCGAGACCGGCACCGTCCACGAGATCGTCCTCAGCCGCCGAGTCCGCGAACGGTACGCGGCCGCGGCCGCCGCCCAGCGCGACCGCACCCGCGCCGCACTGCGCCGCTGCGGCGCCCACCACCTGGTCCTGCGCACCGACCGCGACTGGATCGCCGACGTCGCCCGCTTCGCCCTCCGCCAGCGCCGCGCCGCAGGCCGGCCCGTGACCACCGCGGGAGTGCGCCCATGACCTTCCTGTCACCCGAACGCCTCTGGCTCCTCGGCCTCCTGCCGGCCCTGGCCGCCGCCTACCTGCTGATGCAGCTGCGCCGCCGGCAGTACGCCGTCCGGTTCACCAACCTCGCCCTGCTGTCCCAGGTCGCCCCGCGCCGCCCCGGCTGGCGCCGGCACGTCGCCGCCGTGCTGTTCCTCATCATGATCGCCCTCATGATGTTCGGGTTCGCGCGGCCCGCCACCGCCGTCAAGGTCCCCCGCGACCGCGCCACCATCGTGGTCGCGGTCGACGTGTCGCTGTCCATGATGGCCAGGGACGTCACCCCCAGCCGCCTCGACGCCGCCAAGGCCGCCGCCAAGCGGTTCATCGGCGACCTGCCCCGCCGCTTCAACGTCGGCGTCGTCGCCTTCGCCGGCAGCGCCAACCTCATCGCCGCCCCGACCGCCGACCGCGACGCCGCCGTCGCCTCCCTCGACCAGCTCGTCCTCGCCAAGCGCACCGCCATCGGCGAGGCCGTCTTCACGTCCCTGCAGGCCGTCCGGTCCCTGGACGCCCAGGCCCGCCAGGACCCGCCGCCCGCCCACATCGTCCTGCTGTCCGACGGGGACAACACCACCGGCCGCTCGGTGCAGGAGGCCATCGACGCCAGCCGCGTCGCGCACGTCCCGGTCTCCACGATCGCGTTCGGCACCCCCTACGGCACCGTCGACATCGAAGGCGAGACCACCAGCGTCTCGGTCAACAAGGAGACCCTGAAGAGCCTCGCCGAGAGCACCGAGGGCAAGGCCTACGAGGCCGCCGACGCCGACCAGCTCCGCGAGGTCTACGCCAACATCGGCACCTCCCTCGGCTTCCGGACCGAGCACCGCGACGTCGCCGCCCGCTACGTCGGCATCGCGCTGCTGTTCGCCTTCGCCGCCGGCGGCGTGTCCCTCGTCTGGTTCTCGCGCCTCCCCTGACGGCACGCGCGGCCCCCGAACGCTGATACGGTCGGCCGACGTGGGGGAACACTACTTCGCCGACCGGCCCGACGCCGCCAGCCGCCGCCGCACGGTCGACCTCGTCCTGCCGGACCTGCACCTGCGGCTCGCCACCGACAGCGGCGTGTTCTCCCCCGACCGCGTCGACCCCGGCACCCGCGTGCTGCTGGAGACCGTCCCCGCGCCCCCGGCGACCGGAGACCTGCTCGACCTCGGCTGCGGATACGGCCCCATCGCCATCACCATGGCCAAGCGCTCGCCTCAGGCGAGGGTTATTGGAGTAGATGTGAATCAGCGAGCCCTGGGGCTCGCTGAGGAGAATGCCAAAGCCGCCGGCCTTGACAATGTAAGGTTCAGTCTGGTGGACGAGACCGACCCCGAGCTGCGGTTCGCGGCGATCTGGTCCAACCCGCCGATCCGCATCGGCAAGGCCGCCCTGCACGACCTCCTCCTCACCTGGCTCCCCCGCCTCGCCCCCGGCGGCCTCGCCCACCTCGTCGTCCAGAAGCACCTCGGCTCCGACTCCCTGCAGAAGTGGCTGACCGGCCAGGGCTTCCCCACCGAACGGATCGCCTCCCGATCCGCCTACCGCGTCCTGCGCGTCGCGTCCCGCACGGAAGGCCACACCCGATGAGCACCCCCGACCCCGCCCAGGGGCGCCGCCAGCTGCGCGCCACCGACGTCAAGCGCCTCAACCGCGACTGGCGCCGCCGCACCGAGGCCCGCCTCGGCCTGCTCATCGAATCGGTCACCCAGCCCTTCAACATGGGCTCGATCATCCGCAGCGCCGCCGTGTTCGGCGTCGAGCACCTGTGGCTCGCCGGCAACGCCACGCCCCCGACCCACCGCAACGTCGCCAAGACCGCCCTCGGCACCGACCGCCTCGTCTCCTGGGAGCACGCCGGCACCGCCGCCGAGGCCGCCGCCGCCGTCCGCAAGGAGGGCCTGCGCCTCGTCGCCGTGGAGCTGACCACCGACGCCGTGCCCCTGCACGAGGCCCCCCTCGGCGGGGACGTCTGCCTCGCCATCGGCAGCGAGGACCACGGCTGCTCCCCCGCCCTGCTGGCCGCCGCCGACGCCGTCACCTACATCCCCCAGGTCGGACGCGTCGGCTCCCTCAACGTCGCCACCGCCACCGCCATCGCCCTCGCCGAGGCCCGCCGACGCGAATGGAGCGCCTGACCCCCACCGGCAGCCGACAGCCGGGGCGCGGCGGTCGTCAGATCATGCGTCGGAGCGCGGTCTCCACCGCATCGACCAGGGGATCACCGTCGGTCGCCGGGTGCCGGACAAGACCGAACTCGACGTCCGGCAGGGCGGGCAGGGCGTCCGCGTCATGGCAGGCCATGGCCGGTTCCAGGTTCGCGGGCATGAGCGCCGCGACGCCGAGCCCGGCTCGCACCGCGGCCAGCACGCCCGCCAGGCCGTTGCTCTCGAACGCCACCCGCCAGCGCCGATCGGAACGCACCAGCGTCTCCAGCACCGCCGTACGCCACGAGCACGGGTTGGAGAACAGCACCACCGGCAGCGGATCCGCGGCCACGTCCACGCCCTGCCCGACCGCCCAGACCAGCGGGCGGCGCACCGTCCAGCGCGGCGGCCCGGGAACGCACGGCATCACGTCGAGCACGAGTTGGACGCGGCCCGCGTCGTAGGCCTCCCGCATCGCGGCGTTGGAGAGGCTGAGCACCTCCAGCGTCGCGCCGGGGTGCAGCCGGGCCAGGTCGGCGAGGGCCTGCGAGAGCCGGGACGCGGCGAGGTCCTCGAGGAGCCCGACGCCGCAGCGGCCGGTGAGCGCGCGCACGGTCTCGGTGAGCGCCTGCGCGGACAGCGAGAGGATGCGCTCGGCGTAGGGCAGGAGCTCCTCGCCAGCCCGGGTCGGCGCGACGCCCGAGGCCGAGCGGTGCAGCAGCGGACGGCCCACGGTGCTCTCCAGCCTGCGCAACTGCTGGCTGATCGCGGGCTGGGTCTGCCCGAGCGCGGTCGCGGCGCGGCTGATGCTGCCCGCCCGGACGGCGGTGACGAACGACCGCAGCAACGCGATCTCGAGATCTCTCGCCATAAGGCGCCATTATGTCGGATCAAGCGGATTAACCACTTCCTATGGCCAGGAGAGATCATCTAGCGTCGCGCGGGTGACCGGATACCGACAGGTGCTCGCCGTGCCGAGGATGGCGCCCCTGCTGGGCATCGCGTTCCTCGCCCGCGCCGCGATCACGGCCGACGTGATGGCGCTGACGATGTACGTCGTGCTGGGCCTGGACATGAGCTACGCCGCGGCGGGAGGCGTCGCGGCGGCCGTCAGCACGGGGATGGCGCTGGGCGGGCCGCTGCTCGGCCGCGTGATCGACGCGCGGGGGCCGCGGGTCGTCCTGCTGGCCACCGCCGCGGCGCAGGCCGTGTTCTGGCTGAGCGTGCCGGTCCTGCCGTACGGCGCCCTGCTGGGCGCCGCCTTCGCGGCGGGCCTGCTCATGGTGCCGGTCCCCCTGGTCACCAGGCAGGCGATCGCCGCCATGACGACGGCGGGGCAGCGCCAGGCCGCGTTCGCACTGGAATCGGTGCAGGGCGAACTGTCGTACATGCTGAGCCCCCCGATCGTGATCTTCTGTGCGGCGAAGGCGTCCCCCGGCCTGGTGGCGTGGGGCGTCGGCGCCGCGATGCTGGTGGGCGCGGTGGGCATCGCCCTGCTCGACCCGCCCCTGCGGACCGGGGACGAGACGGACGCCGCCGCGGTCGGCCGCCCTCCCCGCCGGGAGTGGCTGGGCCCGGGCATGATCGCGACGCTGGTGACGGCGTTCGGCGCCACCATGCTGCTCAGCGCCACCGACCTGGCCATCGTCGCCACCCTCGAAGACGCCGGCCAGGTCTCCTGGGCGGCCGTGGTCGTGGCCGTCTACGGCGTCTCGTCCGTCGTCGGCGGGCTGGTGTACGGCGCGCTCCCCCGGCCGCTGCCCGCGTGGCTGCTGCTCGGTCTGCTCGGCCTGGCGACCGTGCCCGCCGGGCTCGCCCACGACTGGCGCTGGTTGTGCGCGGCCGGCGCCGGCGCCGGGCTGCTCGCCGCCCCGACGCTGTCCACGGTGGCCGACGCCGTCAGCCGCCTCGCGCCCGCCGGCGTGCGCGGCGAGGCCACGGGCCTGCAGTCCTCGGCGCTGAGCGGGGGCTTCGCGCTCGGGGCCCCCGCCGCCGGCACGGCGATCGACCTCACCGCTCCGGGAGGCGGCTTCGCCGCCGCCGGGCTGGCCGGCCTCGCCGCCGCACTGGCCGGAGTCCTGCTGTCCCGCCGCACGACGCCCCGCTCGCGGCCTCCCCTCAGCGCTCCCGCTCCCGGCGGGCCGCCGGACCTCGAACCCTCCGGGTCCGCTATCCGGCCCGGCGCGTGAACCAGGGGCCCCGACATGCGCCGGCGGGATCTCCCACCGGCCGCGCACGCGTTACGATCACGGCATGCAGTTCCTCATCTTTGCGTAGGACGCCCCCGCCGCCGCTGATGCCGCGGCGGCCTCCGGCGTCCCCGTAAACCGGCCCCCGGGCCTTCCTGAGGAACCGACTCCATGACAGCGTCATACGCGGCCGTGCTGCGCGCCCCCCACGCCTCCCGCACCTTCGCCTTCGCCTTTCTGGGAAGGCTGTCCTACGGGACCGTCTACCTGTCCCTCACCCTGGCGTTCACCGCGACCACGGGCTCCTACGCCCAGGCCGGCGGGCTGCTGGCCCTGCTCGGCCTCACCGTCTCGGTCGTGTCGCCGGTGCGCGCGGCCATCATCGACCGGCACGGGCCCCGGCGCGCCCTGCCCCCGATGGCCACCGCCTACGCCCTGCTCCTCGCCGCCCTCGCCGTCCTCACCTCACGGCCCGACGCGCCCGTCCCGCTGCTCGGCGTCCTCACCACCGCCGCCGGGGTCACCGCACCCCCGGTCGGCGTGGTCATGCGGACGCTGTGGAACGGCCTCCTCCCGGAGGGCCCTCTCCTGCGCCGCGCCTACAGCCTCGACACCGTCTCCGAAGAGCTGGTCTTCGTCACCGGCCCGCTCCTGGCGGGCCTGCTCGCCGCGGTCGCCGCGCCGTCCCTCGGGGTCGCCCTCGGCGCCGTCCTCATCGCCGCCGGGACCTTCGGGATGGTCGCCTCCCCGGCGGCCCCGCGGCCGGCGCCGCGCCGCCGCGCGGCCCGCGTGCGGGTGTTCCCGCTCGCGCCGGCCCTCACCGCCGCCGCCACCGGAGTCGTCCTCGGCTCGACCGGCCTGCTGGCCGTCGCCTTCACCGAGCGCCACCACCAGCCCGCGGCGGTCGCCTGGGTGGAGGCCGCGGTCGCCGCCGGCAGCACCCTCGGCGGCCTCGCCTACGGCGCGCTGAGCCGGGCCGCACCCGGACGCACCCGGCTCGCCGTGCTCGCGTGCCCGCTCGGCCTCGCCCTCGCCGCGGCGGGGCTCGCCCCCTCCGTCGCCGTCCTGGCCGCGGCGGCGGCCGCCGCCGGACTGTTCGTCGGACCGACGCTGACCACCGCCTACCTCCTCGCCGACGCCGGCGCGCCGCCCGGCGCCCGGACCCGCGCCGTGGCCTGGGTCAACACCGCGCTGAACCTCGGCGCTTCCGGCGGCACGGCCGCCACCGGCGCGGCCCTGGACGTGCTCCCGCTCCCGGCGTGCTACGCCGTCGCCGCGGCTCCGGCCGTCCTGGTCCCGCTCGCCCTGCTCGCTTTGCCGAAACGGCAACGCAGTTCGCCGCCGGACGCGGTCGCGGCGCACCATCGGAGCATGGACGACACCACCACCCACCAGGAGTACTGGGACTCCCGCTACTCCGAGCACCACCACATCTGGAGCGGCGAGCCCAACGCCGTCCTCATCCAGGAGGCCGCCGGGCTGGAGCCCGGCACCGCCCTGGACCTCGGATGCGGCGAAGGCGCCGACGCCGTCTGGCTGGCGCGGCGGGGCTGGCGCGTCACCGCCGCCGACATCTCCGGGGTGGCGCTCGAGCGCGCCGCCCGCCGCGCCGAGGAGGCCGGCGTCGCCGACCGCGTCGACTGGCAGCGCCGCGACCTCGCCGCCTCCTTCCCCGAAGGGTCCTACGACCTGGTGTCGGCGCAGTTCCTGCACTCCCCCGCCGACATGCCCCGCGAGGAGGTCCTGCGGGCCGCCGCCGCCGCCGTCGCGCCCGGCGGGATCCTGCTCGTCGTCGGGCACGCCGGGCCCCCGCCGTGGGACCCCGGCGCCCACCCCGGGGTGCACCTGCCCACGCCCGACGAGGTCCTGCACTCCCTCGGCCTGCCGGACGGCGAATGGGAGGTCCTGCGCAGCGACGAGCACGAACGCGTCCAGACCGCACCCGACGGCCGCACCATGACCCGCACCGACAACGCCCTCAAGCTGCGGCGCCGGGCCCGCTGACCCGCGCGGCCGCCGCCGTCACCGGGACGAGGTGCGCTCCATCAGCGCGGCGAACTCCTCCAGGGAGATCTTCCCGTCCCGGTTGGCGTCGGCGGCCACGACCACCTCCACGGCGCGGGTGTCGGTGACGTCCTGCCCCAGCCGGCTCATCAGGTTCTTCAGCTCGGCCGTCGAGATGTAGCCGTCGCCGTCCACGTCCACCAGCTCGAACGTCGCCCTGTAGTCGTTCACGTCCGCCATGTCCGCGTTCTCCTTGCTGATCGGTTTTCGCCGCGCCGACGCTAGCACCGGCGTTCTCGCCCCCGCCCTTTACGCAGTAAGGTCAAGACGGGCGGCGAGGTCGGCCATAATCGGACGGGTGCGGCGCTCGTTCGAATTCCTCGACCATCCCGGCCCGATCCCCTTCGCCCACCGCGGCGGCGCGGCCGGGCGCCCGGAGAACTCGATGGCCGCGTTCCAGCGCGCCACCGACCTCGGCTACCGCTACCTGGAGACCGACGCCCACGCCACCGCCGACGGGGTCGTGGTCGCCTTCCACGACCGCACCCTCGACCGCGTCACCGACCGCACCGGCGCCATCGCCCGGCTCCCGTACTCCGAGGTCGCCAAGGCCCGCATCGGCGGCACCGAGCCCATCCCCCGCCTGGAGGACGTCCTCGGCTCCTTCCCCGAGGCGCGCGTCAACATCGACCTGAAGGACGCCCCCGTCATCGGCCCGCTCGCCGAGACGCTGCGCCGCACCGACGCCTGGCACCGGGTGTGCATCACCTCGTTCTCCACCCGCCGGCTGGCGCAGATGCGCGCCAGGCTTCCCCAGTACACCGACCACGATGTGTGCATGGCGCTCGGCCCGCGCGGCCTGATGGCGCTGCGCGCCAAGTCCATCGGCGGGCCCACCGCCAAGCTCGTCCGCCTCGCCGCCACCGGCGTCGCCTGCGCCCAGGTGCCCTACGGCCTCGGCCCGGTGCCCTTCGTCACCGAGGCGTTCATCGAGCACGCCCACCGGCTCGGGCTCCAGGTCCACGCGTGGACGGTCAACGACCCCGCCGCCATGAAGCGCCTCCTGGACCTCGGCATCGACGGCATCATGACCGACGAGCTGGTCACCCTCCGCGACGTGATGGCGTCCCGCGGCCTGTGGCCGTACGAGACCCCGCCCGCCGCCGTACCCTGACCCCGCCCGGTCCGGCGACGCGGGCCAGCTCGGCGCGCAGCCCCGGCACTCCGGTGAACAGCACCGAACGGATGCCGAGCATCCGGGCCGCCCGCACGTTCTCCTCGCGGTCGTCGACGAAGACCACCTCGTCCGGGGCCGCGCCGAGCCGGCCGGTCAGCTCGTGGAAGATCTCCGGCGCGGGCTTGGCGAGGCCCAGGTCGGCGCTGTAGAGCCGGTGCCGGAACAGCGGCGCCCAGGGCCGCCCGTCCACCATGCGGGCGAGCTCGACGGGCGCGTTCGACAGCAGGGCGAGCGGCGTGCCCCGCCCCGCCAGCTCCCTCAGCAGGGCGACGGTGTCCTCGTTGACGTGCGCCCAGGTGCGGACGTCCAGGGTCACCAGGACGTGGATCAGGTCGTCGTCCACCGGCACGTCGAGCCGGCCGCACACCCGCCGCCAGAACTCCGCGGCCGTCACGGCGGCCAGGTCGTAGTCCCGCCGGTGCGCCCAGTACACCGGCCAGAACCGCGCGGGCGGCGCACCCACCGTCTGGGGCAGCAGCGCTCCGGCGCCCACGGGCGGGGACGCGCTGATCACGCCCGCGTAGTCGAACACGATCCATGTCATGGGGCCTCCCGAGGTCTCGGTTGACTACCTAACACTAAAACTGGTTGATTGAACACATGGAGAGTTCGAAACGGGTGGACATGCTCATCGAGCGGTTGCGAACCACCGAGCGGGTGAGCGTGACGGAACTGGCCGAGGAGACCGGCGCCTCGGAGATGACCATCCGGCGCGATCTCGACCTGCTCGCCGAGCGGGGCGTGCTGCGCCGGGTGCGGGGCGGGGCGGTGAGCCTGCTGCTGCGCGGCGAGGCGATGCCCTTCGCCGTCCGCGAGCACGAGGCGGCCGAGACCAAGCGGCGCCTCGCCGCCGAGGTCGGAGCGCTCCTCACCGACGGCGAGGCCGTCGTCCTGGACGCCGGCACCACCGCCCTCACCGTCGCCCACGCGATCGCCGGGCGGCGGCTCACCGTCGTCCCCCTCGACCTGCACTCCGCGAACGCCCTCAGCGGGGCACCGCAGATCCGGCTGCTGGTCCCGGGCGGGCGGACCACGCCCGGGGCGCTGGCGTTCACCGGGCCGCTCACCGAGGCCTCGCTCTCCTCGCTGCGCGTCGACACCGCCGTCCTCGGCGTCTGCGGCCTGTCGGCCGAGCACGGGCTGACGGCGCACGACCTCGACGAGGTCCCGGTCAAGCGCGCGGCGATCGCCTCGGCCCGCCGCGTCGTCGCCGTGTGCGACGGCGCCAAGTTCGGCCGCAGCGGCCTCGGCCTCGTCTGCCCGGCCACCGACCTCGACATGGTGGTCACCGACCGGTCCGCCCCCGACGCCGCCGTCGCCCGCCTGCGGGACGCCGGCGTGGACGTCAGGCTCGTATGACCGCTCCCGAGACGGCAGGACCACCGCGGGCGGCCCGGCTGGCCACCTTCGCCTACTTCGCCCTGGCCGGGTTCCTGCTGGGCATGTGGATCGTCCACATCCCTCCCATCGAGCACCGGACCGGGATCGACCACGCGGTGCTCGGACGGCTCCTGCTGCTGCTCGGCGCGGGCGCGGTCGCCGGGATGCGGATCGCGGGCCCCCTCACCGACCGCGCCGGCGCCCGCGGGGTGGTGCCGCTCAGCGCCGCGGCGGCCGGCGCCGCGCTGGTCCTGCCGGGCCTGGCGACCGGCCCGTGGACGCTCGGCGCGGCACTGCTGCTGCTCGGCGCCTGCCACGGAGCGCTGGACGTCGCCATGAACGCCCACGCCGTCCAGGTCGAGCGCGGCTACGGAAGGCCCGTCATGGCCGCCTTCCACGCGACCTTCTCCCTCGGCGGCGTCCTGGCGGCCCTGGTCGGCGCCCGGACGCTCACCTGGGGCTGGAGCCCGGCGGCCACCTTCGGCCTCGTGGCGCTCCTGAGCACCGCCGCCGGCGCTGCGGCCGCTCCGGCACTACTGCGGTCGGGCGGTACGCCCGACGCCGCCGCGCCGGTGCGCCGCCGGACGCCCCGGCGCATCCGGGGGCTGGCCGCCCTCGCTTTCATGATCATGCTGTGCGAGGGAGTGGCGAACGACTGGAGCGCGCTGCACCTGCGCGGTCTGGACGCGTCCCCCGGTACGGCGGCGCTGGCGTTCGGGGCCTTCTCCACCGCCATGACCGGCGGGCGGCTGCTGGCCGACCGGCTCGCCGCGCGCTTCGGCCCGGTGGCCGTCCTCCGCAACGGCGCCGGCCTGGCCGCGTGCGGCCTGGCGCTGGCGGCGCTGTCGCCCCGGGAGGCTCCGGCCCTGATCGGCTGGGCCGTGCTCGGCGCGGGGCTGTCGGGGGCCGTCCCCCAGTTGTTCAGCGCCGCCGGCCACCACGACCGGGCCGCCTCCGGCGCCAACGTCTCCCGCGTGGCCGGACTCGGCTACCTCGGGATGCTCGCGGGCCCCGCGGTCATCGGCCCGCTCACCCGCGTCATGCCGCTCGGCCTGACGCTGCTCCTGCCGGCCGCGCTCTGCGTCGTCGCGGCTGCGGCGGCGGGCCTCGTCCGCCCCCGGGACGACGCGGGCACCCGTCCGCGGACGGGCCTCGGAACCGGGGTCAGGGCCTGAAGCCGGGCGGGCGGTACTCGGCCGCGATGCGCATCGGCGGCTGCGGCGGCTGCTGGGGCCGCTCCGCGGGACGGGACGGCTGCCCGGGCGGCACGGTCCCGCCCATCTGCAGGTCGGCGCGCTGGGAGCGGACGGTCTCCAGGAGCTCCAGATCCTCCGGGGAGACCAGGGCGGCCATCACCCGGCCCCGCCGCGTGAGCCGGACGGGCTCGCCGGTGTAGGCGACCCGGTTCACCAGATCCGCGAACTGGGCGCGTGCTTCGGTTACCGGAACATCCACGTGATTCATCGTATAGCGAAACACTCCGCCGCCCTCTGGCCGTCCTCCGGCTTCTGGATTACTGTCCGTACGTAGTGTACGAAATGTACAGATGATCAAGGAGGCTCGGGTGAACGGCGAACCGTGGCGAGAGGACGGCGGGCAGCGGGCGGAGACGTTCGCGGGCAGGTCGCGGGCCGGCGTGGCCGAGCTGCCGCGACTGGCGGACGCCCAGCTGTTCGAGCGGCTGCTGGCGCAGCGGATCGTGTTCCTCGGCAGCGAGATCGACGACGGGGTCGCCAACCGGGTCAGCGCGCAGCTCCTGCTGCTCGCCGCGCAGGACGCCCGGCGCGACATCACCCTCTACATCAACTCCCCCGGCGGCGTCGTGGACGCCGGGATGGCGATCTACGACATGATGCAGTTCGTCCCGAACGACATATCCACGGTCGCGATGGGCATGGCCGCCTCCATGGGACAGACGCTGCTGTGCGCGGGGACGCGGGGCAAGCGGTACGCGCTGCGCCACGCGCGCGTGATGATGCACCAGCCGCACGGCGGCATCGGCGGCACCGCGTCCGACATCAGGATCCAGGCGGAACAGTCGCTCTACCTCAAGCGGACCCTGGCGGAGCGCACCGCGTTCCACACCGGCCAGCCGCTGGAGCGCATCGAGGCCGACGGGGACCGCGACGCGTGGTTCACCGCGGAGGCGGCCCGCGACTACGGTTTCGTCGACCACGTCATCGACAGCACCGACCGGGTGGGCACATGACACGAGCGGAACGGCGCTCCCTCGTCCCCCAGTTCGAGGAGCGCACCGGCCAGGGCCGGAAGGAGACCGACCCCTACAGCAAGCTGTTCGAGGAGCGCATCGTGTTCCTCGGCGCGCCGGTGGACGACACCAGCGCGGGCGACGTCACGGCGCAGATGCTGGCGCTGGAGGCGATGGACCCCGACCGGCCCATCGCCCTGTACATCAACTCGCCGGGCGGCTCGATCACCGCGATGCTGGCGATCTGCGACACGATGCGCTACGTGCGTCCCGAGATCGAGACGACCTGCGTCGGGCAGGCCGGGTCGGCCGCGGCGATCCTGCTGGCGGCGGGCTCGCCCGGACGCAGGCAGGCGCTGCCGGACGCGCGGATCCTGCTGCACGAGCCGGCGCTCGAGACGGCCGGCGGCCAGGCCACGGACCTGGCGATCCAGGCGCAGGAGGTGCTGCGGATGCGCGGGCAGACCGAGGCGATCCTCGCCGAGGCCACCGGGCACGACCCCGCGGACGTCCGCCGCGACCTGGAGCGCGAGCGCTACTTCACCGCCGAGGAGGCCAAGGAGTACGGGCTGATCGACGCGGTCCTGGTGTCCCGTCACTAGCGCGCCGGCCGCGTGTTCCCCGCCGGCGGCTGGGGACGGCCGCAAACAGCAGGGTTGGATCACCCCGGGCGCGGGAATCTTGGCAGGGTGTTCAGCGTTGGTCAGGGCAAGACCGCAAGCCGTCTGGGAGGCACGTGACGATGGCCGAGCGCGCACTTCGCGGCACCCGACTCGGAGCGACGAGCTACGAGAACGATCGCAACACCGATCTGGCCCCTCGCCAAGAGGTGGACTACACCTGCACGAAGGGCCACCGGTTCACCGTGACGCTCGCAGCCGAGGCCGAGGTGCCGATCACCTGGGAATGCCGCAGCTGCGGCGCCACGGCCCTGCGGGTCGACGGGGAGCTGCCCCAAGCGAAGAAGGGAAAGCCGCCGCGGACCCACTGGGACATGCTCATGGAGCGCAGGACCGTGGAAGACCTTGAGGAGGTCCTGGCCGAACGCCTGGAGATCCTGCGAGCGGGACGCAGGAAGTCCGCGTGAACGGCTGACAGGCTCGTAGCGAAGGCCCGTACCGGCGAGGGTGCGGGCCTTCGCCATGCCCGGGGGCGGGCGTCGCGGCCCGGTCCGCCCGGGTCGCCGGTCCGCCCGGGTCGCCTGTCCGGCCGGGTCACCTGTCCGAGCGGGGCAGCACCAAACCGCTCTCGTAGGCGGCGACGACCGCCTGGACGCGGTCGCGCAGCCCGAGCTTGCGCAGGATCCGGCTGACGTGGGTCTTGACCGTCTCCTCCCCGACGACCAGCCGGGCGGCGATCTCGGCGTTGGACAGGCCCGCCGCGACCAGGCGCAGCACGTCGGTCTCGCGCGGGGTCAGGGCGTCCAGGGCCGGCCCCCGCGACGGCGGGCGCGGCCGCAGCCGCGCGAACTCCCCGATGAGGCGGCGGGTGACGGCCGGGGCGAGCAGCGCCTCCCCCGCCGCGACGACCCGGACGGCGTCGAACAGCCGCTCGGCCGTGACGTCCTTGAGCAGGAACCCGCTGGCGCCCGCGACGAGGGCGTCGTAGACGTGCTCGTCCAGGTCGAACGTGGTCAGCATCAGCACCCGCGGCGGGTCCGGCTCGGCGGTGACGCGGCGGGTGGCCTCGATGCCGTCCATGACCGGCATCCGCACGTCCATCAGCACGACGTCCGGACGGTGCTCGCCGCACACCCGCACCGCGGCGGCGCCGTCGGACGCCGTCGCGACGACCTCCAGGTCCGGCTGGGTGCCCAGCAGGGCCCCGAACCCGGCGCGGACGACCTCCTGGTCGTCGGCCACCACGACGCGCACGCTCACGGCTCCTCCTCCAGCGGCAGGACCGCCTCCACCAGGAACCCTCCGCCGGGCCCGGGGCCGGTGCGCAGGTCGCCGCCCGCGGCGGCGGCCCGCTCGCGCATGCCGAGCAGCCCGTGCCCGGCGGGGCCGCCGCCGGGCACGGGCCCGGGGCCGTTGTCGCGGACGCTGACGCGCAGGGCGTCCGGCGCGTACTGGAGCTCCACGTCGACGGCGGCGCCCGGCGCGTGCCTGCGGGCGTTGGTCAGGGCCTCCTGGACGATCCGGTAGACCGCCAGCTCCAGCCCCGGGTCCAGGGCGGCGACGTGCCCGCCGACGATCAGCCGGACGCCCGCGGCGCCCGACTCGCGGGTCTGGTCGACCAGGTCGAGGAGCTCCTGCAGGCCGGGCTGGGGGCGGCGGGTCGGCTCGGCGCCGGCGTCCTCGCGCAGCACGCCGAGCAGCCGCCGCATCTCGGTGAGCGCGGTGCGGGCGGTGTCGCCGATGGCCAGCAGCCGCCTGGCGCCCTCGTCCGGCATGCCGGGCACCGCGAGCCGGGCCGTCTCGGCCTGCACGGAGATCATCGAGATGTGGTGGGCGACGACGTCGTGCAGCTCGCGCGCGATGCGGGCCCGCTCGCCGCGCGCGGTGTGCTCCAGCAGGGTGCTCTCGAACGCCCGCCGGGAGGCGGCGAGCGCGGCGGTCTCGGCGCGGCGCCGCAGGACGCGGCGGCGCGCCAGGACCGTCCAGACGGTGACGAGGGCGGCGAGCGCGGCGACGGCGGCGCCGCGGTGCAGGACGCACGCCGCGGCCGCGGACACGGTGATCGCGGCGGCGGCGGCCGGGGCCCGGTCGCGGACGAGCGCCAGCGGGAGCGTGGCGCACACGTCCACCACCAGGGCCAGGGACAGGACCACCCCCGAACCGTGGGTGCGGTACACGGCCTCGGCGGCGGCGGCCAGGGCGAGGCACCCGCCGGCCACCGGCCACCGCGCCCGCCCGGCGGTCTGGTCGCTGTCGCCCACGCACGCCATTGTGGCGCGGACGGCGCCGCGGCGGCGTCCCTCGCGGGAGGGACGCCCTCTCCCCCGACCCCTGCCCGCGAAGACTCCTCCCCCGCGTGATGACCCGGGGGCGCGGCGCTCCGTAGCCTCCCGGTCCATGGAGGCAACCATCGAAGTACGGGGCCTGCGCAAGCGGTACGGGCCCACCGTCGCCGTGGACGACCTGTCGTTCACGGTCGGCCCCGGGCGGGTCACCGGGTTCGTCGGCCCGAACGGCGCCGGCAAATCCACCACCATGCGCATGATCATGGGCCTGGACCGGCCCGACGGCGGGACCGCGCTGGTCGGCGGCAGGCCCTACCGGACGCTGCGGACGCCGCTGTGCCGGCTCGGGGCGATGCTGGACGCGTCGGCGGTCCACCCGGCCCGCCGCGCCCGCGACCACCTGCTGTGGCTCGCGCACGCCAACGGGCTGCCGGTCCGGCGGGTGGACGAGGTGATCGGGCTGACCGGGCTGGCGAGCGCGGCGCGCCGCCGGGCGGGCGGCTTCTCCCTCGGCATGCGGCAGCGGCTCGGGATCGCCGCGGCGCTGCTCGGGGACCCGCCGGTGCTGATGTTCGACGAGCCGGTCAACGGCCTGGACCCCGAGGGCGTCACCTGGATCCGGGGCCTGCTGCGGTCGCTGGCCGCCGAGGGGCGGGCCGTGCTGGTGTCCAGCCACCTGATGGCCGAGCTGGAGGGCGGCGCCGACCACCTGGTGGTGATCGGGCGCGGCAGGCTGGTCGCCGACACCAGCGTCGCGGACCTGCTGGCCGCCGCGTCCGGCGGCCGGGTCGAGCTGCGGACCGCCGAACGGCGCGAGGCCATGACCGCGCTGGCCCGCGCGGGCGCCACCGTGGCCGCTGCCGGGCCGGACGCGGTCACCGTCACCGGGCTGGCCGCCGAGCGGATCATCGCGGTGCTCACCGAGGCCGGCGTGGGGTTCACCGGCATCGGCGAGCACCGCGCCTCGCTGGAGGAGGCCTACATGGAGCTGACCCGCGACGCTGTGGAGTTCCAGAGCGCGCCGGTCCAGGAGGCCCTGTGAGCACGCCGGGGCCGGCCGCGGCGACCTCGTACCGCAGCACGGTCGAAGCCGGGGCCCGCGACGGGTTCGGGCGGCTGCTGCTCGCCGAGTGGACCAAGCTGCGCACCGTCCGCCGCTGGATACTGGCCCTGCCGGCGGCGGTGCTGCTGGCCGTGCTCGTGGCGCTGCTGTCGGCGGCGGGCAGCGAGTCCACCGGATCGGGGGACGGGCCGTCCGACCCGGCGCGGCTCCAGACCATCGACCTCGGCCACTACACCTACCTGCCCCTGGCGGGCGACGGCTCGATCGTCGCGCGCGTCACCTCCCAGGAGGGCGGCGGCGCGTGGGCCAAGGCCGGCCTGATGATCAAGGGGAGCGCGGACCCGGGCACCCCGTACGCGGCGCTGGTGGTGACGCCGGGGCACGGCGTCCGGCTCCAGACCGGCTACAAGGCCGGCGGCGCCTACGGCGGAGCGGGCGCCGTGCCGCGCTGGCTCAAGCTGACCCGCGACGGGACGGGCGTCACGGGCTACGCCTCGTCCGACGGCCGCGACTGGCGCCGCGTCGGGTCCGTCCGGCTGGAGGGCCTGCCGAAGACGGCCCTGGCGGGCATGGTCGTGTCGGCCCCGGACAAGGTCGAGGTGCGGCGGATGTTCGGCGGGGAGAGCGTCTCGGGCGAGCCCTCCGCCACCCGGGCGACGTTCGACCACGTGTCGGTGACGCCGGCGCAGCCGGGCGCCGTGTGGCGCGACCGCGGCGCCATGGACGGCCCGGCGGCCGACCCGTCGCTGGACGGCCGCACCGGCTCCGGCGGGACGTTCGCGCTGAAGGGAGTGGGCGACATCGGGCCCAACGCGTTCGCCGACGACACCGCCAAGACGACCCTCGCCGGGGTGCTGATCGGCCAGGTGGCGATCGTGGTGGTGGCGGTGCTGTCGGTGACGGCCGAGTACCGGCGCGGGATGCTGCGCACGACGTTCGCCGCCTCCCCCGGCCGCGGCCGGGTGCTGGCCGCCAAGGCGGTCGTGGCGGGCCTGGCGGCGCTGGCGGCGGGGCTGGCGGCGGCGGTCGGGTCGGTGCTGCTCGCGGGCCCGGTGCAGCGCTCGCACGGGCTGGCGACGCCGTCCCTCGCCAACGGGACCGTGCTGCGCGCCGTCCTCGGCACGGCCGCGCTGCTCGCCGTGATCGCCGTGTTCTCCCTGGCGGTCGCCGTGATCGTGCGGCGCAGCGCGCCCGCGATCACGATCGTGCTGCTGCTCCTGCTCGTCCCGCAGATCGTCGCGACCGGGCTGCCGCTGTCGGCGGCACGGTGGCTGGAGCGCCTCACCCCGGCGGCCGGGTTCGCGATCCAGCAGACCGTCGCCCGGTTCGACCGGGCGATCGACCCGTGGGCCGGGTTCGGGGTGCTGTGCGCCTACACGGCGGTCGCGCTGGCCGCCGCCGCGTGGCTGCTCAGGCGGCGGGACGCATGACCGGTCGGGCACGCGGGAGCCGGCGCGCGCTGCACGCGCTGCACGCGCTGCACGCCGAATGGACGAAGCTGCGCACGGTGCCGAGCACCGCGCTGCTCGCGCCGGCGCTCGCCGTCCTGGTCGCCGCGGTGGGCGCCGCGGTCACCGGGACCGTGGACACCGCGCACTGCGCCACACCGGCCGGGTGCATGGAGGACACGCCGAAGCTGGCGCTGTCGGGCGTCCAGGTGGGGCAGGTCGCCGCGGTCGTCCTCGGCGTGCTGGCGGTCGGCGGCGAGTACGCCGCGGGGACGATCACCGCGACGCTGGCGGCGGTGCCGGGCCGGATCACGGTGCTGGCCGCCAAGGCCGCCGTGGTGGCGGGCCTGGTCGCCGCGGCCGGGACGGCCGGGGTGCTGGCGTCGCTGGCGGCGGGGCGGGGCATCCTGCCCGGCAACGGCTTCACGGCCGCGAACGGCTACCCGCCGCTGTCGCTCGCCGACGGCCCCACCGCCCGCGCGGCCGCCGGGACCGTCCTGTACCTGGTGCTGGTCGCCCTGCTGGCGCTGGGCGTGGGGACGGTGCTGCGGGAGCAGGCGGCGGCGATCAGCGCGGTGCTGACGCTGCTGTGGATCGTCCCGGTCCTGGTCCGGCTCGTCGGCGACGACGCCTGGCGGGAGCGGCTGTCGAAGGCCGCGCCGATGACGGCGGGCCTGGCCGTCCAGGCGACGCGGGGCGTGGACCGGTTGCCGATCGGGCCGTGGCAGGGCCTCGGGGTGCTGGCCGCCTACGCGGCCGCGGCCCTGCTGGCGGGCGGCGCCGTGTTCGCCGCCCGCGACGCCTGACGGTCAGGCGCGCGAGGGCCTGTCGTGCCTCTGCCCGGCGGGCGCGTCGTCCTGCTCGGCGGGCGTGTCGTCCTCGATGACCTCGCCGCGGACCACCGGTCCCGGCGGGGTCTCGACGCGCTCGGGGCCGCGGCCGCGGCCGAACGGGTCGAACCCGGCGGCGCCGGGCGGGAACATCGTGGCGGCGCGCTCCTCGGCGGCCCGCATCCGCCGGGCCGCGAACACGCCCAGGACCCGGCGGACGAGCGGGCGGGTGAACGGGAGCACCAGCGCGAGCCCCAGCACGTCGGTGACGAAGCCGGGGACCAGCAGCAGGACGCCGCCGGCCATGACCAGCGCCGCGTCGGCGACCTCCCGGTCGGGCAGGACGCCCCGCCGCGCCGTCTCCTGCAGGGCCCGCCAGGCGCGGCGGCCCTCCCGCCGGACGAGCCACGCGCCGAGGACGGTCTCGGCGATCAGCAGCCCGACCGTGGGCCAGACGCCGATCACCCCGCCGACCTGGATCAGCACGAAGATCTCCAGGACCGGCAGCAGCAGGAGCGCCAGGACGATCAGCAGCGGCAGCATGTCTCCATCTTCGGGGTCGTCGAAAGCCTCTCCCCCGTTCAACGCCGGGACGGCCCCGTTCGTTTCCCGGCGCGCGCCCGGCGCGCGTCAGCGGGGGTCGCGGAGCTTGCCGATGCGGTCGGACATCCCCCACTGGGTGATGCGCAGCGCCGCCTCGGCCATCACGTCCCGGCTCATCTTGCTGGTCCCGTGGACGCGCTCGACGAACGTGATCGGCACCTCGACCACGCGCAGGCCCTGCCGCAGGGCCCGCAGCGCCAGGTCGATCTGGAAGCAGTAGCCGCGCGAGTCGACGCCCTCCAGCCCGATCTTCTCCAGGGTCGCGGCGCGGAAGGCGCGGAAGCCGCCGGTGGAGTCGTGCAGCGGGATGCCGAGCATCACCCGGGCGTAGGTGTTGGCGCCGCGCGACAGCGCCTCGCGCCGCTTCGGCCAGTTGCGCACCCTGCCGCCGGGCACCCAGCGGGCGCCGATGACGAGGTCGGCGTCCTCCAGCGCCGACAGCAGCCGCGGCAGCTCCTCGGGCTGGTGGGAGCCGTCGGCGTCCATCTCGACCATGACGTCGTAGCCGTGCTCGGCGGCCCACCGGAAACCGGCGATGTAGGCGGGCCCGAGGCCCTCCTTGCCCTCCCGGTGCAGGACCTTGACCTGCTCGTCCGCGGCCGCCATCGCGTCGGCGACCTCGCCGGTCCCGTCGGGGCTCGCGTCGTCCACGACCAGGACGTCCACCGACGGGACGGCCTCGCGCACCCGCCCGGTGATGCGCTCGATGTTGTCCCGCTCGTTGTACGTCGGGATGATCACGAGCACCCGGCCGAGCCCGGCTGGGATCTCCATCGGCGTCAATTCCCCTCGTTCTTCCTGGCTGTCCGTACCGCCGCGCCGACCGCGCCGAGCCCGAGCAGCGCGAGCGCCCACTCGGGCGCCTCCCCCAGCCGGTCGGCCGTCGTCCGCGACGCGCGCGCCGGGACGGCCGCGACCTGGATGTCGGGGACGAACTCCCGGGACCGGTCGACCATCCGGCCGTCGGGGGCGACGATGGCGCTGATCCCGCTCGTCGCGGCTACCAAGATCGTACGGCCATGTTCGACCGCGCGCAGCCGCGACATGGCGATCTGCTGGGGCGGCAGGCTGGTCTTGCCGTAGGTGGCGTTGTTGGTCTGCACGACCAGGATGTCACCGCGCGCCACGTCGCGGACCTCCTTGTCGTAGGCGACCTCGAAGCAGATCACGTCGCCGATGTCCACCGGCCCGAGCGCCATCACGCCGGAGCGGTCGCCCTTGGCGAAGTCGCGCGGGATCCGCTCGAACCGGGTGATCAGCTTGGTCAGGACGTCGCGGAACGGCAGGTACTCGCCGAACGGGACGGGGTGCCGCTTGACGTAGTAGTCGCCCGGGCCGGTCCAGGGGTCCCAGACGATGCCGCGGTTCTCGACCTTCTCCCCGTCGGGGGTGTCGGTGAGGGCGCCGACGAGGACGGGGACGCCGATGTCCTTCACCGCGTTGTCGATGGCGGTGTAGGCGTCGGGCTCGGCGTAGGGGTCCAGGTCGCTGGCGTTCTCCGGCCACACCACCAGCTCCGGCTTGGCGAACCGCCCCGCGCGGACCCCCTCGGCCAGCTCGTGGGTGGCCTTGACGTGGTTGTCCAGCACGGCCTTGCGCTGGCCGAGGAAGTCCAGGCCGAGGCGCGGCACGTTCCCCTGGATCACCGCGACGGTGACCGGGCGGCCCGAAACCGGGGTGGGGATCAGCAGGCCGCCGGCGACGACGGCGCCGACCGCGCCGAGGCAGACCGCGGCGGGGACCAGGGCCCGGCGCGTCCGGGACGGCTCCCGCCCGTCGGCACCGTCGGTCTCGGAGCCGTCGGGCTGGGAGGCTCCGGCCTGGGCGCGGTGGGTCCAGGCGCGGTGGGCGGCCACGGCGGCGCAGGCGAGGAGCCCGCCCAGCAGGGCCGTCAGGAACGTGACGAGGGGCGCGCCGCCGAACGACGCGTACGGGGTCAGCGGCGTGTCGGTCTGGCTGAACGCGAGCCGCGCCCAGGGGAACCCGCCGAACGGGACGCGGCCGCGGACCGCCTCCTGGCCGACCCACAGCGCGGCCGTCCACACCGGCCAGCCCGGGAGCCGGGTGACCAGCGCGATGCCGGCGCCGAGGGGCAGGAAGTAGGCGGCCTCGACGAGGCTGAGGATGATCCAGCCGTCCGGGCCGATCCGGGAGATGCCCTCCAGCGCGGGGATGAAGAACGCGGCGCCGCCGACGAAGGCGAGCCAGGCGCCGGTGCGGGCGGCCTGCCCGCGCAGCGCGAGGGTCAGCAGCGCGACGCCCAGCGGCGCGAGGGGCGTGAGGTCGAACGGGGGGAAGGCGGGCCACATCAGGAGCCCGGCCGCCGCGGCCAGCAGCGTGCGGGGCCAGCCCGCGCGGCCGCCGGAGCGCAGGCCGCCGCGCAGCCGGGCGAGCCGCCGGCGCGGCGCCCCGCCACCGGGCTCGCCGCCCGGGCCGCCGTCCGGCCCCGCGGCCGAAGACCGGTCCGGGAGGGTCTCCTGGGCCACGTCCCACCTCGTTCACTCGGGTCCTTGCCGGAACGCTACCGGCACCGGGCGCCCGCGGCGACCGCGGGCACAGGTCAGAGCGAAAGCGGACGGTTCACCGGGTGCCGGACACGGAAGAGGGCCCGCGACATCCATCGGGCCGGAGTCGTCCCACAGGCGGTGAGAACGAGGCTCCGTTTTCTACTGGATGTCCGGGCCCTTCCCGGGTCCAACCCCCCGCGCGATCGGGCGGCTCCGCCCGGCACGGCCCCGGATCACCGCGCTGGCTCGGGCGGGCACGATGCCGACCACTCGCGTGATCCCCGTCCCCGTCGCGGCGCGGCGCCCGGCGGCCCCTCGGGCGGCCGATCGGTGAGTCCCGTGCTGGACTGCTGCAAAACTACCGGCTTCCGCCACCTTGTCAACCGCCGCATGTTCTGCGGCGACTCCATGTTATCCCAGCTCAACACCATGATCAGGGCGTTCGGCGATTTCACCGGACGCCCTTTGCGATCACGGCCTGGATCGGCCGGGGGCGGGATCAGCCTCCCGGCGCGGCCACCACGACGGTGCCGGACGCGGTGACCGCGACGACCGGCTCCGGCAGCACCTCGGCAGACGACTCGCCCTTGTCGGGACGGCCCCGGCACACCACGCGGGCCTCGAAGTCCATCACGCGGCTGCGGGTGCCCGCGCGGGTCAGCACGGCGGTGGTCTCCAGGACGTCCCCGGCCCGGACGGGCGCGCGGAACTGCACGTCGGAGTAGGAGGCGAACAGGCCCTCGTCGCCGTCGGTGCGGATGCACAGCTCCGTGGCCACGTCCCCGAACAGGCCCAGCACGTAGGCGCCGTCGACCAGGTCGCCCGCGTAGTGCGCGTGCGAGTAGGGGATGTAGCGGCGGTGGGTGACGGTCAGTCCCTCGCGGGGGTCGCTCACTCTTCCTCCATCGTGGTGGGCCTGTGCTCGCCGGGCAGCAGGGCGTGCACGAGGTAGCTGGCGACCTCGGCGGGCGTGGTGCCCTTGCCGAAGATGCGGTCGACGCCGAGGTCGGCCTCGGTGACGGTGTCGAAGCGGGGGCCGCCGACGACCAGCAGCGGCCGCCCCATGCCCCCGGCCACCGCGGTCGGGTACTCGGCGTGGAACGCGGCGGCCATCTGCTTGGTGTTGTGCAGGTGGGCGTTGCGCTGGGTGACGACCTGGGACACCAGCACCGCGTCGGCGTCCTCGGCCTTGGCGCGCTCGACCAGCTCCTCGACCGTGACCTGGGCGCCCATGTTCACGACCTGGATCTCCCGGTAGTACTCCAGGCCCTTCTCCCCCGCGAACCCCTTGACGTTGAGGATCGCGTCGATCCCGACGGTGTGGGCGTCGGTGCCGATGCAGGCCCCGACGACCACGAGCCGCCGGTTCAGCGCCTCGCGGATCGCCAGGTTCACCTCCTGGGCGGTCAGCAGCGGGTAGGCGCGCTCCTCCGGGACGGGGATGGAGGCGTAGTCGATGAGGTGCCGCACCTTCCCGTACACGATGAAGAAGGTGAAGTCGGGGCCCATCGGCTTGGCGTGGACGACGCTGGCCGGGTCCAGGCCCATCTTCCCCGCGAGCTGCAGGGCGGCCGCCTCGGCGCGCTTCCCGGCCGGGACGGGCAGGGTGAACGACATCTGCACCATGCCGTCGCCGGTGGTGTCGCCGTAGGGGCGGATCACCTGCCGGGTGTCGGCGGGCTCGGCGGGGGCCTGGGTCCCGGTACCGGTTCCGGGGCTCTCGACCGTCATGCGGGCACCTCCTGGTCGGCGGCGGGGCGGGCGGCATGCGGGTCCTCGGTGTCGAGGATCTCGATCGCGGGGTTGAAGTACCCGTCGGCGCGCGGGACGACGCCGTCCAGGCCCTTGCCCCCGTCGGGCGGGCGGCGGGTGACGCCGAACGTGCCCTCGGCGATGGCCTCCAGGAGCCCGTCGTCGGCGACGCGCTCCAGCAGCTCCACCGACTCCGACAGCACCTGCTTGGCGCGCTGGACGAGCATCCCGTCCGGGCGGGGCATGAAGTCCTCGGCGAGGTTCCCGCAGGCGTCGCGGACGTAGCGGACGTTCTCCAGCGCCAGGTCTCGGTCCGACAGCCAGGGGGTGTGGATGCCCTCGGTCATCATCCCGATCAGGATGATCGACTGCCCGGTCATCACGCCGGCGAGGTTGAAGAACGCGTCCAGCAGGTAGCCGGCGAAGATGTTGCCGGTCATGTGCTTGGTCGGCGGCATGTACTTCAGCGGCGCGCCGGGGAACAGCTCCCGGACGAGCTGGGCGTGCGCCAGCTCCAGCCGGAACGACTCCGGGATCGCCGGGTTGATCTCGAAGGCGTGGCCGAGGCCGAGCTGGTCGTCGCTGAGCCCCGCCTCGTGCCCGAACCGCTCGTTCAGCAGCTGGCTGACGACCACGGTGTGCGCGGCGTCGACGGCGTCGGCGGTGGTGAGGTAGTTGTCCTCGCCGGTGTTGATGACGATGCCGGCGCGGGCGTGGATCTGCCGCGAGAACCGCTGGTCGATGAACGTCCGGCGCGGGTTGATGTCGCGGAAGATGATCCCGTACATGCAGTCGTTCAGCATCATGTCCAGGCGCTCGAGCCCGGCGAGGGTCGCGATCTCCGGCATGCACAGCCCGGAGGCGTAGTTCGTCAGCCGCACGTACCGGCCGAGCTCGCGGGACACGTCGTCCAGCGCCGAGCGCATCAGCCGGAAGTTCTCCCGGGTGGCGTAGGTGCCGGCGTAGCCCTCCCGGGTGGCGCCCTCGGGCACGAAGTCCAGCAGCGACTGCCCGGTGGAGCGGATCACCGCCACGACGTCGGCGCCCTCGCGCGCGGCGGCCTGCGCCTGCGGGATGTCCTCGTAGATGTCGCCCGTCGCCACGATCAGGTAGACCAGCGGCCTCGGCGTGCCGGCCCGGTCGGGGGTGGGCAGCTCGGCCAGCAGCCGGTCGCGCTCGGCGCGGCGCCGGTCGACGCGCGCCATGCCGCCGCGGGCCGCCTCGCCCGCGGCCTTGCGGGCGTGCTCGGCGTCGGTGCCCGCCGGCAGCCGGAACGACACCCGTCCGCGGGCGGCGGCCCGTGCCAGGTCGTCGAGGGAGCCGTACGGCCCGGTCAGCAGCGCGTCCCAGACCGGCAGGGCGAGCCCGTGCTCCAGCCCGACCTGCTCGCGGACGGCGTCGGCGAGGTGGTTGACCCAGGGGCGCCCCTCATCGTCGGCGCCGGTCAGGCCCGCCAGCCTCAGCAGCGCCCGCTCGACCGAGACGGTGGTGTGGGAGCGGGCCATGTCGATGATGGGTTCGGCGGCCCGGGCGGCCAGGCGCCGGGCGGTGCGCACCACCTCCGGGTCGAGGTCCAGCTTTCCCTGCGGCGCCATTGCCGTCTCCCCTCACGCAGCCGCCCCTCTCAGGCCGGTCCTAACAATCATCCTTCATACCGAGTTCTCTACGGGAGATCTTCCGGTAAGGACACCGTATTCCACAAGAACTACCACCACATCTCCCGCACCTTCCGGCGGCGCACAGCCCCACCTTCCCTCTGCGGACGACCATCTCACCCCCAGGTGACGGTGGGCGACAAACACCCCATGGCGACTCTGGGTAAAGCTATGCTCACCCCCGGTCATGGACGGGACGATTTCGGGAGGGGCATGATCATCTATTTCGCGGCCGCGGCCTGCGCCGTCGGCGTGGTCATCGGGGCGAGCCGGCTGGTGCGGCGGGCGCGCGGGACCGTGGACGACGGCGCCCCCGACGGCCCCACCTCCTCCCACACCGGCGCCATGCTCTCGGCGCTGTTCCTGCTGGCGTTCGCCATCGCCATCGTCGTGCCGTGGACCACGGCGGACGCCGCCCGCTCCAACACCTACACCGAGAGCCAGGCGATCACCGAGGCCTACTGGGCCGCCGAGCGCCTCCCCGCGGCGGACGCCCGGCGCGTCCAGGACGGGCTCATCACCTATGTCGAACTCGTCCGCGGCCCCGAGTGGCGGCTGATGAAGCACGGGCGCCTCAGCGCCCGGGGCTGGGCCGAACTGGACCGGCTGCGCCACGACGTCATCGCGATCCAGCCCGGCACCGACGAGGCCTCGGACGCCCGCGGCGCCGTCCTCGACCACCTCGGGGAGATCTCGGCCGCGCGCCGGCAGCGCGCCGCCGACGCCCGGACGACGCCGCCCGCCGGCCTGCTCGCCGTCACCGTCCTCACCGGCGTCGTGGTCCTGCTGCTGCCCTTCCTCGTGGGCGCCCGCCCGCGCGGCATGGCGCTCGTGCCGCTGGCGCTGATGGCGGCGCTGCTAGCCGCCGGCACCTACCTCACCGTCGACATCTCGCACGTGTTCACCGGCGCCCTCGCCGTCGGACCGGAGGCGTTCTCCGGCCTGCACGCCGACCTGCAGCGCATCGCGGGAGGCGGCTGATGCGCCGCCGCCCCACCCCGCCCCGGTGGGCCCGCACCCTGCCGACGCGCACGCGGCCGTCCCGGACGCTGAGGACCCGGACGCTGAGGACCCGGACGCTGCCGGCCCTCGCGCTGCCGGCTCTGGCACTGCCCGCCGTCATGCTCGGCTTCCCGGCCACCGCGAAGGCCGACCCGCCGCCCACGCCCGGGATCGAGATCGGGGTCGACGTGTGCATCGACATCGAGATCGGCAGCGGCTCCGCGGACGGCTGCGGCCTGCCGGACACCTCCGAGCCCCCGCCCCCGGAGGAACCGCCTCCAGCCGAGCCTCCACCGCCGGAAGAGCCGCCCTCCGACACTCCGGAGGTCCCGGAACCGCCCCCGCCACCACCCCCGGAGGCACCGGAGCCGCCTCCGCAGCCCGGGCACCCCGCACCGGCTCCACCTCCCGCCGCCGCGCCGAAGCCACGGCCCGTGGCACTCGCCCCGCACGCGCCCAGCACGTCCCCGCGGACGCGCCCCGATCCGGCACCCCCCACGCACAGACCACCCGAGAAGCGCCCACCGGTGCGACTGCACGCGGCACCGCGCGCACAGAAGGCGCTGCCCAAGCGCCGCAACCCACTGCGCTCCTCGCTCGTACTGGTCGCCATCGCCATCGTCGTCAGCGCCGGCACCGCCATCGCCTTCGCCCACTGAACCGAGCACGGAACGTCGGAACGCCCCGACCGCGGCGGGTCGGGGCGCTCGGGGGGCGTGGCTACAGGCCGGGGATCTCGTGGTTGCGGAAGGCGTCCACGAAGTAGGTGTGGTCCTGCCGGACGATCTCGGCGTACTCGGTGCCGAAGGCCACCATCGCCTCGACGAAGGCCGACTCGTCCGGGCCGATCACCGCGTCGATGGCGTCCTCGACCTGGAAACCGACGAGGGTGTGGTCGGAGTCGGTGTCGGACACGCAGTGGACCTTGGCGGTCGCCCGGCCCAGGTCGTCCAGCACCGACAGCATGTCCTCGGGCTCGGTGAGGCCGCTCCAGTCCAGGTCGGCCTCGTAGGGCGACAGCTCCTGCACGACGTAGCCGACGCCGTCGATCTGGGTGTGGCCGAGCCACGGGTCGCTGTTGGCCTGCAGCGCGCGCCGCGACACGGCCGTGCGGTGGCCGTGGTGCTGGAAGTACTCGCGGATGCGGGGGTCGTCGACGACGCGGCTGGCCGCGGCGACATTGCCCTGCTTCATCGACAGGACGACGTCGTTCTCCAGCGCCTGGGTGTTGCCCTCCACGAGGATGTTGTAGGCGGACAGCCCGGCCGAGCCGATGCCGAACCCGGACGCGCCCACGATGTCCTTGATCACGTAGGTGAGGCTGCCGAAGCGCTTCTCCTTCGGGATGGTCTTCAGGTACTCCTCGTAGGCGGCCTCGACCTTGGCGCGCTCGGCGTCGTCCAGGCGCCGGACGCCGGGGCGGTCGAGGAAGCGCCGATCGGGCCCCGACACGACGGTCATGCCGTCCAGCAGCCCGGTGCGGGTGCCGCCCATCGCGTCGACCAGCACGTCGCGGACGTAGCCGTCGGTGGTGTCGAGCGTCAGCGCGAACTTCTCGTCGCCCTCGTGCGCGGCGAACTTGCGGACCTGGTCGACGTAGGCGCGCACGTAGGCCTCGATGAGCCGGCGGATGTCGGCGTCGGAGATCGCCTTCTGCCACGCCAGCAGCGCCAGGCTGGCCACCAGGCGCTTGACGTCCCAGGTGAAGTGGCCGACGTAGGCCTCGTCGTAGTCGTTGACGTCGAAGACGAAGACGCCGTCGTCGTTCATGTAGGTGCCGAAGTTCTGCGCGTGCAGGTCGCCCTGGATCCACACGCGGGACGTGCGCTCGTCGGCCCACGGGTCGTCGTCGTGGGCGATGTCGGCGTAGAACAGGCACGCGCTGCCCCGGTAGAACGCGAACGGGTCCGAGGCCATCTTGCGGAAGCGGCGGCGGAACTCGGCGGGGCTGCGCTCCATCAGGTCCGAGAACGCGTCGACCAGGACGTCGACGATCTGCGCCTGCCGCCCCTTCGGGTCCCGCCCGCGCAGCTCCTCGGTGATGCTCGCCATGCTCTCTCCCTCGATGATCGGACGGTCCCCGCCACGGCCGGGACGTTTCCGGTCATTCTGCCGAATCCGCACCGGTCCGGGAGGTGAACAGCGCACGCACGGCGGGTTCCGACCGCACCAGGTCAAGGGCGGTCTCGGCGTGCCCGGGGACGTAGCCGTTCCCGATGAGCATCGTGACGTCGGCGGCCAGCCCCTCGGCGCCGAGCGCGGCGGCCGGGAACGACGTCGCCATCGAGAAGAACACCACGGTGCCGCCGGGGGCGGCGGCGAGGATCGCGCCGTGCTCGCAGCCCGGCACGTCGACGCACACGACGGTGACGTCGACCGGCTCGCCGACGGCGGCCGCGACGGCCACCGGGTCGCGGGCGTCGGCGCGCACGACGGCGTCGGCCAGGCCGGACGCCGCGAGCCGCTCCTCCTCCTCGGCGGTGGGGACGAGCCCGATCACGCGGGACGCGCCGGCGCGGCGGGCGGCGGCCAGCGACAGGCACCCGCTCTTGCCGGCGGCGCCCAGCACGGCCACGGTGGGGCCGCCGCCGCGCGCCGCGACGACGCGGTGCGTGAGCGCGGGCGCGCCGCACACGTCCATGACGGCGAGGGCCAGCGGCACCGGCATGTCGTCGGGGAGGACGGCGGCGATGGAGCGGCCGAACAGGATCGCGTGGCCGCGCGCCGGGACCTGCTCCGACCGCCCGTCCCATCCGGCGAGCCCGTCGGTGATCGCGAGCGGGGTGAGGGTGAGCGACACCAGGGTGGCGACGCGGTCGCCGGGCTTCAGGCCGAGCGGCGAGTCAGGCCCCGCCTCCTCGACCACCCCGACGAGCATGCCGCCCGACCCGGTCACCGGGTTGTGCATCTTGCCGCGCTCCCCGATGATCCGCAGCACCTCGGCGCGGATCGCGTCCGGGTCGCCGCCGTGCGCGGTGTGCAGCTGGCGGAAGGACGCGGCGTCCAGGTTGAGGCGCTCGACGCCGATCCGCACCTCGTCCGGCCGGATCCGCGGGTCGGGATCCAGCCGGAGCGCGGCCTGCGGCAGCACGCCCGCGGGCTCCAGCACGCGGTGCAGCCCGACCGCCGTCCCGGTCCCGCCTCCGGTCATCGCCATGCCGTCCTTCTCCTAACATCGGGTGGTGTTACGCAAGATATCCAGGGCACCCCTGGTTTCATCGAAAGTCTTCCCGTAACGTCGGCGGCATACAAGACTTTTATGCGATCAATGTGAGGCGAGGAGGCGGTCGACGATGACCACTGCCCTGCACCCGGACGCCCTCCAGTCCGAGGAGGGCGCGCGCCAGCCGTACGCCTACCGGCGCCGGCCGCTGGTGGAGCCCGACTGGCGGCGCCTGCCGGGATGGCGGGACGTCACGGAGGCCGAGTGGGAGTCCGCGCAGTGGCAGCGCGCCCACTGCGTGAAGAACGTGCGGCAGCTGCGCCGCGTCATGGGCGAGCTGCTGGACGAGCGCTTCTACGCCGACCTGGAGCGCGACCAGGCCGAGCGCGCCACCATGTCGATGCTGCTGCCGCCGCAGATGCTCAACACGATGGACGCCTCCTCGACGGAGGCCTTCTACGCCGACCCCGTGCGCCGCTACATGCTCCCGGTGTTCAGCGACCGGCGCACCGACTGGCCGTCCCACCCGCACGCCTCCCGCGACTCGCTGCACGAGGCCGAGATGTGGGCGGTGGAGGGGCTCACCCACCGCTACCCCACCAAGGTCCTGGCCGAGCTCCTGCCGACCTGCCCGCAGTACTGCGGGCACTGCACCCGCATGGACCTGGTCGGCAACTCCACGCCGACCGTCGACAAGCACAAGTTCACCATCAAGCCGCCGGACCGGCTCGGGGCCATGCTGGACTACCTGCGCCGCTCCCCCGGCGTCCGGGACGTGGTCGTCTCCGGCGGCGACGTCGCCAACATGCCGTGGGCGCGGCTGGAGTCGTTCGTCGACTCGCTGCTGGACATCGAGAACATCCGCGACATCCGGCTGGCCAGCAAGGCGCTCATGGGGCTGCCGCAGCACTGGCTGCAGGACGACGTCCGCGCCGGCATGGAGCGCCTGGCGACCAAGGCGAACGCGCGCGGCGTGCAGATCGCCATCCACACCCACGTCAACGCCGCCCAGTCGGTGACGCCGATGGTCGCCAAGGCCGCCCGCGCGATGCTCGACACCGGCATCCGCGACGTGCGCAACCAGGGCGTGCTGCTGCGCGGCGTCAACGACACCCCCGAGGCGCTGCTCGACCTGTCGTTCGCGCTGCTGGACGAGGCCGGGATCCTGCCGTACTACCTGTACATGTGCGACATGATCCCCAGTAGCGAGCACTGGCGGCTCGCGGTCTGGGAGGCGCAGGAGCTGCAGCACGCGATCATGGGCTACCTGCCCGGCTTCGCCACCCCGCGGATCGTCTGCGACGTCCCCTACGTCGGCAAGCGGTGGGTGCACCAGCTCGCCGAGTACGACCGCGAGCGCGGCATCTCCTACTGGACGAAGAACTACCGCACCGGCCTGGAGCTGTCCGACCCCGACGCGCTGACCCGGCGCTACGAGTACCACGACCCGATCTACACGCTGCCGGAAGAGGGGCAGGCGTGGTGGCGGCAGCGGTCGGAGACCTGAGTCGTCACGGCCGACGCCTTTACATTGTAGATCAGGAATCTGCCGGAATAGTCTGGGACGGGTGACCCTCGACCTGACCGCCCGCTTCCCGCTCGGCGCCTCGGTGACGGCCGCCGACCTGGAGGACGACCCGCACCCGCACCTGGCCCGGCTGCGCGAGCGCGAACCCGTCACCTGGCTGCCCGCGCTGGGCGGCTGGCTGGTGACGGCCCGCCGCCCGGCGCTGGAGGTCATGCGCGACGCGGACACCTACACCGTGGACGATCCGCGCTTCTCCACCGCCCAGGTCGTCGGGCCGAGCATGCTGTCGCTGGACGGCCCCGCCCACACCCGGCACCGCGACGCGTTCGCGCGGCCGTTCCGCCCGGCGCGGACCCGGGAGCGGTTCACCCGGTTCGTGGAGGCCGAGACCGACCGGCTCGTCGGCGCGCTGGCGCCGGCGGGCCGCGCCGAGCTGCGCGGCGAGCTGGCCGGGCCGCTCGCCGTCGCGGTCGTCACCGAGGCCCTCGGGCTGTCCGGGGTGGACGCCGGCACGGTCCGCTCCTGGTACGGCGCGTTCGTCGAGGCCGTGTCCGCCATCACCGCGGGCGGCGCGGCGCCCGAGCGCGCCGGCGAGGCGTACCGGCTGCTGGGCGCGGCGGTCCGGGAGGCGGTCGGCGCGGCCCGCCCGGGGTCGCTGCTGGCCGAGGCCGCCGGCGGCGGCCTGCGCGCCCCCGAGGTCGTCGCGAACGCCGCGATCCTGATGTTCGGCGGCATCGACACCACCGAGGGCATGATCGCCAACGCGGCGCTGCACCTGCTCGGGCACCCCGACCAGCTCCGGCTCGTCCGGGACGACCCGGGCCGGCTGCCCGCCGCGATCGAGGAGTCCCTGCGGCTGGAGCCCGCGGCCTCGGTCGTCGACCGGTACGCCACCCGCGACGCCCGGCTCGGCGATGCGGACGTCCGGGCCGGCGACCTCGTGCGGGTCTCGATCGCCGGAGCGGGCCGCGACCCCTCGGTGTTCCCCGACCCCGACCGCTACGACGTGCGGCGCCGCAACGCCGCCGAGCACCTGGCGTTCGCGCACGGGCCCCACTTCTGCTTCGGCGCGCACCTGGCCCGCTTGGAGGCCCGCACCGCGCTCACCGCGCTGCTGGACCGCCTGCCCGGGCTGCGGCTCGATCCCTCCCGGCCCGCCCGCCCGCGCGGGCTGGTGTTCCGCAAGCCGCCGCGGCTGGACGTCCGCTGGGAGGCCTGAGGGCCGGTTGTGGACCGTTCCCCCGCGTCGCCACAGGTCGCGGCCCTGTGGGAGCATTCCCCAATGATCGTGGAACGCCGGGTCGAGCTGCGCTTCGGCCAGGAGAGCCGTGAGGCCGAGACGCACACCAACCTGTCCGCCGTGCGCCAGGACGGCCGCTGCCTGTGGGTGGCGGGCGACGAGACCGCCACCATCGAGCGGCTCACCGCCGTCACGGACGACGACGGGCGCGTCACCGGCTACGACGGGCAGGTCACGGTCGCGCTCGCCGACCTCGTCCCGCTGCCGGCCGGCCCCGACGAGGAGGCCGACATCGAGGGCCTCGCCCGGGCCGACGGATGGCTGTGGGCGATCGGCTCGCACAGCCTCAAGCGCAAGAAGATCAAGCCGGGCAGCGGCGACGCCAAGGCGCGCAAGCGCCTGGCGACCGTCGTGCGGGAGGACAACCGCTACATCCTCGCCCGCATCCCCCTGGTCACCGGCGACGACGGGCTGCCCCGCGCCGTCCGCGACGACGGGGACCGCACCGCGGCCGTGCTCGGCCTGGACAAGGACTCCATCGCCGACCTGCTGGCCGACGACCCGCACCTCGCCCCGTTCCTGCCCATCCCGAGCAAGGACAACGGCCTGGACATCGAGGGCGTCGCCGTGCACGGCGACCGCCTCTACATCGGGCTCCGCGGGCCGGTGCTGCGCGGCTGGGCGGTGCTGGTGGAGATCCGCCCCGCCCCGCACCCCAAAGATCCGAGGCGCCTTCGGGCGCTGCCCGTCGGCGACGACGGCGAGCCCTACCGCACCCACTTCCTGGACCTCGGCGGCCTCGGCGTGCGCGACCTGTGCCCGCACGGCGACGACCTGCTCGTGCTCACCGGGCCGAGCATGGACCTGGACGGCCCGGTGCGGCTCGTGCGGTGGCCGGGCGCGGCCCGCGCCGACGCCGGCGAGATCGTCACGGCGGAGGAGCTGGAGGTGCTCGGCGAGCTGCCCCACGGCGACGGCGACGACCACGCCGAAGGCATCGCCGTGCTGGACGAGCCGGGCACCCGCATCCTCGTCGTGTACGACAGCCCCTCCCCCGACCGGCTCACGGCGGACGGCGGGGTCCTCGCCGACGTCGTGCGTCCCGGTTAGCGGACCCGCGATAAGCGTTCGCTTTCAGACTCTGCTTTGATGGGCCCCGTTACGCGGCAGGAGTCGAGAGGGCGGGGCAGAGCATGATCGAGTGGTCCGAGGAAGACCTGATGATCCGGGACGCGGTGCGCGGCTGGATCGACGCGGAGGTCCGCCCGAACCTGGACGCGCTGGAGTCGGGCGAGCTGCCGCCCTACGACCTGCTCCGCAGCCTCTACAAGACGTTCGGGATGGACGAGATGGCCCGCTCGTCCTTCCAGTCCCGGCTGGCCAAGGAGCGCGAGGGCGGCGCGGCCGCCTCCGACGGCGAGCGGGCCGGCGGCGGCGCGGCGATGTCGATGATCCCGGTCATCGAGCTGTGCAAGGTCGCGCCCGGCCTGGTCTCGGCGATGGGCGTCGGGCTCGGCCTCGCCGCCGGGACGATCATGAAGCGCGGCACCCCCGAGCAGAAGGAGCGCTGGGCGCTCCCGCTGCTCACCATGGAGAAGGTCGGCGCCTGGGCGATCACCGAGCCGAACTCCGGGTCCGACGCCTTCGGCGGGATGCAGGCCACCGCGCGCAAGGACGGCGACGAGTACGTCCTCAACGGCGGCAAGACCTTCATCACCAACGGCCCCTACGCCGACACGATCGTCTTCTACTGCAAGCTCGACCAGGGCGAGGACCCCCGCAACCGCGAGATCCTCACCTTCGTCCTCGACCGGGGCATGCCGGGCCTGGAGCAGAGCAAGCCGCTGCGCAAGATGGGGCTGCACTCCTCCCCCACCGGCGAGCTGTTCCTCAACGACGTGCGCGCGGGCGCCGACCGGCTCCTGTCCTCCGGCGCGCAGGGCGGCAAGGAGTCGGCCCGGCAGAACTTCGTCACCGAGCGCGCCGGCGTCGCCGCGATGGCCCTCGGCGTCATCGAGGAGTGCCTGAAGCTCTCGGTCGAGTACGCCAAGACCCGCGAGCTGTGGGGCCAGCGCATCGGCGACTTCCAGCTCATCCAACTGAAGCTGGCGAAGATGGAGGTCGCGCGCCTCAACGTGCAGAACCTGGTGTTCCGGCACATCGAGATGCAGCGCGCCGGACGCACCCCCACCCTCGCCGAGGCGTCGGCGATGAAGCTGTACGCCGCGCAGGCCGCCAGCGAGGTCGCGCAGGAGGCCGTGCAGCTGTTCGGCGGCAACGGCTACATGAGCGAGTACCGCGTGGAGCAGCTCGCCCGCGACGCCAAGTCCTTCCAGATCTACGCCGGCACCGACGAGATCCAGATCACCCACATCGCCCGCGACCTGCTGTCGCGCTGAGCCCCCCGGCCGGCAGGGCCCGGCGTCCGCACGCCGCCGCCCCGTCCGCGAACTTCCGGGGGCGGGGCGGCGTCGAAAAGGTGGAGGGCGGGTGAGCCGATCGCCCGTCCTCGGCCCGACGGGCCTTTCTGGACAGCCGACGATGGGGACTGGATACTCACAGCTATGGACGGTCAGCCCTCATTCCCGGTGAGAGCGTCCGACACGGAGCGGGACCGGGTGCTGCGCGTCCTGAGCGACCGCGTGGCCGAGGGCCGGATGTCGGACGAGACGTTCGAGCGGCGCGTCGACCAGGTGCTGCAGGCGCGCAGCAAGGCCGAACTGGCCGACATCGTGCACGACCTGCCGGCCTCCAACCGCGTCATGAACCGGCTGACCGGCCTGATCTCCTCGGTCTCGCAGGCGACCGCGCGGATCGAGGCGGCGTGGCGGGCGCCGCGGCTGCCCCGGTTCATGCTGCCCCCGCGCGAGCTCGGCCGCATCGTCGTCGGCCGCGCCCCCGCCTGCCAGTTCATCCTCACCGACCTCACCGTCTCCCGGTTCCACGCCGAGATCTACCGCGCGGACGAGGGCTGGATGGTCTCCGACCTCGGCTCGATGAACGGGACCCGGGTGAACGGGTACCGGCTGACCGGCCCGGCCCGCGTCCGTCCCGGCGACGAGATCGGCTTCGGCAACTCCGCCTTCATCGTCACCGCGCCCTGATCCCCCTCTCACCTCGCCGCGGCCGGCCTGCGCCCCGGGTGGCGGGCGGTCCACGGCGGCCGTGACCGGTCCCGGACCTTGACGTATCCGTTAAGAGTCCTTACTTTTCCTTCAAGTTAGGAAACTTTCCTAATTTGGAGGAGCCGCCGTGTCCGTGCCCGTCCCCGGAACGCCCAGCCTGCTGCGGGCGATCAACGACCGCGCGGCCCTGGAGGCGCTGCTGGCCCGGGGGCCGCTGACCCGCCCGCAGATCTCCGGCCTCACCGGCATCTCCAAGCCGACCGCCTCGCAGCTGCTCGCCCGGCTGGAGCAGGGCGGGCTCGTCGTCCGCGACGGCGTCCGCGAAGGCCTGCCCGGCCGCACCGCCGAGCTGTACCGGATCAACGGCGCCGCCGCCCACGTGGCGGGCGCCGACGTCACCCCCGCGCGGATCCGCGCCAGCGTCGCCGACCTCGCCGGGACGGTCGTCGGCGAGCACACGCTGCCGACCCCCGGACGCACCGGCGTGGACGTCGTCGCCCGGATGGCCGCCGCGCTCGACGGGGCCGCCGCCGCGGCCGGGCTCACCCGGGACCGCCTCGACCGGGCCGTCGTCGGCATCCAGGGCGCCGTCGACCCCGCCACCGGCCGCCTCGGGTACGCCTCGCACATCCCCGGCTGGCACATCCCCGACCTGGTGGAGACGCTGAGCGGCGGGCTCGGCGTCCGCGTCGCGATCGAGAACGACGTCAACCTCGCCGCGCTCGCCGAGCGGTCCGGCGGGCGGGCCGCGGGCGCGGCGGACTTCGTCCTGCTGTGGGTCGCCGACGGTGTCGGGATGGCCGTCGTGCTGAACGGGACGCTCCATCGGGGCGCGACCGGCGGCGCCGGCGAGATCGGCTACATGCCCGCCGCGGGCGCCCCGCTCATGCGGGACGTGCGCCGCACCCGCACCGGCGGCGTGCACAGCCTCACCGGCGGCGCGGCCGTGCTGAGGCTGATGCGCGAGCACGGCTTCCGCGGCCGGGACGCCGCCGCCGCGCTCGGCCGCGCCGCCGCCGACGTGGAGACCGAGGGGAGGCGCACCGCCACCGGCGCGGGCGCCCGCGCGGAACGCGCCCTCACCGAGCTCGCCACCAGGCTCGGCGCCACGCTCGCCACCGTCGTCGCGGTCGTCGACCCCGCGCTCGTCGTCCTCACCGGCGACGTCCTGCTCGCCGGCGGGGAACCGCTCCGCGCGCGCGTCGAACAGCACCTGCACAGCCTCACGATCCCGCGCCCCGAGGTGCGGCTCAGCGCCGTCCAGGGCAACCCCGTCCTGGCCGGGGCGCTCCAGCAGGCGCTCCGGGAGACCCGCGACGAGGTCTTCACCACCACCGTCCCCTGACCCGCCGGCCCGGACCGCGCCTCCCCCTACCACGCCGTTCCCCACCCCTAAGGAGAACCGGAGTGCCCCCCACCACTACGCGCCGGCTCGCGGCGGCCACGGCCGCCGCCGGGCTCGGTCTCGCGACCGCGTGCACGGCCGGCGGCGACCCGTCGGGCAAGGGCCCGGCGTCCGACGAGAGGCAGACCATCGAGGTCTGGCACGGCTGGAGCGCCCCGCACGAGGTGAAGGCCTTCCAGGACGCCGTGGCCGGCTTCAACAAGGCCCACCCCAACATCACCGTCAAGCTCGTCAACGGCCAGACCGACGACCGCATCACCAACGCCATCCGCGGCGGGAACCCCCCGGACGTGGTGTCGTCCTTCACCACCGACGGCGTCGGGCAGTGGTGCCGGAGCGGCGCCTGGCAGAACCTCGCGCCCTACATCGCCGAGTCCAGGCTGGACCTGGGCCAGTTCCCGCCGGCGGTGCGGAGCTACACCGAGTACAAGGGCACCCGCTGCGCGATGCCGCTGCTGGCCGACGCCTACGGCCTCTACTACAACAAGAAGCTCATGAAGGGCGAGCAGCCGCCCAGGACGATGGGCGAGCTGACCCGCCTGGCCAAGAAGCTCACCGTCCGCGACCCCGACGGGACCATCAAGGTCGCGGGCTTCATACCGTCCGTCCAGTACTACGAGCACCAGGTCCAGCATCTGGCGCCCCAGTTCGGCGTCACATGGCTGACCCGTGAGGGCAGGGCCGACTTCTCCGGCGACCCCGCCTTCCAGGCCTACCTGAAGTGGAACAAGAGCCTCATCGACTGGTACGGCTACGGCAACGTCAAGAAGTTCCTGCGCTCGATGGGCCAGGAGTTCGAGTCGTCCAACCCGTTCCAGAAGGGGAGGACGGCGATGGCCGTGGACGGCGAGTGGCGCACCAGGTTCATCCAGGAGGAGGCGCCGAGGCTCGACTACGGCACGGCGCCCGTCCCCGTCTCCGACGAGCGCGCGAGCGCCTATGGCGGCGGGTTCGTCACCGGAACCGTCATCGGCGTCCCGCGCGGCGCCAGGCACGCCCCGGCCGCATGGGAGTTCGTCCGGTACCTCACCACGGACACCGGCGCTCTGGTCACGTTCGCCAACGCGCTCGGCAACGTGCCCTCCACGATCCCGGCGCTGTCGTCGCCGGGGCTGAGGCTGCCGCCGCAGTTCCGGACGTTCCTCGACGTCTTCCGGAACCCGCACAGCTCCACCACGCCGCCGACCCCGAACGGCAACGACTACGTCGTCCGGTTCGAGAAGTTCGTCCAGGACGAGTGGGAGCCCGGCAAGGTGAAGGACCTCGGCGCGGCGCTGGAGAGGCTCGACGGCGAGGTCGACGACTCCCTCGAACTCGCCGGAGGCTGACCGTGGCATCCGGATCACTCCGCCTCCCGCTCACCGGGGCGCGGGGCGGGACGGCGGCGCGGGCGCGGCTGCGCCGGCGGCTCCGGGTCCTGGCGTTCCTGTCCCCCTGGCTCGCCGGATTCGGCCTGTTCTTCGCCTACCCCCTCACCGCCACCGTCTACTTCTCCTTCACCCGCTACAACCTGTTCACCCTGGAGTACGCGGGGCTGGACAACTACACCTACCTGCTGCACGACCGCGACGCCCGCACGGCGATGCGCAACACGCTGTGGCTGGTCGCCGTGCTCGTCCCGCTGCGGGTGCTGTTCGGCCTCGGCGCCGCCCAGCTGCTCACCGGGATCAAGCGGGGCGCAGGCGTGCTGCGCTCGATCCTCTACCTGCCCTACCTCGTGCCGCCGGTCTCGGCCACGGTCGCGTTCGTGTTCCTGCTGAACCCCGGCACCGGCCCCTTCCACACGGTCTCGGCGCGGCTCGGGATCCCGCTGCCCGACTTCTTCAACGACCCCGGCTGGGCCAAGCCCGGCCTGACCCTGCTCGGGCTGTGGGCGGCCGGCGACGTCATGATCATCATGCTGGCCGCGCTGCTGAACGTGCCCGCGTCGCTGTACGAGGCGGCCGCGATCGACGGCGCCGGCGCCTGGGCCCGGTTCCGGCACATCACGCTGCCGACCGTGTCCCCCGTCCTGGCGTTCTCCGCCGTCACCGGCGTCATCGAGACGCTGCAGTACTTCACGCAGCCGATGGTGGCGGGCAAGGTCGCCTCCGGGCGCGCCGACCTGCCCGGCGTCCAGTACTCCCCCGGCTACCCCGACGGCTCCACTCTGACGTTCCCGCAGTGGCTGTACGACCAGGGGTTCCGCCAGTTCAACATGGGCTACGCGTGCGTGCTGGCGCTCGTCATGTTCGCCACCGCGATGGCGTTCACCGTGGTCCTGCTCCGAAGGTTCCGCGCGTTCGCCGGAGAGGAGGCGGGATGACCCGGGAAGGGCGCGCCCGCCGGGCGCTGCTGTGGCTCGCCGTGCACGCCACCGCCGTCGCGATCGGCGTGATGTTCCTGGCACCGCCGGCGTTCATCGCGCTGACCGCCGTGATGACCGACCGGCAGGCGCTCGGCGGCGACCTGTGGCCGCGCGACTGGCGGTTCGGCAACTTCGCCGAGGTGTTCGGCGGCGACATGGTCCGCTGGACCGTCAACAGCACCGTGTACGCGGGGCTGTCGACGCTGTTCATGCTCGTCTCCAGCGTCCCGGTCGCCTACGCGCTGGCCCGCTTCCGGTTCCGCGGCCGGGGCCTCGCGCTCGTCGTGGTGGTCTCGGCGATGATGCTGCCGCCGCAGGTCACCATGGTGCCGCTGTACATCGTCTGGGCCCGCCTCGGGCTGACCGGCACCCTGTGGCCGCTGATCATCCCGCAGCTGTTCGGGGACGCGTTCTCCATCTTCCTGCTCCGCCAGTTCCTGGTGACGATCCCCCGCGAATACGCCGACGCCGCCCGCGTCGACGGCTGCGGCGAGCTGCGCACGATGCTGCGGGTCGTCCTGCCCATGGCGAAGCCCGCCCTGGCCGCGGTGGCGCTGTTCCAGTTCTTCTACTGCTGGAACGACTACTTCCGGCCGCTGGTCTACGCCGACCCCGACCACTGGACGCTGGCCATCGGCGTCGCCACGTTCCGCGCCGCCCACCACGTCGAGTGGAACCTCACCATGGCCGCGACGCTGCTGACGATCCTGCCGGTGCTGGTGGTGTTCTTCCTCGCCCAGCGCGTGTTCGTCCAGGGCGTGACCCTGACGGGGGTGAAGGGGTGAAGCTGACGGTCATCGGAGGCGGGTCCACCTACACGCCGGAGCTGGTGGACGGGCTCGCGCGGGCGCACGCGTCCCTGCCGGTGTCGGAGCTGGTGCTGGCCGACCCCGACGCCCGGCGGCTGGAGCTCCTCGGCGGGCTCGCCGCGCGGATGCTCTCCCGCGCCGGCCACCCCGCCCGGGTCGTCACCACCGGCGACCTGGACGAGGCGGTCACGGACGCGACGATCGTCCTGCTCCAGCTGCGCGTCGGCGGGCAGGCGGCCCGCCACCTCGACGAGACCCTGCCGCTGGCCTGCGGCTGCGTCGGGCAGGAGACGACCGGCGCCGGCGGCCTCGCCAAGGCGCTGCGCACCGTCCCGGTCGTGCTGGACATCGCCGCGCGCGTCGCCGCCCGCGCCCCGCGCGCCTGGATCATCGACTTCACCAACCCGGTCGGCATCGTCACCCGCGCCCTGCTGGACGCCGGGCACCGCGCGGTCGGCCTGTGCAACGTCGCGATCGGGTTCCAGCGGCGCGCCGCGGCGCTGCTGGACGTCCCGCCGGACCGGGTGGGCCTCGGCCACGCCGGCCTCAACCACCTCACGTGGGTGCGGTCGGTCCTGCTCGACGGGCGCGACGTCCTGCCGGACCTGCTCGACCGGCACCCCGCCGAGCTCGCCGCGGTCTCCGGACTTCCCGGCCCCTTCCTGCGGGCCCTCGGCGCCGTCCCGTCCTACTACCTGCGCTACTTCTACGAGCACGACCGCGTCGTCCGGGAGCAGCGCGGCGCGCCGTCGCGGGCCGAGGAGGTCGCCGCGCTCGAACGCGACCTCCTGGAGGCCTACGCCGACCCCGCCCTGGACACCAAGCCCGCCCGGCTCGCCGAGCGCGGCGGCGCGTTCTACTCCGAGGCCGCCGTGCGGCTGGCCGCGTCGCTGCTGGGCGGGCGCGGCGACGCACAGGTCGTCAACGTGCGCAACCACCGCACGCTGCCGTTCCTGGACGACCGCGCGGTCGTCGAGGTCCCGGCGCGGATCACCGCCTCCGGGGCGGTGCCGCTTCCCGTCCCGCCCATGGAGCCGCTTTTCGCCGGGCTGATCGCGCACGTGGCCGCGTATGAGGAACTGGCCCTGGACGCCGCCCTGCGCGGCGGCCTCGACCGCGTCACCACCGCGCTGCTCGCGCACCCGCTCGTGGGGCGGATCGGGACGGCCGAGCGCCTCGCCCGCGACCTCGTCGCCGCCAACCGCGCCCACCTGCCGTGGGCCGCCTGATGGGGACGGGCGTCCTCGTCGCCGTCGACGGCGGCAACAGCAAGACCGACGCGGCCGTCGCCACCACCGCCGGGGAGTTGCTCGCCACCGCGCGCGGCGCGGGCTTCCGCCCGCAGACCGCGGGTCTCGACGCCGCGCTGGACGCGTTGACGGCGGACCTCGGCGGCGCGCTCCGGAAGGCCGGGGTCCCGGCCGGCGACGTCGTCCACCTCGCCGCCTACATGGCCAACGTCGACCTGCCGGGCGAGGAGGAGCGCCTGGAGAAGCTCCTGCTCGCCCGGGATGCCGCGCCGAGCGTGACCGTCGGAAACGACACGTTCGCGCTGCTGCGCAGCGCAGCCACCGAGGGCTGGGGCGTCGCGGTGGTCTGCGGCGCCGGCATCAACTGCGCAGGTGTCGCCCCCGACGGGCGCACCGCCCGGTTCCCGTCCCTCGGCCCCCACACCGGCGACTGGGGCGGCGGCGCGGAACTGGGCCGCGCGGCCCTGTGGCACGCCGTCCGCGGCGAGGACGGACGGGGACCGGAGACGGCGCTGACCGCCGCTGTCGCCGCCCACTTCGGCGTGACCCGCGCCGTCGACGTCGGCCTCGCCCTCCACCTCGGCGAGATCGACCAGGGCCGCCTCACCGGCCTCGCCCCCGTCCTGCTCGACGCCGCCGAGGCCGGCGACGCGGCGGCGCGCGGCACGGTGCTCCGGCTCGCCGAGGAGGTGGCGGTCCTCGGCTCGGTCGCCCTGCGCCGCCTGGACCTGCTGCACTCCCCCGCCGACGTCGTCCTCGGCGGCGGCGTCCTGGCCGCCCGCCGGCCCCTGCTGATGGACGCGGTCGCGGACCGCTACGCCGCCCTCGCCCCCCGCGCGCGCCTGCTCGTCCCCGAGGACCCTCCGCTCCTCGGCGCCGCGCTCCTCGCCCTCGACCACGTCGGCGCCCCGCCGTCCGCTCATGAGGCCCTGCGCGTCGCCTTCCGCCGCCGCCCTTGACGTTGTAAGGTCACGCCGGAGCGGGTAAGGGGGACGCCGTGGAGATCGGGTTCGCGGTTCCGGGGTCGGGCGCGTGGGCGACCCCGCGCAACCAGGTCGCGGTGGCGCGGCGGGCCGAGGAGCTCGGCTACCGCTCGCTGTGGACGCTCCAGCGGGTCCTCAACCCCGCCGGGTCGCGGGACCTCACCTACCGGAACGTCCCCGACCCCCTGATCACCCTGGCCTACCTCGCCGCCCACACCGCCCGCGCCCGCCTGGGCGTCGCGGTCGTGAACCTGCCGTTCTACGCGCCGCCGATCCTCGCCAAGCAGGCCGCCACCCTCGACCACGTCAGCGGCGGGCGCCTGGACCTCGGCCTCGGGATCGGCTGGATGCCCGAGGAGTTCGCCGCGGTCGGCGCCCCCATGGAGCGGCGCGGCGCCCGCGCGGAGGAGTTCATCGGCGCGCTGCGCGCCCTGTGGGCGGGCGGGCCCGGGGACGCGGCGCGGTTCCATGGCGAGTTCTACGACATCCCGCCGGTGACCATGGACCCGCGGCCGCTCCAGCCGTCCGGTCCGCCGATCCTGCTGGGCGGCGGCGCCGAGCCCGCGCTGCGGCGCGCCGGCCGGCTGGCGGAGGGCTGGGTCAGCTCCAGCCGCGCCGACCTCGCCGCGATCGGGCGCTCCATCGACATCGTGCGGGAGGCCGCCGAGGGCGCCGGGCGGGACGCGTCCGCGCTGCGGTTCGTGTGCCGGGGCGCGGTTCGGGTCCGGCCCGCGGGACGGGAGGGCAGGCGCCCGCTCACCGGCTCCTACGAGGAGATCCGCGGCGACTTCGGGGCGCTCGCGCGGCAGGGCGTCACCGAGCTGTTCGTCGACCTGAACTTCGATCCCGAGATCACCGGGCCGGACGCCGACCCGGAGGCGTCGCTGGAGCGCGCCCAGGAGGCGCTGGACGCGTTCGCGCCCGGCACCTGACTACAGGGGCGGGCGCCGCGCCTCCCAGGGGGTGCTGAGGACGACCGTGGTGCGCGTCGCGACGTTCGCGGCGGCGCGGATCTTCTGGAGCAGGTCCTCCAGCTCGTTCGGGGAGGCGACCCGGACCTTCAGGATGTAGCTCTCGTCCCCCGCCACCGAGTGGCACGCCTCGATCGCCTGGAGGTGCGCCAGCCGCTCGGGGGCGTCGTCGGGGGCGGCCGGGTCGATCGGTTTGATCGACACGAACGCGGTCAGCGGCAGGCCGATCTGCCGGGTGTCGAGCTGCGCGGCGAAGCCGGTGATGACGCCGCGCTTCTGCAGCCGCCGGACGCGCTGGTGCACCGCCGACACCGACAGCCCCGTCTCCTTGGCCAGGTCGGTGAAACTCATCCGCCCGTCGTCGGCCAGCAGCGCCATGATCTGACGATCGATCTCCTCCACGCGGGAAATCTAGCGCGCCGGAGCCGGTGCGCGGGCCCGCACGGGATCACGGATCGGCCTTGCCCGCCGGGGCCGAGGCCCGCGCGGGGCCCCGGTGGGGGCGTAGATCAGCGGCGCACGGCGCGCAGCGGTCCGCAGCTGCCGCGCACCACCAGCTCCGTCGGCAGCAGGACCGGGCCTCCCCGGCCGCGCCGGGCGGGCTCGCGCAGCAGCAGCTCGCAGGCGCGGTAGCCGATGTCGTGGCCGGGCCTGGCCACGGCGGTGAGCGGCGGATCGCACAGCTCGGCCCACGCGACGTCGTCCACCATCGCGATGGACACGTCGGCGGGCACCCGCAGGTCCAGCTCGCGGGCGACCAGGACGGCGGCCTCGCCGAGCAGGTGGCCGGCGGCCAGCACGGCGGTGGCGTCCGCGCGGCGCTGCAGCAGCCCGGCGGCGGCGGCGTAGGCGGCGTCGCGGGCGGGCCGGGCGGCCACGATCAGATCCTCCTCCACGGGCACCCCGAGCTGGGCCAGCGTCTCGCGGAACGCGCGCTCGCGCACCCCCGAGGGGCGGCCCGGCGCCCCGCCGAGGAACCCGATGCGGCGGTGCCCGAGCCCGACGAGGTACTCGGCGAGGGACCGGACGCCGCCCGCGTCGTCGGCGAGGACGGACGGGACGTCCGGCAGCCCGGGCAGGACGCGGTCGGCGAACACGACGCTGGAGCACACCCGGGCCGCGGCGCGCCAGTCGGCCTCGTCCCCGGCGGGCAGCGCGATGATCCCGTCGACCCGCTGCTCGACGAGCCGGTCGACGATCTCGGCCTCGCGGGCCGGGTCGCCGTGCGCGGCGTCCACGATGACGTGCTCGCCGAGGGTGCGGGCGCAGGCCAGCACGCCCGCGACCAGCTCGGCGCAGAACGGGTCGGTGACGTCGGGGACGACCAGGCCGATGCCGCCGCTGCGGCGCAGCTTCAGCCCCCGGCCGAGTGCGCTCGGCCGGTAGTCCAGCTCGCGGGCCGCCGCCAGCACCCGCTCGCGGGTCGCGGCGCTCGCCGAGCCCGTCCCGGAGAACACCCGCGAGACGGTGGCGATGCCGACGCCCGCCGCCGCGGCCACGTCCTTGATCGTCGCCGACCGCCGCTCCGCCATGACCCGCCGCCCCTGTCGCCCGTTTCGATCATCTTCTCACGATGAGTCTCCCCTGGAAACGATTCCATGATGTTTACTCCAGCCATTACGACATATCCCCTGCTCGGCAGGGGAACGGCGGAAACGTTTCCACAAGGGGTTCGGATGGCCAAGATCGTGCTGGACCGGGTCGACAAGGTGTACGGCGGCGGCGTCAAAGCCGTCGACGGGCTCGACCTGGAGATCCGCGACGGGGAGTTCATGGTGCTGGTCGGGCCGTCCGGCTGCGGCAAGTCCACCGCGCTGCGGATGATCGCCGGCCTGGAGGAGATCAGCGGCGGGAAGATCTCCATCGGCGACCAGGTCGTCAACGACCTCGCGCCGAAGGACCGCGACATCGCGATGGTCTTCCAGAACTACGCCCTGTACCCGCACATGACGGTGGAGCAGAACCTCGCGTTCGGCCTCAAGCTGCGCGGCACGCCGAAGGCGGAGATCAAGCAGAAGGTCCGCGACGCCGCCAAGATGCTCGGGCTCGAGCAGTACCTGTCCCGCAAGCCGGCCGCACTGTCGGGCGGCCAGCGCCAGCGCGTCGCGATGGGCCGCGCCATCGTCCGCCAGCCGCAGGCGTTCCTGATGGACGAGCCGCTGTCCAACCTCGACGCCAAGCTCCGCGTGTCCATGCGCGCCTCCCTCAGTCAACTGCACGAGCGGCTCGGCGTCACCACCGTGTACGTCACCCACGACCAGGTCGAGGCGATGACGCTGGGGTCGCGGGTGTGCGTGCTGCGCGAGGGCAAGCTGCAGCAGGTCGACACCCCGCAGCGGCTGTTCGACAACCCCGTCAACCTGTTCGTGGCCGGGTTCATCGGCTCGCCGGCGATGAACTTCGTGCTCGCCGACCTCGACACCGGCGACGGCGGGGCGCGGGTCTCCTTCGCCGGCTACACGCTGCCCGTCCCGGCCGCCGTCCTGGACGGCAGGCCGGGCCTGCGCGACTACCTCGGCCGCAAGATCATCCTCGGCGTCCGCCCGTCGGACTTCGAGGACGCCGCGCACGCCCAGACCGGCTGGGCGCCGATGGCGGTGCGCAGCAGCGTCACCGAGGAGCTCGGCAGCGAGATCAACGTGATCTTCACGATCGACGCGCCGCCGGTCGAGCACAAGGACACCGCCGACCTCGCCGAGGACGCCGCCGAGGGCGAGGGCGACATGGCGATCCCGCTGATCGAGAACAAGGCGCTGTGGACGGCCCGCGTCAACTCCCGCTCGCACGTGCGCCCGGGGCAGGACGTGGACCTCGCCGTCGACACGCGCCGCCTGCACTTCTTCGACCCGTCCAGCGGCCTGGCCATCGGGCACCCCGACGTCGCCGGAGCGCACGGCGCCGCGGACCTGAGCAAGTCCGGCTGACCCTGCTCCTACCGGAACAGATCGGTGCCCACGGCCTCGGAGAGGCCGTGGGCACCGACGCGTGAGGGGATCGTCTCGTCCCCCGAGGTCACTTCACCGAGCCCGCGAGGACTCCCTGGACGAAGTAGCGCTGGAAGGCGAAGAAGACCGCCAGCGGGACGACCAGCGACAGGAACGCGCCGGGCGCGAGGATGTCGATGTTGCCGGTGAACTGCCGCATCTGCGACTGCAGCCACTTGGTCATCGGCTGCGACTCGGTGTCGGCGAACACCAGCGCGACCAGCAGGTCGTTCCACACCCACAGGAACTGGAAGATGCCCAGCGAGGCGATCGCCGGCCCGCCCAGCGGGAAGATCACCCGGCGGAAGATCGTCCACTCCGAGCCGCCGTCCATCCGCGCCGCCTCGAGCAGGTCCCGGGGGATCGCCGCGAAGAAGTTGCGGAGCAGGAAGATGGCGAACGGCAGCCCGAACGCGACGTGGAACAGCACCACGCCGGTGACCGAGCCGAACATCTGGAACCCGCCGAACTCGATCTTGCCGTAGAGCTTGGCGACCGGGATCAGCGCGACCTGGATCGGCACCACCAGCAGCGCCACGACGAGCAGGAACAGCCAGTCCCGCCCGGGGAACTCCATCCAGGCGAACGCGTAGGCGGCCAGCGAGGCGATCGCGACCACCAGCAGCGTCGCCGGAACGGTGATCAGCACCGTGTTCCAGAACGAGTCGACGAAGTCGCCCTTGTCCAGCAGCGCGCTGTAGGACTCGGTCGTCAGCTGCGCCGGCTTGGCGAACACGTTCCACCAGCCGTCGGCGTTGTTGTCCTCGTTGGAGCGCAGCGAGGCGACCAGCAGGCCGAGGGTCGGCACCAGCCAGAACACCGCGATGAGGACCAGCAGCGCCTGGGCGGCGGTCCCACCGACCTTCCCTACGACGCGGGCGGCCACACCCCGGCGCGGCGCTCCCGCCGCGCCGTTGCCGCCGCCGGCCCCGGCCCCGGAGGGCGCCGGGGCGTCCTTCTCCGCGGTGCTCATTTGCGCTCCTGCCGCATTCGCCGGACGTTGAACAGCATGGCGGGCAGCACGAGCAGGAACAGCAGCACGGCGATGGCGCTGCCGGAGCCCTGGTCGTTGCCGCCGCCGAACGACTCGGTCCACATCTGCAGGGCCAGCACGCTGGCGTTCGGATCGCCGCCGCCGATGATGTAGACGAGGTCGAAGACCTTCAGGACGTTGATGACGAGCGTCACCAGCACCACCATCAGCACGGGCGCGAGCAGCGGGATCGTCACCCGCCGGAACACCTGCCACTCGGTGGCGCCGTCCACCCGCGCCGCCTCCAGCGCGTCGCGCGGAATGGCGGCGAGCCCCGCGGCGATCAGCACCATCGCGAAGCCCGACCACACCCACAGGTACGACACGATGATCGCCGGGGTGATGAGCGTGTCGCCCAGCCACTCGGCGCCCTGGTAGGCGGTGGTGAAGTTGTCCTTGGGCAGCCGGATCGTGTACGTCCCGGCCGGCACCTTCTTCATGGTGAAGGTGCCGTCGGCGTTCGTGGTCGCCTTGGCGACCACCTTGCCGCCCTGGACCGCCTCGACCCGGATGCCCGGCAGACCGGACTCCCCGGAGTTCGGGGCGTTCTGCTGCCCGCCGCCGCCCCGGGTGAAGTCGAACCAGACCGTGCCGGTCAGCTGGCCCGGCCTGGCGGCCGGGGGCTGCGCCGCGGGCTCGGCGGACTTCGGCAGGTACTCGGGCTTGACCCTCAGCAGCGGGACGAGCGCGCTCTGCCCGGCCGAGACGGGCTGCACCGTGACCACGGCGCCGCCCTCCTGGCGGACCGGGGCGCTCCCGCCGCCGCGGGGCGCGGCGCCCGGGTAGGTGGTGTCCTGCCGGAACATGTCGTGCACCGCGACCATCGCCGCGTTCGCCACGCCCTTGTCCGGGTCCTGCTGGTACACCAGCCGGAAGATCACGCCGGAGGCGAGGAAGGAGATCGCCATCGGCATGAACACCACGAGCTTGAACACCGTCGCCCACCGGATCCGCTCGGTGAGGACGGCGAACAGCAGGCCGACGATGGTCACCACGGTCGGCGCCACGACGACCCAGATCGCGGTGTTGCGCACCGCCACGAGGTTGTCGTGCCCCTTGAAGATCCCGGTGTAGTTGTCGACGCCGACGAACGAGCCGCCCGAGGCGTCGAAGAAACTGCGGATCACCGAGTAGACGATCGGGTAGACGACCAGGAAGCCGAGCAGCAGCAGCGCCGGCAGCAGGAACATCAGGGCCAGCCACGAGGGCGGGGTCAGCCGCTCGCGCGCCCCGCGGCGGCCCTGGGGGGCGGCCGGAGCGGCGACGGCGGCGGCGCCGCCGGCCGTCGCGGCCGGCGGCACCTCCTCATTCGGAGCCTTCATTCAGGGGTTCCCTACTTGTGGGCCCTACTTGTACGCCTTGGCCGCCTCGGCCTCGAGCTTGGCCTGCGTGCCCTTGACGTCGGTCGGGTTCTGCACGAACTGGCGCAGCGCCTCCCACTCGCCCTTGCCGGGGGTCGCGCCGAACGCGGCGGGCGCCAGGTCGGACATGTCGTAGCGGGCGGCGTCGCCGGACTGCTGGAGCTGGGTGACCAGCTGCTTGGCGATCGGGTCGGAGTAGGCGTCGGGCTTGACGTTCTTGTTCGGCGTCAGGTAGCCGCCGAGCCCGGCCCACACCGTGCCCGCCTCGGGCGAGGCGAGGTACTTCATGAGCTCCTGCGCGCCCTTGCCGTCCTTCAGCGCGACCGCGACGTCGCCGCCGAGGATCGCCGGGGCGGTGTCGCCGGCCTTCGGGAACGCGAACACCTTGGCGTCCGTGCCGACCTTGGCCTTGGTGGTGGCGATGTTGGCGGCGGCGAAGTCGCCGCCGTACACCATGGCGGCCTTCTGCTGGCCGAACACCTGGGTGACCGACTCGTCGAACTTGGTCTTGGTCGCGGTCGCGACGCCGCCGTTCAGGTAGTCGCCCTTGCCCCAGATCTCGGCGAGCGCCTCCAGCGCCTTGCCCACGCTGGGGTCGGTCCACTTGATCTCGTGCTTGGCGAGCTTGTCGTAGTTCTCGGGCCCGGCCTGCGACAGGTAGACGTTCTCGAACCAGTCGGTCAGCGTCCAGGAGTCCTGCGGCCCCGCGGCGAGCGTGAACGGGGTGGTGCCCGCGTCCTGCAGCGTGCCCGCCGCCTTGGTCAGGTCGGCCCACGCCGCGGGCGGCTGGACGCCGGCCTCGTCGAGCGCCTCCGGCCGGTACCAGAGGATCGACTTGTAGGCGGCCTTGACGATGACGCCGTAGGTCTTGCCGTCGGAGGAGCCGAGCTCCTTCCAGTACGGCGCGAAGTTCTGGCCGACCTGCGTCACCACGTCGTCGCCGAGGGGCTTCAGCGCGCCCTTGCCGGCGTACTGCTGCATCAGGCCCGGCTGCGGCAGGATCGCCACGTCCGGCGGGTTCTTGGCCTCGATGCGCGGGCCGAGGTAGGCGTCGGTGTTCTCACCGGTGGAGGCGTAGTTGACCTTCGCCCCGGTCTTCTTCTCGAACGCCTGCAGGACCTTGCGGAAGTTCGCCTCCTCCGGACCGGTCCACTTGGCCGCGACCTCGATGGTGGTGCCCTTCAGCTCACCCCCGCCCGCGGGCCCGGAGTCGTCGCCCTTGTCGTCGCCGCCGCACGCGGCGGCCGCCGACAGCAGCAGGCCCGCCGCGACGGCGGCTCCCGTCACCCGCCTGCCGAAGCCGGACCGGGGTGTGCGGGGGGAGGTCCCCCCGCCGGCAAAGCTGACCGTCATTCCTCATCCTCCCTGGCCGGAGCGGCGTCGCCTGGTCCCCAGATCGACGCGCCCGTCTCGATATCGAAGAAGTGCAGGCGGCCGGTGTCGACGCGGATCGTCACCGGGTCGCCCACCTTCACGCGGGTGCGCGGGCTGAACCGCGCGACCAGGTCCGTGCGGGGCTTCTCCAGGTGCCCCAGCACGTCGGTCCCCGCGTCGCGCGCGAGCTCCTTGGTGTCCTCGGTGACGACCTGGGACGCCTCGATCGCGAAGTGCACCAGCACGTCCGAGCCCATCGCCTCCACGAGGTCGGCGGTGGAGGTCAGCCCGGACCCCTCGGGCGTCTCCACGAGCTCGGAGTCCTCCATGTCCTCGGGGCGGATGCCGACGACGACATCGCTCCCGAGGTGGGACGCCAGGGCCGGGCGCTCGGTCAGCACCTCGGCCGGGAGCGTCAGGGTCTGGCCGCCGATCTCCAGGCGCGGGTTCGCCGCGTCGCCGGACAGCGTGCCCTGGATCAGGTTCATGGCCGGTGAGCCGATGAAGCCGGCGACGAACAGGTTCGCCGGCCGGTCGTAGAGCTCCTGCGGCGCGGCGACCTGCTGCAGCCGCCCCTTCTTCATCACCGCGACCCGGTCGCCGAGCGTCATCGCCTCGGTCTGGTCGTGGGTGACGTAGATGGTGGTGACGCCGAGGTCGCGCTGGATGCGCGCGATCTCGGCGCGCATCTGGACGCGCAGCTTGGCGTCGAGGTTGGACAGCGGCTCGTCCATCAGGAACGCCTGCGGCTCGCGGACGATCGCGCGGCCCATCGCGACGCGCTGCCGCTGCCCGCCCGAGAGGTTGCGGGGCTTCTTGTCCAGGTAGTCGGTCAGGCCGAGGGTCCGCGCGGCCTTGTCGACCTTCTCCCGGATCTCGGACTTCGGCAGCTTGCGCAGCGACAGCCCGAAGCCGATGTTGTCGCGCACCGACAGGTGCGGGTAGAGGGCGTAGCTCTGGAACACCATCGCGACGTCGCGGTCCCGGGACGGCACCCGGTTGACGACCCGGCCGCCGATCGTGACCTCGCCCTCGGAGATCTCCTCCAGCCCGGCGACCATCCGCAGCGCGGTCGTCTTGCCGCAGCCCGACGGGCCCACCAGGACGAGGAACTCCCCGTCGGCGATGTGGAGGTTCAGGTCGGTCACGGCCCGCGTGCCGTCGGGATAGACCTTCCCGACGCTGGTCAGGTCGACCTCTGCCACGGCGTCTCCTCTTCGTCACGGCACGTTGATGCGGAGGAAGTTCGTTTACCCCCGCGTAACAGTGCAACAAGGAGGTACAGGGCCGGACGCCCGGACCGCAACCGGCAGCGTACGGTCCGGAGCATTTGGTGCAGAGATCGTTACCGTGCCGTTTCCGCCTCAATTTGAGACGTCCAAAAACGGCACGTGGGCATGAACCAAAAACCGTTCATGCCCACGTGCCCGTCGAGGCGTCCCGGCGCGTCCGGGACCGGTGTCAGTCCACGACCACCAGCCCGCGCTCGGTGGTGTTCATCGGCTCGTAGCCGTCCTCGGTGCACACGACGATGTCCTCGATGCGGGCGCCGTGCGGCCCCGGGTAAATGCCGGGCTCGATCGAGAACGCCATTCCCGGCTCCAGCGGCTCGCGGTTGCCGGCGACGATGTAGGGGTCCTCGTGCGACTCCAGTCCGATGCCGTGGCCGGTGCGGTGGAAGAAGTGCTCGCCGTGCCCGGCGGCGGCGATGATGTCGCGGCCCGCCGCGTCCACCGCCTCCGGCGTGGCCCCCGGGCGCACGGCCTCGCACGAGGCCCGCTGCGCCGCCAGCAGCACCGCGAAGTACGCCTGGTAGTCGGCGGGCGGCTCGCCCACGCAGTAGTTGCGGGTCGAGTCCGAGCAGTAGCCGCTCGGCATCGTCCCGCCGATGTCGACCACGACGGGCTCGCCGGGCCGGATGACCCGGTCCGACAGCTCGGCGTGCGGGTTCGCGCCGTTCGGCCCCGAGCCGACGATGACGAAGTCGACCTGGGCGTGCCCCTCGGCGATGATCGCGTCGGCGATGTCGCGGCCGACCTCGCGCTCGGTCCGGCCGGCCTTCAGGAAGCCGGGGACCAGGCGGTGCACGCGGTCGATCGCCTCCCCCGCCTCCCGCAGCGCCGCGACCTCGGCCGCGCTCTTGCGCATCCGCAGCTCCCGCAGCACGGCCCCGGCCGCGGTCTGCTCGGCGCCGGGCATCGCGCCGCGGAACCGCAGCGCCATCACCGCCCACATCCGGTCGGCCAGACCGACGGTCCCCACGTCCCGCGGGAGGCGGTCGGCCACCAGCGCGTACGGGTCGTCGGTCTCGTCCCACGGCACCAGCTCCAGCCCGAGCGAGCCCGCCGGCGACTCCTGCGCGGCGGGCAGCTCCAGCCTCGGGACGACCAGGAACGGCTCGCCGGCGGCCGGGACCACCAGGCAGGTGAGCCGCTCCAGCTGCTTGGCGTCGTACCCGGTGACGTACCGCAGGTCCGGGCCGGGTGTCAGCAGCACGGCCCCGAGGCCCGCCTTCGCCGTCGCCTCGCGCACCAGGCCGACGCGCTCGCGCGGATACAACTCCGTTGTCACATCCGTCTCCATATGTTCGTTCCTCTCCAGTGGCCGGTACCAGGATCCCAGGGGCGTCCGGGCGCCGCCGACCCGGCCCGCGTGGCAGCATGTGGCCCATGAGCGGGCTGATGCTGCTGGACACGCCGTCGTTGTACTTCCGCGCCTTCTTCGGGGTCCCCGAGTCGGTGACGGCGCCGGACGGGACGCCGGTGAACGCCGTGCGCGGGCTGATCGACATGATCGCCCGGCTCGTCCAGGACCGGCGCCCGGACCGGCTCGTCTGCTGCATGGACGCCGACTGGCGGCCGGCGTTCCGGGTGGAGGCGCTGCCCTCCTACAAGGCGCACCGGGTCGCCGAGGACGGCGGCGACCAGACGCCCGACGCGCTGGAGGCCCAGCTCCCGCTCATCGACCGGGTCCTGGACGCCGTCGGGCTGGCCCGCGCGGGAGTTCCCGGCTACGAGGCCGACGACGTGATCGGCACGCTCGCGGTGCGGGGCGCGAAGGACGGGCCGGTCGACATCGTGACGGGCGACCGCGACCTGTTCCAGCTCGTGGACGACCGCGGCCCCGTCACCGTCCTGTACACCGCCCGGGGGATCCGGAACCTGCAGGTGATGGGCGAGAAGGAGGTCGCGGCCAAGTACGGCATCCCGGGCCGCGGCTACGGCGACTACGCCACGCTCCGCGGCGACCCGAGCGACGGGCTGCCCGGCGTGCCCGGCGTCGGCGACAAGACCGCCGCCGCGCTCGTCACCCGGTTCGGGTCGGTCGACGGCATCCTCGCGGCGCTGGACGCGGGCACCGACGAGGGCTTCCCGGCGGGCGCGCGCCGCCGGATGGAGGCGGCCCGCGACTACCTGGCCGCCGCCGAGACGGTGGTGCGGGTCGTCACCGACATCGACGCCCCCGAGCTGGCGGGCCTGGACGACCGGCTGCCCGCCGAGCCGCGCGACGCCGAGGCCCTCGTGGAACTGGCCGACACCTGGAACCTGTCCAGCCCCGTCAACCGCCTGCTGAACGCGCTCTCCCGCTGAACCGCCCCTTTCTCGCTGCAATTTGCGCCGAGAGTGTCAGATGACACAGACGGCGCGGTCTCCGGCGTGCAGCATGCGGAACAGTGAGGGGTTCTCATTGGCACATGCAGGCGACCGGTACCCGCGGCACTTGGGCCTCAACGCCCCACTCCCCCCAGTCGCCGTGGGTACCGGTTCATCCGGGCCCCGGACCTGAGACGGACGTGCCGTGAGCGAGCGGACCGGAACCCGCGGCGGCCTCGCCGCCGACCCCGGCGGCGGATTCTGGGACGCCCTGGACGCACCGGAGCGCGCGGCGCTGCGGAACGCCGGGCGGACCCGGAGCTACCAGCCGAGGGCGCCCCTGTGCTACCAGGGCGACGACTCCGACCACATCATCGTCATCGAGTCGGGCTGGGCGAAGGTCACCTGCGCCGGCGAGGACGGCCGCGCGGTCGTGCTCGCCGTGCGCGGGCCCGGCGACCTGGTCTGCGAGAGCGCGGTGCTCGGCCGCCGCGAGCGGTCGGCGACCGTGCAGGCGCTCGACCACGTCCGGGCGCTGATCGTCCCGGCGACCCGGTTCACCGCCTTCCTGGACGCCCATCCGCGCGTGTGGCGGCTGGTCAGCGGCACGTTCGTGCGGCGGCTCGACGACGCGGACCGCAGGCTGCGGGCGCACGTGTCGGCGCAGGGCGCGCGGCGGCTGGCGATCCTGCTGGCGGACCTGGCCGACCTGTCGGCCCGGCACGCCCCGCCGGCCGGCGGCGGGCCGATCGCGATCGCGCCGCCGCTGTCCCAGGAGGAGCTCGGCAGCTGGATGGACGCCTCCCGGGAGACCGTGGCGCGGGCGCTGTCCGCGCTGCGGCGCGAGGGGCTGGTCAGCACCGGCTGGCGCAGGATCACCGTGGAGGACCCGGCGGGGCTGCGCGCGTTCGCGGACTCCCCCGAGGAGTGAGCGCCCGGCGGCCGGACCGCCGGCGGCCGGCCGATGCCTTTACATTGTAGATTCACAGAGAGATCGACGGATTCGTCCCGTACGCTCGGTTGTGTGCCGCGCCGACCGCTGCGACTGCGTACCGCCCAGGCCGACGCCGAGGTCCGCGCGGGGCTCGACCGGATCCGCGCCGAGTTCTCGGTGCCCGGCGCGTTCCCGCCCGCCGCCCTCGCCGAGGCCGCCGCGTCCGCGCCCCCGTCCAACGGCCGCGTCGACCTGCGCGACGTCCCCTTCTTCACCCTCGACCCGCCCGGCTCGCTCGACCTCGACCAGGCGATGCACCTGGAGCGGCGCGGACCGGGGCACCGGGTGCGGTACGCGATCGCGGACGTGGCCGGGTTCGTCCGCCCGGGCGGCGCGCTCGACACCGAGGCCCGCGCCCGGGGCGTGACGCTGTACCTGCCGGACGCGAACGCGCCGCTGCACCCCCGCCCGCTCTCGGAGGGCAGCGCGAGCCTGCTGCCCGGCCGGGAGCGCCCGGCCGTGGCCTGGACGATCGACATCGACGACGCCGGGCGGATCACCGGCGTCGACGTGCGGCGCGCCGTCGTCCGCAGCCGCGCCCGGCTCGACTACGCCACCGCCCGGCGCGACGGCGGCGACCCGCGGATCGCGCTGCTCGGCGAGATCGGCGAGCGGCTCATCGCGGCGGAGGCCGCGCGCGGCGGCGTGAGCCTGCCGCTGCCCGAGCAGGAGGTCGTGCACGCGGGCGGCGGCTGGGCGCTGAAGCTGCGCGGCGACCTCGCGACCGAGGCGTGGAACGCGCAGATCTCGCTGCTGACCGGGCGGGCCGCGGCCCGGCTGATGCTGGACGGCGGCGTCGGACTGCTGCGCACCATGGCGCCCGCGCCCGCCGAGGCCGTCGAGCGGCTGCGGCTGGCCGCCCGCGCGCTCGGCGTCTCCTGGCCGGGGGACGCCTCGTACGGCGACATCGTCCGCGCCCTGGACCCGGCGCTGCCCCGGCACGCGGCGTTCCTGCACGACGCGGCCGGGCTGATGCGCGGCGCCGGCTACACCGCGTTCGACGGGACGCCGCCCGAGCAGGCCGTGCACGCCGCCGTCGCCGCCCCGTACGCGCACGTCACCGCGCCGATCCGGCGGCTGGCCGACCGGTACGCCACGGAGGTGTGCCTGGCCCTGGCGGCCGGCCGCCCCGTCCCGGGCTGGGCGCGGGAGGCGCTGCCGGAGCTGCCCGAGGCGATGCAGCGGGCGCTGCGCCGGGGCGCGGACATCGACCACGCCTGCGTCGACCTGGTCGAGGCGCTCCTCCTGCGCGACCACGTCGGGGACGTGTTCGACGCGGTGGTCGTGGACGTCAACGGCGACCGCACGGGCGGGCGCGTCCAGCTGGTGGCGCCGCCGGTGTTCGGCCGCTGCGACGGGGAGGGGCTGCCGCTCGGCGAGCAGGTCAAGGTGCGGCTGGAGGAGGCGGACCCGGCGCGCCGCCGGGTCCGCTTCTCCCGCGCTGAGTGAGTCCCGCGCCGCCGTCAGCGGCGGGCGCGGCGGCGCGGCCGCCAGCCCGCCGAGGTGCCGGTGCCGACGCCGCCGAGGTGCAGGGCGAGCAGCAGCAGGCCGAGGACGGTCAGGGTGCCGTTGTTGATGGCGTCCGAGGTGATGTCGGCCAGGTCGAACAGCAGGGCAAGGGCGAAGACGATCGCGGCGACGATCGCGAGCATGTCGGCCTCCGTGGGGGTCGGGGGCCCACCGCGGGCCCCTCGGGTGCCTACCGGATCTCCTCCAGCCCGCCCCCGAAACCGGGCTCCCTTTCCGGCTGTCCGATATCCGGATTAGCACCACAGAACAGCCCGTGCCGGTCACGCCGCGTCGCGGCGCGGCTGCTCACCGGGTTCCCCGGTGGGCGCGGCGCCGGCCCGGCACCCGGCCCGCCGGCCGCCTTACGGGCCGTCCGGAACGTCCCGGCGCTCGGCGAGCGCGGCACGGGCCCGCTCGGTCATGCGGACGACCTCGCGGCGCACCTGGGCGCGCTCGGTGAGCCGCTCGCCGAACGGGATCCGGACGGTGTGCTCGACCCCGCCGTCCGCGACGGCGAACTCGATGCCCTCCGCGTCCAGGCCGGTCATCCGGGCCGCGGTCGCCCCAGGGCGGCCGCCGAGCGCGCGGCAGATCGTCAGGCAGTCGGCGGCGTGGTCCTCGTTCATGTGGCGCGCGATCTGCCCCGCGACCTCGTCGGTGAAGGGGTCGGCGTCGGTCATGGGTGGTCCTTTCGCGTGGGCGCCGGCGGGAGGGCCAGGTCCTTGTAGATCCGGAGGGCGTTGCCGCCGAGGACGAGCCCGAGGGTCTCCTCGTCCAGGTCGAGGGCGGCGCCGACGGCGCGGGCGTTGCGGGCGACGCCGGGCACGCCCGGCCAGTCGGTGCCGAAGACGAACTTGCGGGCCAGGCGCCGCAGGTCGTGCCGGGCGTAGTACTCGGGGAGCCGCCGGGGCGGCAGCCCCGACAGCTCGATCCACACCTCCTCGCGCGACAGCGCGAGGAACGCGGCGGCGTCGTACCACCAGCCGCGGCCGCCGTGGGCGAGGACGAAGGTGAGGCCGGGGAACAGCCGCAGCACGTCGTCGACCGGCGTCGGGTCGGCGTACCGGTTGGCCGAGCCGGGGAACGAGCTCGTCCCGCAGTGCACGACGACGGGGACCCCGGCGTCACGGCACACCTGGTAGGCGGGGTAGAGCTCGGGGTCGGCGACGCTGAACCCGCCGTGCACCGGGTGGAGCTTGAGCGCGGCGGCGCCGAACCCGAGCTGCCGCTCGACCTCGGCGTCGACCGGGTAGTGCAGGTGCGGGTTCACGTTGGCGATCGGCCTGAAGCGCCGCGGGTTGTGCTCCAGGAGCGGCCGCAGGTCCTCGATGGGCTGCGTGCCGGTGGTCCGCGGGCTGTACTCGCACAGCAGCAGGGCGATGTCGACGCCCTCGGCCTCGAAGTAGGCGTCGACCCGCTCGGGGACGAGGGCGCCCTCGTCGTCGTAGAGGTCCTGCCACGGGTGGGACGAGCCGAACTCCTCGGCCCAGCGCCGCCAGGCCGGGCGGAGCGTGGGCAGCCGGGCGGCGTGCACGTGCGCGTCGATCAGCGGGCGTCCGTCGAGCATGCGGCGGAGCCTACCCGCCGCCCCTCACGCGGCGCCGACGGTGTCCTGCTCGTCCAGCCAGGCGAGGATGCCCTCCACGGCGGAGCGGCAGCTCCCGCAGCCGGTGCTCGCCCGGGTCTCCCGCGCGACGGCGTCGGCCGTGCGGGCGCCGCCCTGCCAGCAGGCGCGGATCCGGCCCTTGCTGACGTTGTTGCACTGGCAGACGGTCGCCGCGTCCGGCATCCGCAGCGGCGACTCGGCCTCGGCGGCGCCGCCGGCGCCGGGGAACAGCAGGCCGAGGCGCTCGGCGGGCAGCGGCGCGGCCCGGTCGTAGAGCTGGGTGAGCGTCCCGGCGGTGGAGGTCTCCCCGAGCAGGATCGCGCCGATCAGGCGCCCGTCCCTGATCACCGCCTTCTTGTAGGTGCCGCGCGCGGCGTCGGTGAATCGCACGACCTCCACGTCCTCGTCGTCGTCGCCGAAGTGCGTCTCGCCCATCGACGCCAGCTCGATCCCGGCGGCCTTTAGCCGGGTGATCTGGCGGGCGCCGGTGAACCGCGCCGCGGGCTCGGTGCCGGCGAGCAGGCCCGCGAGCACCGCCGCCTGCTCCCACGCGGGCGCCACCAGCCCGTACACCTCGTCGCGGTGCTCGGAGCACTCGCCGATGGCGCGCACGGACGGGTCGGTGACCGACCGCAGCTCGTCGTCGACGACCACGGCCCGGCCGACCGCCAGGCCCGCCTCCCGGGCGAGCGACACCTCGGGCCGCACGCCGCAGGCCAGGATGACCAGGTCGGTGTCGATGACCTCCGTCCCGCCGCCGGGCAGGCCCAGCTCGACGCCGGTCACCGCGCCGCCGGCGGTGCGCAGCCCCGCCACCTCGGCCTGCAGCCGGGTGCCGATGCCGAGGGCCGCCAGCGTGCGGGCCAGGACCTTCCCGGCGGCGGGGTCGAGCTGGCGCTCCATGAGGTGCCCGGCCAGGTGCAGGACGGTCACCTCCAGCCCGCGCCCCATGAGCCCGCGCGCGGCCTCGATGCCGAGCAGGCCGCCGCCGATGACGACCGCCCGGCGCGCCGACTCGGCCAGCTCGGAGATGCGGCGGCAGTCCTCCAGGGTGCGGAAGACCTGCGCGCCGCGCGGCAGGCCGTCCCGCAGGCCCGGCATCGGCGGGATGAACGCGGTGCTGCCGGTCGCGAGGACGAGCGTCCCGTAGGGGGTGACGGTCCCGTCCGAGGCGTGGACGGTCCGCGCCTCGCGGTCGATGCGGGTGACCTCGACGCCGAGCCGGGCGTCCACGCCGTGGGAGGCGTACCAGGCGGCGTCGACCAGGCTGATGTGGTCGGGCCGCGTCATCCCGGCCAGGACGTTCGACAGCAGGATCCGGTTGTAGGGGCGCTGCGCCTCCGCGCCGAACACCGTCACCGGCGTGGCGGCGTCCCGGGCCCGCAGCTCGTCCACGAACCGCGAGCCGGCCATGCCGTTGCCGACGACGACGATGCCGGCGGCGTCTGCGGGACTCACCGCTTCACCTCCAGGGGCAGGGGTCGGATCTGGTCGCGCTCGGTCCCGAAGGCGATGCTCGGGTCGGGGGTCTGCGGCGCGTTCACGAACGAGACGAACCGGCGGAGCCGCTCGGGGTCGTCGAGGGTGTCGCGCCACTCGTCGGAGTAGGACGCGACGTGGCGGGCCATGGCGGCGTCGAGGTCGGCGCAGATGCCGAGCCGGTCGTCCACGATGACCTCGCGCAGGTAGTCCAGGCCGCCGTCGAGGGACTCCAGCCAGGTCGCGGTGCGCTGCAGCCGGTCGGCGGTGCGGATGTAGAACATCAGGAACCGGTCGATGAGGGTGATCAGCTCGTCGTCGGCGAGGTCGGTGGCGAACAGGTCGGCGTGCCGGGGCCGCATGCCGCCGTTCCCGCCGAGGTAGAGGTTCCAGCCGTTCTCGGTGGCGATGACGCCGAAGTCCTTGCTCTGCGCCTCGGCGCACTCGCGGGCGCAGCCGGACACGGCCGACTTCAGCTTGTGCGGGGCGCGCAGCCCCCGGTACCGCAGCTCCAGCCGGATCGCCATCGCGGCCGAGTCCTGGACGCCGTAGCGGCACCAGGTTGACCCGACGCACGACTTCACCGTGCGCAGCGCCTTGCCGTAGGCGTGGCCGGACTCGAACCCGGCCTCGACGAGCCGCCGCCAGATCTCGGGCAGCTGCTCGACGCGGGCGCCGAACAGGTCGATCCGCTGCCCGCCGGTGATCTTGGTGTAGAGGCCGAAGTCGCGCGCCACCTCCCCGATCACGATGAGCCGCTCGGGGGTGATCTCCCCGCCGGGGACCCGCGGGACCACCGAGTAGGTGCCGTTCTTCTGCAGGTTGGCGAGGAAGTGGTCGTTGGTGTCCTGCAGCGCCGCCTGCTCGCCCTCCAGGATGTGGCCGTTGCCGAGGCTGGCGAGGATGGAGGCGACGACGGGCCTGCAGATGTCGCAGCCGCGGCCCGTCCCGTGCTCCTCGACGAGCTGCGTGAAGCTCGTGACCCGCCCCGCCCGGACGATGTCGAACAGCTCGGCGCGGCTGTAGGCGAAGTGCTCGCAGAGCGCCTTGCTGACCTCGATCCCGGCGGCGGTCAGCTCGGCGTCCAGGATCCGCTTCACCAGCGGGACGCAGCTGCCGCAGCTCGTCCCGGCCCGGGTGCAGTCCTTCACGCCCGGCACGTCGGTGAGGGAGTGCTCGGCGATCGCGCAGCGGATGCCCTCGGCGGTGACGTTGTTGCAGGAGCAGATGACGGTCGCGCCGGGCAGGTCGCCGCCCGCGGCCTCGGTCCCGCCGAACAGCATCTGCTCGGGCGCGCCCGGAAGGCTCCCGCCGACGTGGGCGCGCAGCGTTCCGTAGGACTCGGCGTCGCCGACGAGGACGCCGCCGAGCAGGGTCCGCGCGTCGTCGCTGACGACGAGCCTCTTGTAGACGCCGGCGACGGGGTCGGTGTAGGTGACGCCGAGGGCGCCCTGCTCGGGGCCGGCGAACGGGTCGCCGAAGCTGGCGACGTCGACGCCCATCAGCTTGAGCTTGGTCGACATGTCGGCGCCCTCGAACACCGCGGTGCTCGCCTCGGACAGCAGCCGGTCGGCGACCACCTCGGCCATGGAGAAGCAGGGCCCGACCAGCCCGTACACCGCGCCGCCGACCAGGGCGCACTCGCCGATCGCGAAGACGGCGGGGTCCTCGGTGCGGCAGGAGGCGTCCACCACGATCCCGCCGCGCTCCCCCACCGGCAGGCCGCAGCCGCGTGCCAGCTCGTCGCGCGGGCGGATCCCGGCGGAGAACACCACGACCTCCGCGTCGACCACCGTGCCGTCCTCCAGGACGACGCGGCGGACGGAGCCGTCCTCCCCCGCCTCCAGGGCGCGCATCGGGGTGCCCGCGTGCACGGCCATGCCGAGCGCCTCGATGTGGCGGCGCAGCATCGCGCCGCCGCCCTCGTCCAGCTGGCGCGGCATCAGCCAGGGCGCCACCTCAACGACGCCGCTGCGCAGGCCGAGGCCCTGGATCGCGCGGGCCGCCTCCAGGCCCAGCAGTCCGCCGCCGACGACGGCCCCGGTCTCCTTGCCGCGCGCGTAGGCGCGGATCGCGTCCAGGTCGTCGATCGTTCGGTAGACGAACACCCCCGGCAGGTCCCTGCCCTCGACCGGGGGCACGAACGGCGACGACCCGGTGGCCAGGACGAGCGCGTCGTAGGCGACGGCGCCCCCCGCCGAGGTCGTGACGGTCCGGGCGGCGCGGTCGATCCCGGTGACCCGTTCGCCCGTCCGCACGGTGACCGCGCCGTCGTGCGCCGGGTAGGCGAGGTCGGCGCCCTCCAGATGCGTCGTCAACGCCACCCGGTCGTAGGCGGTCCTGGGCTCCTCGCCGATCACCGTGATCGTCCACGTGCCGGCGGTGTCGCGCTCGCGCACCGCCTCCACCAGGCGGTGCGCGGCCGGCCCGTGGCCGGCGACGACCAGGCGCTTGTCCGGTCTGCTGTCGGCTCCCATGGCCCCGATCGTCGGCGGCCCGTATTTCCCGGAGGCATCGCCGCCGTCATCCCCGCGTTAACTGGGCCTCACAACCGACATGCCCGGCATGTGGGGACGCGGGAACGGGCGCGCTCCTCCCCGCCGCCGCTTCGCCCCCGGGGGGCGCACCGTGCCGCACCCGTCCCGGTCGTGCACCATGGAAGGGTGACGGAGGCTGTGGAGAGCGGGACGCGGACCGGACTGCGGATGCTGGCCGACCTCGTCTCGGACGGCGACGTGGTGGTGCTGAGCGGGGCGGGCCTGTCGACCGAGTCGGGCATCCCCGACTACCGCGGGGAGACGGGCCGCCGGCGGCGCGCGGCGCCGATGACCTACCAGGCCTTCACCGGGAGCGAGGCGGCGCGCCGCCGCTACTGGGCGCGCAGCCACATCGGCTGGCGGCACATCGCGCGGGCCCGCCCGAACGCGGGGCACCGCGCGGTCGCCGAACTGCAGCGGCGCGGCCTGCTGGCCGGGATCATCACCCAGAACGTCGACGGGCTCCAGCAGGCCGCCGGGGCGCGCGAGGTGATCGAGCTGCACGGCGCGCTGGACCGCGTCCTCTGCCTGGCCTGCGGGGAGCGGTCCGCGCGCGAGCGGCTGGACGAGCGGCTGCGCGAGGCCAACCCCGGCTGGGCGGCCGGCGCCGAGGCGGTCAACCCCGACGGCGACGCCGTCCTGCCCGACGAGGCCGTCGAGGCGTTCCGGATCGTGGGCTGCGAGCGGTGCGGCGGCGCACTCAAGCCCGACGTGATCTTCTTCGGGGAGAACGTGCCGCCGGCCCGCGTCCGGGACTGCTACGCGCTGACCGAGCGGGCGGGCGCGCTGGTGGTGCTCGGGTCGTCGCTGACCGTGCTGTCGGGCTACCGGTTCGTCCGGCACGCGGCGCGGCACGGCGTGCCGGTGGCCATCGTCAACCGGGGCGCGACCCGCGGCGACCCGCACGCCCTGGTCACCCTGGACGCCCCGCTCGGCGCGACCCTGGACGAGCTGCTCGCCGAGCTGCCCGCCTGACCGGGGCGCCCTCGCACGGCTCCCCGGCCCGGCCTACTGCCCGCCGCCGAGCAGCGAGGTCGCGGGCGGAGCCGGGCTGTGCGGCTGGCCCGGGCTCCCGGCGGGGGGCGCTCCCGTGGCCTGCGGCGGATCGGGCAGCATGTCGCCGGTGACGAAGCCCGTGCCCTCCAGCAGCCGCATGTGAGTGCGCACGAACGTCTCGCACTGCTCGGAGAAGTCCCGCACGAGAGTGTTGCGGGTGCTGCCGCGGACCGCTCCGATCGCCGGGTAGATCTGCCCGTGCGCCATCCGCAGCCGGGCGACGGCGGTCCGGTCGTAGTCGTTGCCGGACTTGCCGGTGATCTCCGACATCCAGCTCTGCTGGTCGGGGGTGGGCTGGTTCGGCAGCGGTACGTTCAGCTTCGCGGCGACGGCCCGGTCCAGCGCGTCCAGGCGCACGTGCTGGCGGGCGATCTCGCCGAGGTTGCGCCGGGTCGCGGCCCGGGCGGCGCGGCGCTCGGCCTCCCGGCCGACGGGGATCTCCCACAGCCCCGCCTGCCGGACCTTCACGATCAGCTCGCGGTCGGCGGGGCCGAGCGGCCCCCACGGGGTGTCGACGGTCGACTGCGCCGCGTCCGCGGCGCCCGCCTGCGGCGCCACGGCGCCGCCGTCGGAGGCCTGGCGGCCGATCGGCGCGCAGGCGCCGAGCAGCAGCGCCGCGGCGAGGCCGCACAGCGCCGCGACGACCGGTCGGGGTTCTCGCATCCGCCGCCGCCTTTCGGTCTGGGGGGAAGGGGCGTCGATGCGCAGTACGCGCGTCCGGGCGCGGCGGTTCGACGGGATCTCGGCCGGACGCGGACCGGTTCGGCCCCGCGCTCAGGTCCAGCCGAGCTGCGACAGCGAGGTCAGCGGCGGCTCGCCGCCGGCCTCGGTGAAGGCGCGCAGGGCGTCGACGAGGGCGCGCCGCTGCCCGGCCGGCATCCGGGACACCACCGCGGCGATGTCGGCGCGGCGGCGGGCGGTCACGTCGTCGACGATGCCGCGCCCGGCCGGGGTGAGCTGGATGCGGACCTCGCGGCCGCTGTCGGGGCTCGCCTGCCGGTCCACCAGCCCGGCGGCGGCCAGCCGGTCCACCATGCGCAGCGCCGTCGAGGGGTTGACCTCCAGGAGGCCGGCGAGCGTCACGAGCTTGGCCGGCCCCTGCGAGGACAGCACCACCAGGAGACGGAACTGCGGCAGCGTGACGGCGCCCTCCGCGGCCGCCAGGGAGCGCACCGAGACCGCCACCAGCAGCCGGGACGCCGTCAGGAGCGCCGAGGTCACCGCGTCGACGCCGTCGTCGTCCAGCGCGTTCATGACGACTTTCTACAGGGGCCGGTCACGCGCGCGCCAACGCGGCCCGGGACCGCTCCACCGCCGGTCACGGACCGTCGTCCTGGGGTAGCAGATCGGCGAGGAGTTCGGCGAGATGGCGCGGCCGGGCGCCGGTCCCCGCCTCGATCTGCGTCCGGCAGGAGAACCCGTCGGCCAGGACTTCCGTCCCGGGCGCGGCGTCCCGGACCTCGGGCCAGACGCCCTGCTCGGCTATCGCGGTGGAGACCTCGTAGTGGCCGGCCTCGAAGCCGAAGTTCCCCGCGAGACCGCAGCAGCCGACGTCGAGCGTCCGCACGTCCACCCCGGCGCGCGACAGCACCCGCTGGTCGGCGCCGAAGCCCATCACGGCGTGCTGGTGGCAGTGCGGCTGGGCGATCGCGCCGACCTTCGGCGTGTCGAGCCCGGCGACCACGTCGTGGGACGCGCCGGGCGAGGCGCCGCCGGACTCCTCCTGGTGCTCGTCGAGCAGCTCGGCGAGGGTGCGGGTCTGGTCGCGGAGCCGCTTGACGTCGTCCTCGACCGCGTCGCCCTCCATCAGCTCGGGGGCGTCGGCGCGGAACACCGCCGTGCAGCTCGGCTCCAGCCCGACCACCGGGACGCCGTCGCGCAGCCTGGGCGCGAGCGCCCGGACGGTGCGGCGCAGCACGCGGGCCGCCACGCCGAGCTGCCCCGTGGAGATCCAGGTCAGGCCGCAGCACAGCGGGACCGGCGGGACCTCGACCCGGTGGCCGGTCGCCTCCAGGACCCGGACGGCGGCCTTGCCGATGTGCGGGTGGAAGTTGTTCGTGAAGGTGTCGGGCCACAGCACGACCCGCCTGCCCCCGCCGCGCGGGGGCCGGCGCCTGAACCAGTCGGTGAACCGCTCGCCGGCGAACCGGGGCATCTCGCGGCGCGGGTCGATCCCGCCGGCCCGCTTGGCGATCCCGCCCAGGCCGGGGGCGTTCAGCGCTGCGTTGGCGGCGCCCGGCGCGAGCGCCGCGATCCGGGCCCACAGGGGCAGCCAGCCCATCGTGTAGTGGGCGGGCGGACGGATCCGGCCCTTGTAGTGGTGGGCGAGGAACTCGGCCTTGTAGGTGGCCATGTCCACGTTGACCGGGCAGTCGCTGCGGCAGCCCTTGCACGCCAGGCACAGGTCCAGGGCGTCGCGGACGTCCTCGGACCGCCAGCCGTCGGTGATGACGGCGGCGCCGCCCGGCCCCGGCACCGACGGGTTCGGCGTGCCGCCGCCGGGCATCCCGCGCATCATCTCCATCAGGACGCGGGCCCGGCCGCGGGTGGAGTGCTCCTCCTCCCCCGTCACCCGGTAGCTCGGGCACATGACGCCGCCCGACGACGCCCGGCACTTGCCGATCCCGACGCAGCGGGACGCGGCGTGGGTGAAGCGGTGGTGGTCGTCGGGGAACGAGAAGTAGGTGTCCGGCTCGGCTGGGTCGTAGGCGAGGTGGTCGAGGTCGTCGTCCAGCCGGTACGGGTGGACGATCTTGCCGGGGTTCATCCGGTTGCCCGGGTCGAAGACCGCCTTGAACCGCTCGAACAGCCGGACCACCTCGTCCCCGAACATGATCGGCAGGAGTTCGCCGCGGGCCTGGCCGTCGCCGTGCTCGCCCGACAGCGACCCGCCGTAGTCCGCGACGAGGCGGGCGGCGCGCTCGACGAAGCGGCGGTACCGGGAGGTCCCGCGCTCGTCCTCCAGGTCGAACGGGATGCGGGTGTGCACGCACCCCTGCCCGAAGTGCCCGTAGAGGGAGACGGGGCCGTAGCCGAACTCCTCGACGAGGGCGCGGAAGTCGCGCAGGTAGTCGCCGAGCCGGTCGGGCGGGACCGCGGAGTCCTCCCAGCCCTCGTGCGTGTCGGGCTGCCCGGGCGGGTAGGCGGTCGCGCCCAGCCCCGCCTCGCGCACCTTCCAGAGCAGCTCCTCCTCGTGCGGGTCGTGCACGAACGTGCAGCGCGGCGGGTTCGGCCCGTTCTCGATCTCCTCGAGAAGGGCGCGGGCCCTGCCGTCGGCCTCGTCCTCGGTGTCGCCGCCGAAGCGGACCATGAGCCAGCCCGCTCCCTCCGGCATGTCCTCCACCACCCGGGGCGCGGCGAGGTGGTCGCGCTTGGCCAGGTCGAGGAGCTGCTCGTCCATGCCCTCCAGCGCGAGCGGATCCGAGGGCAGGACGCGCGGCACGGCGTCCCCGGCGGCCGCGATGTCGTCGTAGCCGAGGACGGCGAGCGACTCGAACGCCGGGACCGGCACAAGGCAGATCTCCGCGCGCAGGACGGTGACGAGCGTGCCCTCCGAGCCGACGAGGGCGCGGGCCACGTCGAAGCCCTTCTCCGGCAGCAGCGAGTCCAGGTTGTAGCCGGACACCCGGCGCGGGATGTCGGGGTAGCGGGTGCGGATCAGCTCCATGCCGTCGTCGCGCAGGTCGCGCAGCGCCCGGTAGATCTCGGCGCGCCGGCCGCCCTCGGCGAGGATCCGCTCGTACTCCCCGTCCGAGGTCTCGCCGACCCACATCCGCAGCCCGTCGTAGGTCAGCACCTCCAGCCGCACGACGGAGTCGACCATCTTCCCGTACGCCTGCGCGGACGCGCCGCACGAGTTGTTGCCGATCATCCCGCCGATCGTGCAGGTGTCGTGGGTGGAGGGCTTCGGGCCGACCATCAGCCGGTGCTCCGACAGCCGCTCGTTCAGGTCGTCCAGGCACGCGCCGGGCTCGACGACGGCGCGGCGCGCCTCCGGGTCGACCGAGACCAGCGCGCGGCAGTACTTGGACCAGTCGACGACCACGGCGTCGTTGACGCACTGCCCCGCCAGGCTCGTCCCGCCGCCGCGGGACAGGACCGGGACGTCGTGCTCGGCGCAGACCCGGACGGCCTCCGCGCCGGCCTCGACCGTCCGCGGGACCACCACCCCGATGGGCGGCTGCTGGTAGTTGGACGAGTCGTGGGAGTAGGCGGCCCGCGAGCCGGGATCGAACCGGACCTCGCCGTCCACCCGCTCGGTGAGCGCGCGCCGCAGCGCGTCCCGCCCGCGGGACGCCGCGGCGTCCCGCCTCTGCTCCTGCCTGGTGCCCTCCGCCGATACAGCCATGTCGAAGCGACTATCCCGGAAACCGCGCTTCAATCGCGGCGCCCGGATTTCCGGCCCGGCCTCCCCGGGGATCAGTGCGCCAGGCGGTGGGCGGCCTCCAGCAGGAGGGCGTGCACGAACGCCTGGGGCATGTTGCCGCGCAGCTGCCGCTGCCTGACGTCGTACTCCTCGGAGAACAGGCCGCTGGTCGCGCAGCCCGACCGGGTCCGCTCGAAGGTCGCGAGGGCGCGGGCGGTGTGGCCCTGGCGGTCCTCGGCGAGCGCGAGGAAGAAGCCGCAGAGGATGAAGGCGCCCTCGGCCACGCCGAGCGGCCGGTCCCCGACCCGGTAGCGGTAGACGAACCCCTCCTCGACGAGGTCCTCGCGCACCGCCCGCAGCGTCGCGGCGGTGCGCGGGTCGTCGCTCGGGAGCGCGCCCCGCAGCGGCGGGATCAGCAGCGCCGCGTCCACGCGGTCGTCATCGGGCGCGCGCTTCCAGCGGCCCTGGGGGGTGAGCGAGGTGCGGGAGGTCTCGGCGAGGATGGCGTCGGCGAGCGCGGTCCACCGGCCGGCCTCGGCGCGGCCCGCCAGCGTCCGGGCCGCCTGGCGCAGGCCGGCGACGCAGGTCAGGCGCGAATGCGTCCACAGGTCGTCGTGGATCTCCCAGATCCCCGCCTCGGGCCGGGTCCAGCTGCGGGCGACCGCGTCGGCCGCGACGCGGGCGGCCTCCACCGCCTCCGGCTCGCGGCGGTCGTGCTCGGCGGCGGCGGACAGCAGCAGCAGGGCCTCCCCCAGCGCGTCGAGCTGGAACTGGTCGCCGGCCTTGTTCCCGACGACCGCCTGGGCGCCGGGGTAGCCGGGCAGGCCGCTGGCGCTCTCGTCCGGCACCTTCCCGCCGCTGACGGTGTAGGCGGGTTTCAGCCGGTCCCCGTCGGCGAGGACGCGGGCGGACACGAACCCCACGGCGTCGCGCAGGAGTCCGGGCGGCCCGCCGTGGACGGCGACGGCCCGCCCCGCGAAGCACTGGTCGCGGATCCAGGCGTAGCGGTAGTCGAAGTTGCGGCCCTCGTTCGAGCGCTCCGGCAGCGCCGTCGTGGCGGCGGCGACCATCCCGCCGCCGGAGGCGGTGAGGCCGGTGAGGACGGAGTAGGCGAGACGGGCGTCGCGCGGCGCGATCGTGTCGCGGCAGTGCGGCACGGCCTCGTGCCAGTCCCGCTCGGTGGCCTCCCAGAGCGCGGCGGCGTCCAGCGGTCCGCCGCCCCCGCCCGCCGCGATCTCGAGGACGAGGTGGCGGGTCTCGCCCTCCTCCAGGTCGAAGGCGAGGTCGAGCACGGGCGCGCCGTCGCCGCCCGCCCGCACGACGGCCTCCTCCGCGCCCAGCCAGCGCAGCGCCGCGCCGCCGCCGCGGGCCGTCCACTCAGCGCCGGCGCGGCGCGGGTCCCGCATCCGGGCGGCGCCCGGGCCGGTGCGCACGTCCAGCAGGGCGCGGACGCGGGACCGGCCCCGCACGGCCCGGCAGCTCCGCAGGACGACCGCCCGGTCGGAGACCGCCGGGCGCGCGAGGGCCTCGCGGCACTCCAGGATGGCGCCGTCGCCGGTCACCCACCGGCTGTGCCAGATGAGCCCGCGGTCGGCGTAGTAGCCGCCCCAGACCCACCGCCGGGCCGCGGGCTGGACCACGTAGGCGCCGGGGCCGCCGAGGAGGCCCCCGAAGGCGGGCGGCGAGTCCCACGCCGGGAAGCACATCCACGCGTAGTCCCCGTCCGGGCCCACGAGGGCACCGCGCTCCCCGTCGGCTATGAGGGCGTAGTCGCGGAGCGCGTTCGGCCGTGACTCCCTCTCCTCGGGCTGGTCCAGCATGCCCTTCCCGTACCCGGCGACCAGCCGGTACTCCCCCGATGCCGCGGGCCGGGACCGAGAAACACCGCTAGGCGTCGCGGCGCTTGAGCAGGACGGCGGCGACGGCGAGCAGCGCGGCCGTCCAGAGCGCGAAGACCCCGTACCCCTGCCAGGGGGTCAGCAGGTCGTTCTGGCCCTGGCGGGCCTGGGCGATGAGATGGCCCGCCTCGGACGGCAGGTAGGCGTGGATGTGGTCGCCGATGCTGCCCGGCAGCAGTTGCGCGAGCGGCGCCAGCACCAGCACGAACCCGATGACGCCGGTGATGCCGCCGGCGGTGTGCCGCACGATCGCGCCGATCGCCAGGGCGAACAGCCCGAGCATCGCCAGGTAGAGGCCGCCGCCGACGACGGCGCGCAGCACGCCCTCGTCGGCGAGCGAGACCTCGGCCTTGTCGCCGATGAGCGCCGAGCCGATGAAGAACGAGGCGAACGAGACCGCGACGCCGAGGACGAGGACGACCGCCGCGAACACCAGGGACTTGGCCCACAGCACGGGCAGCCGCCGCGGCACCGCGAGCAGGCTCGCGCGGATCATGCCGGTGGAGTACTCCGAGGCGATGACCAGCACGCCGAGCACGCAGATGGTCAGCTGGCTGAGGAAGAACCCGCTGCCGAGGATGAAGCCGGTCGGGTCGGCGACGACCTGGGCGCGGTCGGCGGGATCGGTCTTGTCCCACTGCGCGACGGTGAGGCCGACGAACAGCGCGGTGAAGCCGAGGTCGAGGAGGACGAGCAGGATCAGCGTCCAGAGCGTGGACCGGACGGTGCGGATCTTCGTCCACTCGGAGAGCAGCAGCCGCCCGAAGCCCGGCCGGGGGTGCTCGGCGGGGTCGGCGGCGGGCGTGGTGGCCGTGGTCATCGGGTCTCCCCCTCCTGGGCGGGGACGGCGGCCGGCACGGGCGCGCCCGCGCCCGCCGCGCCGTATTCGACGCTGTCGCGGGTCAGCTCCATGAACGCCGACTCCAGCGAGCCGCGGGTCGGGGTGAGCTCGTGCAGGACGATCCCCTCGGCGGCGGCCAGCTCCCCGACGCGGGGCGCCTCCATGTGCGTCACGGTGAGCAGCCCGTCGCCGTCCGGGACGGCGCTGCCCCCTTCGGCGGTGACGAGGGCGGCGAGGCGGGCGGCGTCCGGGCTGCGCACGATCACCGTCTTCTCGGTACTGCGCTCGATGAACTCCTCGGTGGAGCAGTCCGCGATCAGCCGGCCGCGGCCGATGACGATGAGGTGCTCGGCGGTGACGGCCATCTCGTTCATCAGGTGGCTGGAGACGAACACCGTGCGGCCCTCGGCGGCGAGGTGCTGCATGAGCGTGCGGATCCAGACGATGCCCTCGGGGTCGAGGCCGTTGACGGGCTCGTCCAGGATGAGCACGGACGGGTCGCCGAGCAGCGCGGCGGCGATGCCGAGCCGCTGCCCCATGCCGAGTGAGAAGCCGCCGGCGCGCTTGCGGGCGGCGCCGGTGAGGCCGACGAGCTCGACCACCTCGTCGACGCGCTTCCTGCCGATGCCCTGCGTCTGGGCGAGGCACAGCAGGTGGTTGTAGGCGCTGCGGCCGGTGTGCACGGCCCGCGCCTCCAGCAGCGCGCCGACGACGCGCATCGGGGCGTTCAGGTCGCGGTAGTGGCGGCCGTGGATCCGGGCGTCCCCGCGGTCCGGCCGGTCGAGGCCGAGCAGCAGCCGCATGGTCGTCGACTTCCCGGCGCCGTTCGGGCCGAGGAACCCGGTGACCCGCCCGGGGGCGACCGTGAAGGTCAGGTCGTCCACGGCGGTCTTGTCGCCGTAGCGCTTGGTGAGGTTCTCCGCCTCGATCATGCCTCTCCCGGCTCGCTCTCTCGCGGTTGGTCCGTGATCAGGATCACACTAGCGCCCCGGAACGGGAGCCATCTCCTCCTGGAAGCCGATCCGACCTGGGCCGAGAGGACGAGCGCCAGAGGCGGAGACGACGAGACGCCCTGCCCGGGGACCGGGCAGGGCGTCGGGCCGGGGAGGGCGTCAGGCGGCGACGCCGTCGGCGGCGTTGACGTCCTTGTGGAACCGCTTGTGGATGTAGAGGCGCTCGCCGAGCGTCTCGCAGCGCCACCACAGCCCGCTCGGCGGGCCGATCCGGGTGCCGCGGGGCAGCTCCCGCAGGACCTCGTTGACCGGCGTCATGCGCAGCCGCCCGGACCGGCACACGAGGATGCGCCGGTCGGTCACCACGACGACCCGGTAGGCGTTGCTGAAGATGATGATCCAGTACGAGAGCAGAGCGAAGTACTGGCTGGTGGTCTGGGCGCCGAACACCGCCTGGATGTTCTCGCCCGGCTGCAGGACGTGGGCCGCGTTGGCGCGCATCTTGTCGCGGATGGCCACGGTCGGGGCCTTTCTCGTGTTCCGGTGAAGCGCCTGATTGTGCCACCGAGAACAGGGCTGTACGAGGTCTTTCACAGCCTTGGTCGTTATTGCAGTCTTCAACGGGGTTCGTCCGGGTCTTTCCCGCGGGCGCCGGGGTGTTATTGACCATCTGCCAATAGGTGCGCGAGGATGACCCGGCAGGATCCGACCCCCGGGAGGCGCCGTGACCGCCCCGTCCGAGATCACGACCGACCGCCTCGGAGAGCGCGACGTACTGCGGAGCCTGGCCGCCGAGCCGCTGGTCGGCCTCGCGGCCGGCCGGGCCCTGCTCATGCAGCTCGCCCACCCGGCCGTGGCGCGCGGCGTCGCCGAGCACAGCGACTTCGCCGACCGCCCCCTGGCGCGGCTGTTCGGCACCCTCGACTTCCTGCTCGTCGTCACCTTCGGCACGCCGGAGCAGGTGGCGCGCATCGCGGCCAAGGTCCGCGGCATCCACACGACGGTGCGCGGCGAGGGCTACTCCGGCAACGACCCCGACCTCCAGATGTGGGTCAACGCGACCCTCATCGACTCGGCCCTGCACGTCTACGAGCACGTCATGCGGGGCGACGACCCCGGCCTGGCCGAGGCGTACTACCGGCAGTCGAGGCTCGTCGCCGAGGTCCTCGGCTGCCCACTGGAGTCGCAGCCGCCCGACCTCGCCGCGTTCCGCGCCTACATGGCCGACGCGCTCGCCGCGCTGGAGGTCACCGACACCGCCCGCGAGGTCGCCGCCGCCGTCCTGTGGCCCCGCCGTCTGCGGATCCTCTTCCCCGGGCTCGCGGTGTTCCGGCTCGTCACGGCCGCGCTCCTGCCGGACGAGCTGCGCGAGCGGTTCGGCCTGCCGTGGACCCCGGCCCGCCGGCGGGCGGCCGGCGCGCTGCTGCGGACGGCCGGCCTCACCTACCGCCTGACGCCGGGGTGGCTGAGGCGCCCGCCGGAGCCGCTCCTGGTGCGCCTGGCCGCCTACCGCGTCGACCGGACCCTCTCGGCGCGGCGGGCCCGGCGCCGCACCGCCTAGGCGACCGAGGAGTAGGCGACGACGCCGCGGCGCATGGCGTCCATGGCGCGGCGGGCGGTCTTGCGGATGTGGCTGTTCGGCGGCGCGGCGTCGGTGACCTGCCCGAGCAGGTCGAGCAGCTGCTTGACGGCCCGCACGAAGTCGCCCGCGGTGAGGTCGCTCTCCAGCAGCACCTCGTCGAGGTCGTCGCCCTTGGCCCACCGGTAGGCGGTCCACGCGAAGCCGAGGTCGGGCTCGCGCAGGAACGAGACCCGGTTGTCGTGCTCGACCGACTCCAGCTGGCCCCAAAGCCGCACCATCGCGGCCAGCGCGTCCTGCGCGGGGCCGGGGGGCGTGCGGGGCGGAGCGGCGTCGTCGGGCTGCCGCGACTCGTAGACGAGGGCGGACACGCACGCCGCCAGCTCGGCCGGGCCGAGCTTCTCCCACAGGCCCTCGCGCAGGCTCTCGGCGGTGAGCAGGTCGAGCTCGTTGTAGATGCGGCCGAGGCGGCGCCCCTCGGCGGTGACGGAGTCGCCCTCGAGGTAGCCGAGCTGCTGCAGGACGGCGCAGACGCGGTCGAACGTGCGGGCGATGACCTGGGAGCGGCCCTCGACGCGGCGCCGGAGCTGCTCGGTCTCGCGCTCCAGGCGGTGGTAGCGCTCGGCCCAGCGGGCGTGCTCCTCGCGCTTGTCGCAGCCGTGCACCGGGTGCCGGCGCAGCTCGGCGCGCAGCCCGGTGATCTCGGCGTCGTCGGTGGCGGGCGAGTCGCCGCGCGTGCGCCTGCGCTCGCGGACGTCGTCCGGGACCTTGTTGCGCAGCGTGGAGGCGAGGTCGCGGCGGTCCTGCGGGTTGCGGGGGCTGAAGGACTTCGGGATGCGGATCCGCTCGACGGGCTCGACGGCGCGCGGGAAGTCCTGGATCGACAGCCGCTGCACGGACCGGTTCACCGTCAGCACGAGCGGCGCGGGCCCGTCGGAGCGGCGGCCGACGCCCGGGTCCAGGACGACGGCGAGGCCCGAGCGCCGCCCGGACGGGACGAGGATGACGTCGCCGGGCCGCAGCCGCTCCAGCGACCGGGCCGCCTCGGCGCGGCGGGCGCCCGCGCGCTCGCGCGACAGCTCCGACTCGCGGTCCGACAGCCGCCGCCGCATCGCGGCGTACTCCATGAAGTCGCCGAGGTGGCACTCGGCCGCCTTGGCGTAGCCCTCGAGGGCCTGCTCGTTCTTGTGCACCTGCCGGGCCAGGCCGACCACGGCGCGGTCGGCCTGGAACTGCGCGAACGACTCCTCGAGGAGCGTGCGGGCGCGTTCGATGCCGACGGCGCCGACGAGGTTGACGGCCATGTTGTAGGACGGCCGGAAGCTGGAGTTCAGCGGGTACGTGCGGGTGCCCGCCAGCCCGGCCACGGACGCGGGCTCGACGTTCGGGCCCCACACCACGACGGCGTGGCCCTCGACGTCGATGCCGCGCCGCCCGGCGCGCCCGGTGAGCTGGGTGTACTCGCCCGGGGTGAGGTCGACGTGGGCCTCGCCGTTCCACTTGTCCAGCTTCTCGATCACCACGGTGCGGGCGGGCATGTTGATGCCGAGCGCGAGCGTCTCGGTGGCGAACACCGCCTTGATCAGCCCGCGGGTGAACAGCTCCTCGACGACCTCCTTGAACGTGGGGAGCATCCCGGCGTGGTGGGCGGCGACGCCGCGCTCCAGGGCGGCCAGGAAGTCGCCGTAGCCGAGGATCCGCAGGTCCTCCGGCGCGATGTCGGCGGTGCGCAGCTCGGCGTGCGCGCGGATCTCCTCGGCCTCCTCCTTGGAGGTCAGCCGGATCCCGGCGTGCAGGCACTGCAGGACGGCGGCGTCGCAGCCGGCCCGGCTGAAGATGAACGTGATCGCCGGGAGCAGCCCGGCGCGCTCCAGCCGCTCGATCACGTCCGGCCGGGCGGGCGGCCGGAACCGCTGCGGGCGCGGCGCGCGGCGGCGGCCGGTGCGGCGCCCCTGGTTGACCTTGGCGCGCCGGACCTCCTCCACGGCCATGCGCGTCAGCTGCGGGTTCAGCCTGGCCTGCCGGTCGCCGCTCCTGCCGGTGTCGACGAACAGGTCGTACAGCCGCGTCCCCACCAGCATGTGCTGGAACAGCGGGACGGGGCGGTGCTCGTCCACGATCACCGCCGTGTCGCCGCGGACCTCGTGCAGCCACTCGCCGAACTCCTCGGCGTTGCTGACGGTCGCCGACAGCGCCACGATCCGCACCGAGTCCGGGACGTGGATGATCACCTCTTCCCAGACGGCGCCGCGGAACCGGTCGGCGAGGTAGTGCACCTCGTCCATCACGACGAACGCCAGCCCGGCGAGGGTCTGCGAGCCCGCGTACAGCATGTTCCGCAGGACCTCGGTCGTCATGACGACGATCGGCGCCTCCCCGTTGACGCTGTTGTCGCCGGTGAGCAGGCCCACCTTCTCCGGGCCGTACCGGCGGACGAGGTCGGCGTACTTCTGGTTCGACAGCGCCTTGATCGGCGTGGTGTAGAAGCACTTGGTGCCGCCGGTCAGGGCGAGGTGGACGGCGAACTCCCCCACCACCGTCTTCCCGGAACCGGTGGGGGCGGCGACGAGCACGCCGCTGCCGTCCTCCAGGGCCTGGCACGCCTCGAGCTGGAACGCGTCGAGCTCGAAGTCGTAGAGCGTCCGGAAGTCCAGCAGGGCCGGGCCGTGCCCCGCGGTCCGCCTGCGATAGGCGGCGTACCGCTGAGCCGGGCTCTCGCCGGCCGACGTGGTGTCGGGGGAGGTCATACCTTCGAGCCTACGGTTTCGACCGGCCCGATACCCAATCAGCGGGCCCGGTCGCCTTTCTCCAGCTCGGCGTCGATCGCCTCGAGGTCGAGGGGCGAGGCCTCGTCGTCGGACAGGCCCGCGTACGGGTCGGGACGGCGGGCGCGCCTGCGGTCGTTGAGGAAGGCGAGCAGCGCGGCGATCTCGAACAGCGCCACGGTCGGCAGCGCGAGCGCGAGCATCGTGAACGGGTCGGCGCTCGGCGTGGCGACCGCCGCGAAGACGAAGATGCCGAAGAGGATCAGCCGCTGGGACCGGCGGATCCGCGACGAGCTCAGCACGCCCGCCATGTTCAGCACGACCACGAACAGCGGCAGCTCGAACGTCAGCCCGAACACCAGCAGCATCGTCAGCACGTAGCTGAGGTAGCTGTCGACCGTGATGAGGGGCTTCACGTCGTCGGCGACGAACCCCAGGAAGATCGCCAGCCCCTTGTCGACGGTCAGGTAGGCCAGGGCCGTGCCGACGAAGAACAGCGGGACCGCGGCGCCGAGGAACACGTACGTCCAGCGCCGCTCGCGCTGGTACAGGCCGGGCGCCACGAAGGCCCAGAGCTGGTACAGCCAGAACGGCGCGGAGATGACCCCGCCGATGATGCAGGAGATCTTCAGCTTCAGGAAGAACGAGGAGAAGATCCCGTTGACGAACAGGGAGCACTGGTCCTTGTCGACCACGTGGGACTGGGGCAGCGAGCAGTACGGCTGCTTGAGGAAGTCCCAGACCGGGTCGAACAGGAGCCAGCCGATGACCGCGCCGACCGCGAAGGCCAGCACGGCCTTGATGAGCCGGTTCCGCAACTCACGGAGGTGGTCCATGAGGGGCATGCGGCCGTCGGGGGCGGCGTCGCGGCTGTTCAGCTTCATCGTCGGCATTCGGCTCGGGGGTCGGGGTGGACGGGGGCGCGGGCCGGATCAGCCCTTGCGCGCCTGACCGGGGTCCGACACCGGCACGCCCTGGATCGGCTCGCCCGACCCCAGCGCGCCGCGGGGACGCTGCCCGCCCTCGCCCGCGGCCGCCTCGCGCTCCAGCCGGGCCGCCTCCTCGCGCAGCCGCGCCGCCTTCTCGCGCGCGTCCTCGCCCTGGGAGGCGGGCATGGTCTTCGCGGGGCGGTCGGCGGGCGCGTCGTCATCGTCCTCGCGCAGGCCCTTGGTCTCGGCCTTCAGGATGCGCGCCGACTTGCCCAGCGACCGGGCCAGCTGGGGCAGCTTCGCCGACCCGAAGATCAGGACGACGACCAGCAGGATGATGAGCAGTTCGGGAGTCCCGATGTTCGGCATGGGCAATCCTCTTCAACAGGTGACACTCAGCACGATCGTACGCCGTCCCCGGGCGGTTGTGGCGACCGAGCGTCCTCGAGCCGGGAGAGTTCATCGCGCAGCGCCGACCGTTTCGGTTCCAGCCGCCGCCGGGTGCGTTCCAGTTCACGTCCGAAACGCCGGACGCCGAGCCACACCTTGACCGCGCACCAGGCGAGCACGGCCAGCCCGGCGAAACCGAGCGACACCGAAACCGAGACCCACGCCACGACCGCCACGCTATCCGATCGCTCAGGCCAGGCCGTACCGGGCCAGCGCGCGCGCCGCGTCCTCCCGCACCCCGGCCGCGACCGCCTCCGGGGCGACGACGCGGCCCTGGTCGCCGAGCCGCAGCGCCAGGCCCCGCACCCAGCGGGCGTCCGGGGTGCGCAGGACGACCCGGAGCCGCCCCTCCCCCAGCTCCTCCACGCTCTCGCACGGGTAGTAGTCGGCGACCCACCGGCCGCGCGGGGACAGCTCCAGGGTGACCGCCTCGTCCTGCGGCGAGGGGCGGAACAGGCCGGCGTCCACGTCGATCGGCTCCGCGTCGTCCGGCACCTCGGCGGGCACGTCGAGCACCGACAGGTCGGCGATCCGGTCCAGCTTGAACAGCCGCACCCCCTCAGCCCGGCGGCACCAGCCCTCAAGGTAGGTGTTGCCCTCCACGACCAGCAGCCGCATCGGGTCGACGTCGCGCTCGGTGTTCTCGTCCCGCGCGGGGACGTAGTACGTCAGGTGGACGCGGCGGCCCGCCGCGATCGCGTCGCGCAGGGCCCCGACCGCGGTGCGGGCCGAGTCGCCCGTCCCGCCCCGGGCGTCCACCTCCACGGCGACCTTGCTGGACACCGCCGCCGCGGCGCCCGCCGCGGTCTCCAGCTTGGCGATCACCCGGCTGAGCGCGTCCCGGTCGTCCAGGTCGGGGATCCCGGCCAGCATCCGCAGCGCCACCAGCAGCGCGCTCGCCTCGTCGACCTTCAGCCGCAGCGGCCGGGCGATCGACTCGGCCTCCGCGACCGTGATCTCGCCGCCCTCGTAGGACAGGTCGATCGGGCAGTAGGGGTCGGGCGCGCGCAGCTCCACGCACCACAGCAGGTTCAGGTCGTCGATCAGCTGCTTCTCGGTGACCCCGAACGCGGCGGCCGCCTCGCCGAGCATCACCGAGTCGCGGTTCACCACGTACGGCACGAGCGCCAGCAGGCGCGCGAGCCTGTCCGTGGACGTCGTCGCCGCCGTCTTCGCGGCCGTCTTCGCGGGCGTCTTCGCCGCCGTCCTCGCCGTCATCGGCCGTCCGTCCCCCCGTGCTCTCCCCGCCCGTCCGCCGGATGCGGCCCGGCCGCGGCCAGCACCGACTTCAGGTGCTGGATCACCGCCTCGCGCAGGTCCGGCGGATCGAGCACCACCACGTCGTCGGCGAACCGCGCCAGGTAGGGCGCGAAGCGGTCGACGTCCCGGAAGGTCAGGACCGCCTCGTCCCACTCCCCGTCCCAGCCCGGCTCCTCGACCGGCCGGACGTCGCGGGCCCACCGCCGCGGGCCCTGCGCCGCGCCCCGCCGCAGCCGGACGGCCGCCGGGCGGGGCTCGCCGAGCGGCTCGCTCCAGTCGAACGCGATGCGCCGCACGTCCACCCCGTCGGGGACCGTCACCGACCCGGGCGGGCCGTCCGGGGCCACCTCCCCGACGATGCGGCTCAGCCGGAACACCCGCTGCTCGTCGCGGTCGCGGTCGAACCCGACCACGTACCAGCGGCCCCGCCGGCTCACCACGCCCCACGGGTCGAGGTGCCGGCGCGCCACCGACGTCCGCCCGATGCCCTGGTAGTCGAACGCGACCGGGCGGCCGTCGCGGACCGCCTCCCACAGCGCGGGGAAGGACGGGTCCTGGGTGTTGACCCGCGGCTCGATCCCGGCGGCGGTGGTCACGTCGGTCTCCACGCCGGCCGCGCGCAGCTTCAGCAGCGCGCCCGAGGCCGCCTCGGCCATGCTGGCGCGCTGCCACACCCGCGCCGCGAGGCCGAGCACCGCCGCCTCGTCGGGCGTCAGGTGGATGTCGGGCAGCTCGTAGTCCTGCGGGGGGATCCGGTAGCCGATCTCCTCGCCGCCGCCGCCCTGCTGGTCGCTGCCGACCTCCAGCGGGACGCCGAGCTCGCGCAGCTCCTCCTTGTCCCGCTCGAACATGCGCTTGAACGCCTCGTCGGAGTCGGGATAGCCGGGCACCGCCCGGCGGATCTGCTCGGCCGTCAGATAGCGCCGGGTGGCGAGCAGGCAGACCACCAGGTTCAGCAGCCGCTCGGTCTTGCGCCGCGACACTTCGCCACCACCTCGTTCCTCCGTGAGCCCCGTACCCCGGCCGGCGTGCCGATCGGCCCCACGTGCCGTCGCCCAGGACGCTACCGTTTCCCGGTGTGATCCGATGGCGCAAAGGCACAGTTGAGGACATCCGCCGCGAATGGCCCGGGGCGGTCGAGCTGGACGTCTCGATCGGGGGCGACGGGACGCACCGGGCCCTGGCCTACCCCGCCCTGGTGGGGAGGCCCGAACCGGGCGACACCGTCCTGCTCAACACTACGGCCTTGGCGATGGGTCTCGGCACCGGCGGCTACGCCATGGTCGTCGCCCTACCCGACAGGCTCCCGCCCGACCCGGAGGGGCCCGGCCACCTGGTCAAGGCCCGCTACACCCCGCTCCAGGCCACCGTCCTCGGCGCCGACGAGCAGGACTCGCCCCACCACGCGGCCCTGCGCGAGGCCGACTCGCTGGACGGCATGCCCGTCGTCGTCGCCGACCTGCACTCGGCGCTGCCGCCGATCCTGGCCGCCCTGCTGGCCGAGCGCCCGGCCGCGCGGGTCGTCTACGTCATGCCGGACGGCGGGGCGCTGCCCGCGTGGTTCTCGATGTCGATCGCCAGGCTGAAGGACGCCGGGGCCCTCGCCGCGACCGTCACCGTGGGGCAGGCGTTCGGCGGCGACCTGGAGGCCGTCACCGTCCACACCGGCCTGCTGGCCGCGCGGCTCGTCCTGGAGGCCGACGTCGCCGTCCTCGCCCAGGGCCCGGGCAACCTGGGGACGGGCACCCGGTGGGGCTTCTCCGGCGTCTCGGCGGGCGAGGCCGTCAACGCCGCGTCCGTGCTGGGCGGGCGGCCGGTGGGGTCGCTGCGGGTGAGCGAGGGCGACAGGCGCGAGCGCCACATCGGCGTGTCGCACCACTCCCTGACCGCCTACGGGCGCGTGGCGCTGGCCCCCGCCGACATCCCCGTCCCCGAACTCGGGGGCCCCTTCGGCGCCCGCGTCGCCGCCGAGGCCGCGCCGCTGGGCGACCGGCACCGGCTCGTCCCCGTCCCCGTCGACGGCCTCCACGAGGCCCTCAGGGCCGCCGAGAAGGACTGGGGCGTCCGGCTGTCCACCATGGGCCGACGCCTGGACGAGGACCTCCCCTACTTCCTCACGGCCGCCGCCGCGGGCCGCCACACGGCCGCCCTGCTCGGCTGACGCTCACAGCGCCGCGGCTTCGGCGTCCGCCGTGCGGGCGCCGGCCCCGTCGGCGCCCGCGGTCTCGCCGGCGCCCGTGGCCTCGCCGCCGCCGGCGCTCGCGGCCTCGTCGGCGGTGTAGGACGAGGTGAACGTGAACGCCCGCGGCGACGGGCCGTTCTCGCGCAGCAGCGCGAGGCGCTCCAGGGCCTCCCCGACGGTCGGGATGTGGCCCGCCGGCACCCACCACAGCACGAGGTGCGCCTCGACGTGCCGCTGGAACCACTCGCGGCGGCGCCGCATCGTCTCGAGGTGGCCGCTGCGGTAGACGAAGTCCCACAGCGCCTCGGCCGACTCCCACACCGAGAAGTTGACGATCACGTTCTCGCCCGCGGGGCGCATCCCGGTGGCGTCCTCCTCCCCCTCCTCCACCAGCCGCCAGACGAACCCCGGCGTGGCGTCGGCGAGCGCGTTGACGGGCTCCACGAGCGCCATGAAGTCGGCCATGCGCGGGTCGTCGAGGGGGTGGCGGAGCGTGCCGACGTTGAACTGGGCGAGGTGGTACCGGGTCCGTGTGCTCATGGGCTCACCCCACCACGGGGTCCGCTTCTATGTCAATCCTCATTGTTTTTAGAAGGGGCGGCCGCGACGCAGCACCAGCCGGGCCGCGGATCCATGCGGACCCGGACCGGCGAACCCTCCACCAGGCCCTCCAGCAGCGCCAGGTTCATCCCGCACACGAGCGGGGGGAACTGCTCGGCCACCGCGTGGAACGGGCAGTTGCGCATGCGCAGGACCTCGCCGTCCACGACGGGCTCGTAGCCGCGGTCGGCCAGCGTCTTCGCCAGATCGTCCAGGCCGCCGCAGGGACCGCTCCCGCAGCGCAGGTCCCTGCCCTTGCGGCGGGCCGCGTCCTGGAGCTCCATGTCGAGCCCGGCCGTCTCGGCCGCCTCGGCCAGCAGGCCCGCCGCCGTCCGGTAGTCGCGGGCGGGCACCGAGACGTCCCGCTCCGCCGCCGAGCGGCGGTACACCTTCGCCGGCCGCCCCGCCCCGGGCCCCGACCGGCCCGTCAACCGCCTGCTGGCGGCCTCCAGGAGGCCCGCGTCGACCAGCTTGTCGAGGTGGAAGGCCGCCAGGGTCCGCGCGACGCCGACGGCCTCGGCGGCCTCGCCCCGCCCCACGTCGCGGCCCTGCGCCGCGACGAACTCGTACAGCCGCCGCCGCAGCGGGTCCTGCAGCAGCGCGATCGCGTCGATGTCCTCCATCCCGCCATTCTAAGAACAACGGGGGTTCGACTTAGAGGGTAGGCCGGGAGGCCGGGGTCAGTGCGCGCCCAGCAGGTCCACGACGAACACCAGCGTGTCGTTCCCCTTGATCCCGAACTGCGCCAGGCCCTTCGGCCCGTACCCGAGGGCCGGCGGCACCACCAGCAGCACCCGGCTGCCCACCCGCCGGCCGACGAGGCCCTGGTCCCAGCCCGTCATGACCTGGCCCGTCCCGATCATCGCCGCGAACGGGTGGCCCTCCGACCAGGACGAGTTGAACACCTTGCCGTCGCGCCAGAAGTAGCCGCCGTACTGCAGCGCCACCAGCTGGCCCTTCCGCACGGCCGGGCCGTCCCCCTTGACCAGGGTGCGCACCTGGAGCCTCTTGGGCGGGGCCGTGCGCGGCATCGTCACCGCCGGCGCCTGCCCCGGCGCCGCGTCCGCCACCTTCGGCAGCCCGGGCTCGGACGGCGGGTCCTGCCGCGCGCCGTGCGGGCCGGCCGTCCGCGGGTACACCGCGCGGACGTCCAGGACGTACAGCAGCGTGTCGCCGCCGCCCACCTGGTGCTTCGGGTCGCCCTTGTCGCCGAAGCCGTCCTTCGGCGGGATCCTGGCCACCACCCGCGATCCCGGCCGGACCCCGTCGAACGCCTTGGTCAGGCCCGGCACCAGCCGGCCCGTGGGGAACGCGCCCGGCTCGCCCTTGGAGTAGCTGCTGGCCAGCAGCTTGCGCCCGCCCTTGTTCCACCGGTAGCCCACGTAGTCGGCCACGACGAGGTCGCCCTTGCGCGCCGCCGTGCCCTTGCCCGCCTTGACGGTCTTCACCGCGAAGGACCCGCCGGGCTCCCCCTTGGGGAACTTCACCTGCGGCAGCTTGCCGAAGTCACCGGTCACCTCGACGTCCACGCCGCCGCCCCAGCAGGCGGCGGACAGGGCGAGCGGCGCGGCGAGCACGACGGCCGCGGGCAGGAACCGAAGACGACGGCGCATACGGGGTCCTTCGGGGGGTGGTGAGCGCTACTGGGCGCTCACCCTACCGCCCAGGTGACCTACCGGTAACCTGCCGTGCGCGTGTCGCCCCGGCCGGTCCGCGGGGCGCGCCGGCCGGCGCCGCACCCCGCGTCCGCACGCCGCCGGGACGTCCGCCTACATGCCCGCGATGAGCTTGTCCACGCGCTCGTCGACGGAGCGGAACGGGTCCTTGCACAGCACCGTCCGCTGCGCCTGGTCGTTCAGCTTCAGATGGACCCAGTCGACCGTGAAGTCGCGCCGCTTCTCCTGCGCCTTGCGGATGAACTCGCCCCGCAGCCGCGCCCGCGTCGTCTGCGGCGGCACCGACTTGGCCTCGAAGATGTCGAGGTCGCGCGACACCCGGTCGACCGAGCCCCGCTTCTCCAGCAGGTAGTACAGGCCGCGGTCGCGGTGCACGTCGTGGTAGGTGAGGTCGAGCTGCGCCACGCGCGGCGACGACAGCGGGAGGTCGTACTTGCGCCGGTACCGCTCGATCAGCTTGTACTTGATCACCCAGTCGATCTCGCGGGACACCAGGTCCAGGTCGCCGGTCTCCACCGCGCGCAGCGTCCGCTCCCACAGCTCCAGCACCCGCTTGGCCGTGGCGTCGCCGCCCCGCGCGTCCACGAAGTCGCGGGCCTTGCCGTAGTACTCCTTCTGGATCTCCAGCGAGCTGGCCTCGCGGCCGTTGGCCAGCCGCACCTTCCGGCGCCCCGTCATGTCGTGGCTGACCTCGCGGATCGCCCGGATGGGGTTCTCCAGGGTGAGGTCGCGCATCACCACGCCGGCCTCGATCATCCGCAGCACCAGGTCGGTCGCCCCGACCTTCAGCAGCATCGTCGTCTCGCTCATGTTCGAGTCGCCGACGATCACGTGCAGGCGGCGGAACCGCTCGGCGTCCGCGTGCGGCTCGTCGCGGGTGTTGATGATGGGACGGGACCGCGTCGTCGCCGACGACACGCCCTCCCAGATGTGCTCGGCCCGCTGCGACACGCAGTACACCGCGCCGCGCGGGGTCTGCAGGACCTTGCCGGCGCCGCAGATGATCTGCCGCGTCACCAGGTACGGGATGAGGACGTCCGCGAGCCGCCCGAACTCGCCGTGCCGCCCCACCAGGTAGTTCTCGTGGCAGCCGTAGGAGTTGCCGGCCGAGTCGGTGTTGTTCTTGAACAGGTAGATGTCGCCGGCGATGCCCTCCTCGCGGAGCCGCCGCTCGGCGTCGACCAGGAGCCCCTCCAGGATCCGCTCGCCCGCCTTGTCGTGCGTCACCAGGTCGACGACGCTGTCGCACTCCGGCGTCGCGTACTCAGGATGGCTCCCCACGTCCAGGTAGAGCCGGGCACCGTTGCGAAGGAACACGTTGCTGCTGCGGCCCCACGACACGACCCTGCGGAACAGATAGCGCGCCACCTCGTCCGGTGACAACCGCCGCTGCCCGCGGAAGGTGCAGGTGACGCCGTACTCGTTCTCAAGCCCGAAGATGCGCCTGTCCACACCAAGACCCTATGCGGCGCGGCCGTCACTTGGCAGTCTCTCGACCCACCGTTTCCGGCGAACCCGCCCGCCGCCCCGCAAGCCGCCCGGCACGCCGCGGGCCCGCGGGGCGGGGCGGTGTGGCCCGCCCCGCCCCGCGGGCCCGTCTCGGTCCTGTACGGCGCCGCCGGGCGGCGGGCGCGTCAGTCCTCGTCAGCGCCGGTTCCGGTGGAGCCGCCGGCGTCCTCGCCGCCGGAGGCGGTGCCCGGTCCGGACTCCTCAGCCGACAGCAGCTCGCCGATCCGCGCCGCCGACAGCCGCTTGAACAGCCGGTGCTCGCGGTTGCGGTCCAGCACCGCGACCTCCAGCGAGGTCGCCTCCAGGTGCCGGTCGGAGTCCTGCGCCTCCAGCGCCCGCACCGCCGTCCGCAGCGCCTCCTCCAGCGAGGAGCCCTCCCGGTAGCCGTCCTTCAGCGACTGCGCCACCGCCTCGGCCTGCCCGCCCATGGCGACGTAGCCGTGCTCGTCGGCGACCGAGCCGTCGAACGTCAGCCGGTAGATCTGGTCGGTCTCGGCGTCTTCGCCCACCTCCGCGACGACCAGCTCCACCTCGTACGGCTTGTTGGTCTCGGTGAAGATCGTCCCGAGCGACTGCGCGTACACGTTCGCCAGGCCCCGCGCCGTCACGTCCCGGCGGTCGTACTGGTAGCCGTTGATGTCGGCGTAGCGGACGCCCCCGAGCCGCAGGTTCTCGAACTCGTTGTACTTCCCCACCGCCGCGAACGCGATCCGGTCGTAGATCTCACTGATCTTGTGCAGCGCCCGCGACGGGTTGTCCGCCACGAACAGGATGCCGTCGTCGTACTGCAGCACCACGACACTGCGGCCGCGCGCGATGCCCTTGCGCGCGTAGTCCGCCTTGTCCTTCATCTGCTGTTCGGGCGACACGTAGAACGGCATGGACACCGGTCTGGATCCCTTCTATCGCAGCGGGGCGGTCGGGCCGCCCGGCGAGTCGTAACGTCCGTCGACGACGGCCTGCGCCAGCGCGCCCACCTCGTCCTCGCCGAGCCGGCGGTACCCGTCCGCCGTCACCGACGCCACCACGGGGAAGATCCGGCGGGTCAGGTCGGGGCCGCCCGTCGCCGAGTCGTCGTCGGCCGCGTCGTACAGCGACTGGACGCACGCCAGCGCCGCGTCCTGCGCCGACAGGTCCGGCCGGTACAGCTTCTTGAGGGCGCCCCGCGCGAAGACCGACCCCGAGCCGATCGAGTGGAAGTCGCGCTCCTCGTAGCGGCCGCCCGCGGGGTCGTAGGAGAAGATCCGCCCCTCGTTCCGCTCCTCGTCGTAGCCCGCGAACAGCGGCACCACCGCCAGGCCCTGCATCGCCATCCCGAGGTTCTGCCGCACCATCGTCGCCAGGCGGTTCGCCTTGCCCTCGACCGACAGGGTGCGGCCCTCGCGCTTCTCGTAGTGCTCCAGCTCCACCTGGAACAGCCGCACCATCTCGATCCCGATCCCGGCCGTGCCGGCGATCGCGATCGCGGAGAACTCGTCGGCGCGGAAGACCTTCTCGATGTCGCGCTGCGCGATGACGTTGCCCGCCGTCGCCCGCCGGTCACCCGCCATCACCACCCCGCCGGGGAAGGCGACCGCGACGATCGTCGTCCCGTGCGGGATGTCGTCGCCCGCCCGCGACGCCGGCGGCGTCCGCCTTCCGGGCAGCAGGTCCGGGGAGTACGCCCCGAGGAACTCCGTGAACGACGACGTATCCGGGCTCGCGAACAACCCCGGCAGACGTCCGGTGTGCGAATCGTGGGACGCCACGCGACTCCCTTCCCCTCCACCATTGCGCCGGCTCCGGTGATCTCACCGGCGCGGACTCTACGACCCTACTGTTCAAGGTCGCCCGCGCGCATGCCGCCCGATCACCGGTCCGGTCAGCCCACGGCGAACCCGGCCCCCGCCCGGCCGGCCCTCGTCCGCCCCTGGACGCACGAACATGGGCGGGCCCCTGCCGGGCCCACCCATGTCCTCACTGCCGTGTCAGGTCGGAGTTCCGCCCCCGGAGAAACGGCGATTCGCTATGTGGCCGATCCGCCAGGACCGGGGATCACTGCCCGCCCTTTTGGATATAGGCGCGGACGAAGTCTTCGGCGTTCTCTTCCAGCACCTCGTCAATTTCGTCCAGGATCGAGTCCACGTCGTCGGTGAGCTTCTCCTGGCGCTCCTGCACGTCCTCGGTGGTCGTGGCCTCGGTCTCCTCGACCTCTTCCGTGCGCCGGGTGGTCTGCTTCTGACCGCCGGTGTCCTTCGTGGCCATTCCGTACCTCCGCTCTGCCGGTGCCTCCGACCCTATCTCCGATCTTCGACGGTGCGCGGAACTCTCGGCTCCGTTTCGCCGTCTCCGGCCGGGGACCGGGGGCATGCTCGGGTTATCGCCGGTCCGCCGCCCAGCGAAACGGGCAAACCGGCCAGGAAACCGAGCCCTTCACCGTCGCGCCAGGTCAGCGGTACCGATCGCGCTCGATAGTCCCGCTATCCAACGCACGCGCGAGCGGACCCGTCCCGGGGCCGTTCAGGACGCCCGTGCCGGGGGCTCAGCTCTGTCCGGTCAGGGTGGCCACGAGGTCGGCGGCGGTGCGGCAGCGGTCCAGGAGGGCGCCCACGTGCTGCTTGGTGCCGCGCAGGGGCTCCAGGGTGGGGACGCGCTGCAGCGACTCGCGGCCGGGGACGTCGAAGATGACCGAGTCCCAGGAGGCCGCGGCGACCGACTCGGCGTACTGGCGCAGGCAGCGGCCCCGGAAGTAGGCCCGCGTGTCCTCGGGCGGGTCCTCGACGGCGGCCTGGACCTGGGCCTCGGTGACGACCCGGTCGATGCGGCCGCGCTCCACCAGGCGGTTGTACAGGCCCTTCTCGGGCCGGATGTCGGTGTACTGCAGGTCGACGAGCTGCAGGCGCGGGTGGGACCAGTCGAGCCCGTCGCGGCTGCGGTAGCCCTCCAGCAGGGACAGCTTGGCGACCCAGTCGAGCTCCCGGGACAGCTGCATCGGGTCGTCGCCGAGGCGGTGCAGGACCGACTCCCAGCGGTCGAGGACGTCCCGGGTCATCTCGTCGACGTCCGAGCCGAACCGGTCCTCGACGTACTTGCGCGACTGCTCCAGGTACTCCATCTGGAGCTGGACCGCGGTCATCTTCCGGCCGTCGCGCAGCGTGAGCAGGTGCTTGCAGGACGGGTCGTGGGACACGGCGCGCAGCGCGGCGACGGGCATGTCGACCGACAGGTCGACGGTGAGGAAGCCGTCCTCGATCATGGCGAGCACGAGCGAGGTGGTGCCGAGCTTGAGGTAGGTGGACAGCTCGGCCATGTTGGCGTCGCCGATGATGACGTGCAGCCGCCGGTACTTCTCGGGGTCGGCGTGCGGCTCGTCGCGGGTGTTGATGATCGGCCGCTTGAGGGTGGTCTCCAGCCCCACCTCGACCTCGAAGAAGTCGGCCCGCTGGCTGATCTGGAAGCCGTCGCCGCGGCCGTCCACGCCGATGCCGACGCGGCCGGCGCCGCAGACCACCTGGCGGGAGACGAAGAACGGGGTGAGGTGCCGGACGATGTCGGCGAAGGGCGTCTCGCGGCGCATGAGGTAGTTCTCATGGCAGCCGTAGGAGGCGCCCTTGTTGTCGGTGTTGTTCTTGTAGAGCTGGATGGGGTGGGTGCCCGGCACGAGCGCGGCGCGCCGCGCGGCGTCGGCCATCACGCGCTCGCCGGCCTTGTCCCAGATGACGGCGTCGAGCGGGTTGGTGCACTCGGGCGCCGAGTACTCGGGGTGGGCGTGGTCCACGTACAGCCGGGCGCCGTTGGTGAGGATGACGTTGGCGAGCCCGAGGTCCTCGTCGGTGAGCTGCGTGGGGTCGGCGACCTCGCGCGCCAGGTCGAAGCCGCGGGCGTCCCGGAGGGGGTTCTCCTCCTCGAAGTCCCAGCGGGCCCTGCGGGCCCGTGCCGCCGACGCCGCCAGGTAGGCGTTGACGACCTGGGAGGAGGTCACCATCGCGTTGGCCCCTGGCTGCCCGGGTACGGAGATGCCGTACTCGGTCTCGATGCCCATCACCCGCCGAACACTCATATCGTCGAGCCTATCGGGGCCGGGAGGGTGGAGCCATGGGGCCCGCTGTTAGCGGCGGGCGTGGCGGGGCACGCCGCGCGGCGGCCCCCGTCTTGAGGGGCCGCCGCGCGCATGCGCCGGGTCGGGGCTACAGGTACTGGCCGGTGTTGGCGACGGTGTCGATGGAGCGCCCGGCCTCGGAGCCCTTGGTTCCGGAGACGAGCGTGCGGATGTAGACGATCCGCTCGCCCTTCTTGCCGGAGATGCGGGCCCAGTCGTCCGGGTTGGTGGTGTTGGGCAGGTCCTCGTTCTCGCTGAACTCGTCGACGCAGGCGGCCAGCAGGTGGCTGACCCGCATGCCCTTCTGGCCGGTGTCGAGGAACTGCTTGATGGCCATCTTCTTGGCCCGGTCGACGATGTTCTGGATCATCGCGCCGGAGTTGAAGTCCTTGAAGTACAGGACCTCCTTGTCACCGTTGGCGTAGGTGACCTCCAGGAAGCGGTTCTCCTCGCTCTCGGTGTACATGCGCTCGACGGTGCGCTGGATCATCGCCTCGACGGTGGCCTCGGCGGAGCCGCCGTGCTCCTTGACGTCGTCGGGGTGCAGCGGCAGTCCGTCGAGGATGTACTTGGAGAAGATGTCCTTGGCGGCCTCGGCGTCCGGCCGCTCGATCTTGATCTTGACGTCCAGCCGGCCGGGGCGCAGGATCGCGGGGTCGATCATGTCCTCGCGGTTGGACGCGCCGATCACGATGACGTTCTCCAGCCCCTCGACGCCGTCGATCTCGCTGAGCAGCTGGGGGACGATGGTGTTCTCGACGTCGGAGGAGACCCCGGACCCGCGGGTGCGGAAGATGGAGTCCATCTCGTCGAAGAACACGATGACCGGCGTTCCGGCGGACGCCTTCTCGCGCGCCCGCTGGAAGACCAGGCGGATGTGCCGCTCGGTCTCGCCGACGTACTTGTTCAGCAGCTCGGGGCCCTTGATGTTCAGGAAGAAGCTCTTGCCCTCCTGGCCCGTCTTCTCCGCGACCTGCTTGGCGAGCGAGTTCGCGACGGCCTTGGCGATGAGCGTCTTGCCGCAGCCGGGCGGGCCGTAGAGCAGCACGCCCTTGGGCGGCCGGAGCTGGTGCTCGCGGAACAGGTCGGCGTGCAGGTAGGGCAGCTCCACGGCGTCGCGGATCATCTCGATCTGCGATCCGAGGCCGCCGATCTCGTCGTAGGAGATGTCGGGGACCTCTTCGAGGACGAGCTCCTCGACCTCCGCCTTGTGGATCTTCTCGTAGACGTAGCCGGACCTCGGCTCGAGCATGAGGGAGTCGCCCGCCCGCAGCGCCACGCCGCGCAGCGGCTCGGCCAGCTTGACGATGCGCTCCTCGTCGGCGTGCGCGATGACCAGGGCGCGCTCGCCGTCGTCGAAGAGCTCCTTGAGCATGACGACCTCGCCCTGCTCCTCGAACTTCAGCGCCTCGACGACGTTGAGGGCCTCGTTGAGCATGACCTCCTGGCCGCGCTGCAGATCGTCGATCTCGACGGCCGGGCTGACGTTCACGCGGAGCTTGCGCCCCCCGGTGAAGATGTCGACCGTCCCGTCGTCGCGCGCGTCCAGGAAGACGCCGAACCCGGAGGGTGGTTGTGCGAGCCTGTCGACCTCCTCCTTGAGCGCCACGATCTGTTCGCGAGCCTCTTTGAGGGTCGCTACGAGACGCTCGTTCTGACCGGTTACGGCGGCCAGGTTGGCCTGTGCCTCATGGAGGCGTTCTTCCAGCACACGTACTTGGCGCGGGGATTCCGCGAGCTTGCGGCGCAGCACGGAGATCTCCTCCTCCAGGAAGGAGATCTGCGTCTGGAGGTCCTTGACCTCCTTTTCGTGCTGCGCCCTGCGCGCCCCAGCATCGTCACGAGCGGCCACGCCCCGCCACCTCCTCACGAAGAGAGCCGACGACCTACTGAGACCCTACCTATCTGGAGGGCTTCCGTAACCTGCCCATTCGGTGTTCGTGTCGTGGGGGGGTCTTCCGGGAGGGTTGGCAGAGGTGCCGTGGAGGTGTCGCGGGGCGGGGGCTTACGACGCCTGGACCTGCGGGTTCGTGATCCCGGGCGTGTCGTGGCACGGCGTTTGCCGAGTCCGGTGGATGGGCGCGGAGCGAATGTGATCTAGGCCTCGGCGGGACCGCCGGGCGCGGCGTCCGGGGCGGGTGCGGCGTCCTCGGAGGCGGTGCGGGCCTCGCCGGAGGCGGTGCGGGCCTCGCCGGAGGCCTTGCGGGCCTCGTCCGCGGCGGGGTGGGCGCCCTTCGCGGGGCGCCGGCGGCGGGCGGGCGGCGTGACGCCGTCGGCGAGGCGGCGGGCGGTCACGAGGAAGCCGGTGTGGCCGACCATGCGGTGGTCGGGGCGGACGGCGAGCCCGTCGACGTGCCAGGAGCGCAGCATCGTCTCGAAGGCGTAGGGCTCGGCGAAGCTGCCGTGGGAGCGCAGGTCCTCGACGACGCGCGACATCTGGGTGGTGGTGGCGATGTAGGCGCAGACCATGCCGCCCGGGACGAGGGCCTTGGCGACGGCGTCGAGGGTCTCCCAGGGCGCGAGCATGTCCAGGACGACGCGGTCGACGTCGGTCTCGGCGAGGGCGTCCTCCAGGGAGCCGACCGTGAGGCGCCAGGAGGGGTGGGGGCCGCCGAAGAACTTCTCGACGTTGGCGCGCGCGATGTCGGCGAAGTCGGGCCGGCGCTCGTAGGAGGAGACGAGGCCGTGCTCGCCGACGGCCCGCAGCAGGAAGCACGTCAGGGCCCCGGACCCGGCGCCGGCCTCCACGACGCGGGCGCCGGGGAAGATGTCGGCCATCGCGATGATCTGGGCGGCGTCCTTGGGGTAGACGACGGCGGCGCCGCGCGGCATGCGGAGGGTGAAGTCGGCGAGCAGCGGCCGGAAGGCCAGGTACTCGGTGCCGCCGCTGGAGCGGAAGACGCTCCCCTCGGGGCTGCCGATCATCTCGTCGTGGGGGACCGAGCCCTTGTGCGAGTGGTAGACCTTGCCCGGCTGGAGGGTGATGGTGTTGATCCGGCCCTTGGGGTCGGTGAGCTGAACCTGGTCGCCGGGGCGGAAGGGGCCGTGCGGGATGCGGCCGGGCGACGGTGCGGAGCCGTTCGGCTGGGGTTCGCTCATGGAGGTCAAGGCTAGCGGCGGCCGCGGGCAGGTCTGTCCGTCGCGCGGGCGGTCTGAGCACCGCCCGGGCGGGGCGGGACGGGTCAGATGCCTGCGAAGGCGCGGTCGACGTCGGCGACCGCGAGGACGCCGTAGACGCGGCCGTCGGGCTCCACGAGGAGGTACTCCGAGGCGGGCGCCTTGCGCAGCGCCTCCACGAGCTCCTCGCCGGAGAGGTCGGCGGGCAGGGTGAGGCCGTCGTCGACGCCGCGCGACAGGTCGCCCGCGCTGACCCAGGGGCGGCGGTGCTCGGGGGTGGCGGTGACGGCCTTCTCGCTGACGAGGCCGAGGGGCCTGCCGTCGTGGTCGGCGATGACGATCGCGCCGGCGTGGTCCTCGCGGGCGCGGCGGACGGCCTCGGCGAGCGGCACGTCGGCGGTGACGAGGGTGGCGCGGCGGGCGAGGCGGCGCGCGGACAGCAGCGGGATGCGGTCGCGGACGCGCTCCGCGCGGATGGACTGCGTGGCGCCCACCCAGATGAAGGAGGCGACGAGGGCCGACCAGAGCAGGGCGAGCCAGCCGATGCCGCCGCCCTCTCCGGTGTTGTAGGTGGCGAGGTAGGCGCCGGCGAAGAGGCAGGCGATCGCGACGCCGCGGCCCACCCAGCCGGCGAAGACGGCGCCGTTGCGGCTGCGGCCGGTGACCTTCCAGACGACCGCGCGCACCAGCCGGCCGCCGTCGAGCGGGAGGCCGGGCAGCAGGTTGAACAGCCCCACGAGGAGGTTGGCGAAGGTGAGTGCCTCGACGAGCAGCAGCGCGACGTCCGGCATCGGGAGGACGGCGTGGGCGAGCAGGCCGAGCCCGGCGAGGACGAGGTTGACCAGCGGCCCGGCGAAGGCGATGAGGAACTCGCGGCCGGGCGTGGGGGCCTCGCGCTCGATGGAGGTCTCGCCGCCGAGGATGTGGAGGGTGACGGAGCGGACGGGCAGCCCGAACGCGCGCGCCGTGACGGCGTGGCTCAGTTCGTGCACGAACACCGACCCGTACAGGAGGACGGCGTAGGTGAAGGCGACGAGGTAGCTGAGCGGGCGGCTGACGACGCCGTCGACCTGGCCCTCGAACATCACGGTGACCAGGACCGCGACCAGGAACCAGCTGGGCGAGACGTAGACGGGCACGCCGAACGGCCGGCCCATGAGGAGGCCGGGGCGTCCGGCGCGGTCGTCGTCGGGACCGCGGCCGCCGGCCGGGGTCCGGTCCTCGGTCGGGGGCGCGCTGTGTGTCACGCCCTCGATGCTACGGCCCCGCCGGTGCAGGTCGCCCGCGGGCGGCGCGGGTCCGCCGGCGCCGCGAGGCCGGGCACGGCGGCGGGTGCGGGATTTCCGTCGGGGGTGTCGCCTAGTCTGCTGTGCCATGACGACGACCGAGACGACCGGGACGGGCGGCACCGAGGCCGGCGGCAGGACGTCCGTTCCGTCCGCGCGCAGGGCGGACGAGGGCGGCGGCGCGGGGGGCGGCGCGGGGGGCGGCGCGGGGGGCGCGGTGGTGGTCGGGTCGTTGTCGCCGTCGCGTGCGGGCGACTTCATGACGTGCCCGCTGCTGTACCGGTTCCGGGTGATCGACCGGATCCCGGAGCGGCCGAGCGCGGCGGCCGTGCGGGGGACGCTGGTGCACGCGGTGCTGGAGCGGCTGTTCGACCTGCCGACCGGGGCGCGCACGCCGGAGGCGGCGCTGGAGATGCTGGCGCCCGAGTGGGACCGGCTGCTCGAGGCCGAGCCGGAGCTGGCCGAGCTGTTCGAGGACGGCGCCGACGGCGAGGCCGAGCACGCGGAGTGGCTGGCGCAGGCGCGGCGGATGGTGGAGCGGTACTTCACCCTCGAGGACCCGCGGCGCCTGGAGCCGGCCGAGCGCGAGCTGTTCGTCGAGACGGTGCTGGACTCCGGGCTGAAGCTGCGCGGCTACATCGACCGGGTGGACGTGGCGCCCAGCGGCGACGTGCGGATCGTCGACTACAAGACCGGGACGGCGCCCCGGGCCGACTTCGAGGCGCGCGCGCTGTTCCAGATGAAGTTCTACGCGCTGGTGCTGTGGCGGCTGCGCGGCCGGGTGCCGCGGCTGCTGCAGCTGATGTACCTGGGCAACGGCGAGATCCTGCGCTACGAGCCGGACGAGGCCGACCTGCGCGCCACGCAGCGCAAGGTGGAGGCGCTGTGGCAGGCGATCCGGCGGGCGATGGAGACCGGCGAGTGGCGGGCGCGCGCGGGCCGGCTGTGCGACTGGTGCGACCACAAGGAGCGCTGCCCGGAGTTCGGCGGCACTCCCCCGCCGCTGCCCTCGGCCCCGGTGGACCGCCCCTCCCCCGCCGACCTGGAGGGGGCCGGCCGGGCCGACCCCCGCGCGGGGGTCGGCGCGCGCGAGCACGACGATCTCTAGTAGCGCCCCCGGAGCGGCCGGGTCATCCTTGGGGAGGACCGCGGATCCGCGTTCAGGAGGGCTCGGGACCTGCCGCGGCCTCCTAGGGTGAGTGTCGTGTCACCCCGCATCCGTGGTCTCCACGCCTTCCGCGCCTGGCTGCAGGCGCGTCCGATGGCGGCCGACGCGCTGCTCGCGGTGGGCCTGCTGGCGGTGGGGTTGCCGCAGCTGTTCCTGGAGGAGCTGCCCGCCGGCGACAGCTCCGAGGGCTTCCGGTCGCCGGACGTCTGGGACGGGCTGCTCGTCACCGCGGTGACGATGGCGCTGACGTGGCGCCGCCGCCACCCGATGCCCGTGCTGCTTTTCATCATCAGCGGCGAGCTGGTGATGGCGGTGGCGCACTACCCGCCGTCGGTGCCGGAGGTCGTGGCGTTCCTGATGGCCGTCTACAACGTGGCGGCGCACCGGGGGCTGGCGCAGAGCGCGCTCGGCGGCGTGACGGCGTTCGTCTACTTCCTCACGTACCTGCTGGTGCTGCCGGTGTCGGCGGCGCCGGAGGTGGTGATCACCGACTGCGCGCTGGTGATCGGCGTGTGGGTGCTGGGCCGCAACCTGCGGCTGCGCCGGGCCTACTTCGCCGAGCTCGAGGACCGGGCCGCCCGGCTGGAGCGGGCGCGCGGCACCGACGCGCGGGCCGCCCGGGTCGAGGAGCGGTCCCGGATCGCCCGGGAGCTGCACGACGTCGTGGCGCACCACGTGAGCGTGATGACCGTGCAGGCGGGCGCCGCGCGGCGGATCATCGACCGGGACCCGGGCAGCGCGCGCGAGGCGATGTCGACGATCGAGGAGGTCGGGCGGACCGCGCTGAGCGAGATGCGGCGGATCGTCGGCGTGCTGCGCACCGACCGCGACACCGAGCGGCCGGGCCGGGAGCTGGCGCCGCAGCCGGGCCTGGGCGACCTCGGCGAGCTGCTGGAGCACGTGCGGGAGACGGGCCTGTCGGTGCAGCTGTGGATGGAGGGCGAGGCGCGGCCGCCGTCACCGGGCGTGGACGTGGCGGCGTTCCGGCTGATCCAGGAGGCGCTGACGAACACGCTGAAGCACGCGGGCCCGCAGGCGCGGGCCTGGGTGCGGCTGTACTACGGCGACCGCGACCTGACGGTGGAGATCGAGGACGACGGGCGCGGAACCGCGACGTTCATGGCCGGCAACGGCGACAATCCGGGCCACGGCCTGGTCGGCATGTACGAGCGGGTCGCGCTGTACGGTGGCGAATTGAAGATCGGGCCGCGGGTCGGCGGCGGATTCGGCGTGCGGGCCCGGTTCCCGCTGGAGCCGTGAGCCGTGGCCGCGCGAGGCCGTAGGTTGGGCAGGAGCGCCGCGGACGCGGCGGTCCGGTGAGGGCGAGGAGCAGGGCGATGAACGGTCCGGGACGGCGGCCGGCGGTGGCGGCCCGATGACCACGGTACGAGTGCTGCTCGTCGACGACCAGCCGCTGCTGCGGACGGGTTTCCGGCTCATCCTGGAGGCGGAGGCCGACATCGCCGTCGTCGGCGAGGCGGGGGACGGCGCGGCGGCGGTGGAGATGACCCGGTCGCTGCTGCCTGACGTGGTGCTGATGGACATCCGGATGCCGGGTGTGGACGGCATCGAGGCGACCCGCCGGATCATCCGGGAGGGCGCGGCCTCGCACGACCCCAAGGTGCTGATCCTCACCACGTTCGACCTGGACGAGTACGTGATCGAGGCGGTCCGGGCGGGCGCGAGCGGGTTCCTGCTCAAGGACTCGCCGCCGGAGGACCTCGTGCAGGCGATCCGGATCGTGGCGGAGGGCGACGCGATCGTGGCGCCGTCGGTGACGCGGCGCCTGCTGGACAAGTTCGCCAACCGGCTCCCGTCCGTCCGCGACTCGGCGCCCCCGCCGGGGCTGGACACCCTGACCCAGCGGGAGCGCGAGGTGCTGTCGCACGTGGCCCGCGGCCAGTCCAACGCCGAGATCGCGGCCGAGCTCGTGGTGAGCGAGACGACGGTGAAGACGCACGTCGGGAACGTCCTGGCGAAGCTGGGCCTGCGGGACCGCGTGCAGGCCGTGGTGTACGCCTACGAGACGGGGCTGAGCAGGCCCGGCCAGAGCTGACGCGCCGGGCGGGCGGCCGGTTTCAGGGGCAATCCCTGAGGCTCCCCTGACCTTCGGCGGCGGAGGCCTACTCCGGTAGGACGACGGCGGGGTACTTTCTCCTGCCGTGGGTGGACGGGCAAGTCAGTTCCTGAGGTCCAGGAAACGGGTTTGTCCGCCTTCTAGTGTTTTGGACGTCGGATCGCCGGGGGCACGGCGCGGTCCGGACGTTTCCTGCTCACTCACCCACAGGAGTTTCCCGTGACGAACACCGCCCCATCGACCGCCGGCGCGGCACACGCGTCCGGGGCGGGCGACTTCGCCGCTCGGACCCAGCGGATCGCGAAGGTGTACGGGCGCGGCGACGCTCAGGTCGTCGCGCTCGACGGGGTCACCGTAGGCATCCCCCGCGGCCGCTTCACCGCCATCATGGGCCCCTCCGGGTCCGGCAAGTCCACCCTGATGCACTGCATGGCGGGCCTGGACTCGGTGGACTCCGGGGAGGTCTTCATCGGCGACACCGAGCTGACCCGCCTCAAGGACAAGCAGCTCACCCGGCTGCGCCGCGACAAGATCGGCTTCATCTTCCAGGCGTTCAACCTGGTGCCGACGCTGACGGCGCTGGAGAACATCACGCTGCCGATGGACATCGCCGGGCGCAGGCCCGACGGGAAGTGGCTGGACGAGGTGATCGAGACGGTGGGGCTGCGGTCGCGGCTCAAGCACCGTCCCACCGAGCTGTCGGGCGGGCAGCAGCAGCGGGTGGCGTGCGCGCGCGCCCTGGCCTCCCGCCCTGAGATCATCTTCGCGGACGAGCCGACCGGGAACCTGGACTCGCGCTCGGGCGCCGAGGTCCTCGGCTTCCTGCGCGACTCGGTGCGGCGGATGGGGCAGACCATCGTGATGGTCACCCACGACCCGTCCGCGGCCGCCTACGCCGACCAGGTGCTGTTCCTGTCCGACGGGCAGATCGTCGACACGATGGCCGAGCCGACCGCCGAGCGGGTGCTGGAGCGCATGAAGGGCTTCGACGCCGGCGGCCACGACACCCGTTCCGCGGGCGCGCCCGAATCCGGGGTGTCGGCGCGATGATGGGCAAGGTCACGCTCCGCAACCTCGCGGCGCACAAGATCAGGCTGGTGCTGACGGCCGTCGCGGTGATCCTCGGCGTGGCGTTCGTGGCCGGCACGCTGATCTTCACCGACAGCATGAACAAGCAGTTCGACGAGCTGTTCAGCCGGATCGGCACGAACGTGGCCGTCGACGTGCGGGCCAAGAAGGTCGTCGAGGGCGACGACGACGGCATGGCGGCCCAGCCGGTGCCGGCGACCGTCCTGAAGACCCTGCAGGGCATCGACGGCGTCAAGGACCCCAAGGGCAACGTCAACGGGTACGCGGCCGTCGTCGGCAAGGACGGGAAGATCATCGGGACGGCGCAGGACGGACCGCCTCAGATCGGAACGAACTGGTCGACGGGCGGCACCTACGACCTGGCGGCGGGCCGCGCCCCCCAGGGGCCGGACGAGGTCGTCATCGACTCCAAGACCGCGGAGAAGGGCAAGCTGAAGGTCGGCGACACCACCCGCGTCGTCACGGCGGGGCCGCCCGCCCGCATGCGGATCGTCGGGCTGGTCGACGCCGGGAACCTGATGGGCGCGACCCTCACCGGCTTCGACACCCCGACGGCGCAGCGGCTGATGCTGAAGCCCGGCTACTTCAGCGACATCGAGATGGGCTCCACCGGCCCGTCCCAGGCCGAGCTGCGCGACCGGGTCGCCAGGGCGCTGCCGCAGAACCTGGAGGCCGTCACCGGCGAGAAGCTCCGCGAGGAGTCCAAGAGCGACATCGCGGCGATGATGAGCTTCTTCCGCACGTTCCTGCTCGTGTTCGCGCTGATCTCGATCTTCGTCGGGTCCTTCATCATCTTCAACACGTTCTCGATGCTGGTCGCGCAGCGGACCCGCGAGCTGGCGCTGCTGCGCGCGATCGGCGCGGCCCGCGCCCAGGTCACGCGCGCGGTGATCGGCGAGGCCGTCGCGGTCGGCGTGGTCGGCTCCACCCTCGGCCTCGCGGCCGGCGCCGGCCTGGCGGCCCTGCTGCAGTCCCAGATGGGCGACGCGGGGCAGGGCGGGCTGACGTTCACCGCGACCCCGGTGATCTGGTCGTACGCGGTGGGCATCGTGGTGACGGTCGTGTCGGCCTACTTCCCGGCCCGCCGCGCCGCGAAGATCCCGCCGGTGGCGGCGATGCGCGACGACGTGGCGCTGCCGCAGCGGTCGCTGCGGATCCGCGTCGCGCTCGGCTCGCTGCTCACCCTCGTCGGCGCCGGCCTCATCGCCGCCGGGCTCGCCGGCAACGGCGGCAACCCGGCGATCCCGGTGGGCGCGGGCGCGTTCGCGGTGTTCATCGGCGTCACGATGCTCGCCCCGGTGATCAGCGTCCCGGTGATGAAGGTGCTCGGCGCGCCGTTCGCGCGGCTGCTGGGCTCGCCGGGCCGGCTCGCGCGGCAGAACGCGCTGCGCAACCCGCGCCGTACCGCCGCGACGGCGTCGGCCCTGATGATCGGCCTGGCGCTGATCACCACGGTCAACGTGCTGGGCGCGACGATGCGCGCCTCGATCGACGAGCAGGTCGACGCGCAGTTCGGCGCCGACTACCTCGTCGAGGTCGAGGGCGCGGGCGGCATCAGCACCGAGGCCGTGCAGAAGATCGGGGCGACGCCCGGAGTGGCCTCCGCGTCCTCGACCTACGAGGGCGACGCCAAGATCGACAACAAGAAGGCCTGGTACATGTCCGGCGACGTGGCGGTGATCGCCAAGGCCGCCAGGCTGAAGATCACCTCCGGTGGCACCGCCATCGGCGACGCCGGGATCATGGTGGACGAGGCCACCGCCAAGGCACGCGGCTGGAAGGTCGGGACCGCGGTCCCGGTGCAGTTCACCGACGGACGGACCGAGCGGCTGACGGTGGCGGGGGTGTACGCCAGGAGCGATCTGGTCGGTCCCCGGCTCATCTCCCAGCAGGCGCACCTGCGGCACACGGTGAAGCCGACCGTGGCCGCGGTCGTGGTGGACGCCTCGGCGCCGTCGGCGGCGACGAAGAGCGCGCTGGAGTCGACGCTGAAGGACTACCCGAACCTGAAGGTGTCCGACCAGGCGTCGCTGAAGGCCGATGCCCGCAAGCAGGTCGACGGGTTCGTGACGTTCCTGACGATCCTGCTGGTGATGTCCGTCATCATCGCGGCCGTCGGGGTCATCAACACGCTGGCGCTGTCGGTGATCGAGCGCACCCGGGAGATCGGGCTGCTGCGCGCGATCGGGATCTCCCGGCGGCAGCTGCGCCGCATGGTCCGGCTGGAGTCCATCATGATCGCGGTCTTCGGCGCGGTGCTCGGCATGGGCATCGGGGTGGCGTTCGGCGCGGCGCTGCAGAACGCCCTCGCCGACAAGGGCCTCGGGGTCCTCGCCGTGCCGTACGGGACCCTGGTGGTCTACCTGCTGGTCGCCGCGGTCATCGGCGTCCTGGCGGCGCTCTGGCCGGCGTGGCGCGCGGGCCGCATGGACGTCCTCAAGGCGATCTCCACCGAGTAGTCCGGAGCGGGCGCCCGTGAAGAAGGCCCGGTCCCCCTCGCGGGGGCCGGGCCTTTCCTCGTGCGCGGGGCGCGCTCGCGCGCCCGGCGGCGCTACTCCGCGGGCTCCGGGTCCTCGGCCGGGGCGGCGGGCGCCACCGCGGCCTTGGCGACCGCGTCGGTCGCGCTGACCGTGGTGTTCTCCGGGAAGTGGCAGGCGGCCTGGTGTCCCGGGCTGAGCTCGACCAGCGGCGGCTCGACCTGCTTGCAGATGTCCTGCGCCTTCCAGCACCGGGTGTGGAACCGGCAGGCGGGCGGCGGGTCGAGCGGGCTCGGCACGTCGCCCTGAAGCCGGATCCGCTTGCGCTCGGCGCGCTGGCTCGGGTCCGGGATCGGAACCGCGGACAGCAGCGCGTTGGTGTAGGGGTGCATGGGCCGCTCGTACAGGTCCGAGCGGTCCGCCAACTCGACGATCTTGCCGAGGTACATGACCGCGACGCGGTCGGAGATGTGCCGGACCACCGAGAGGTCGTGCGCGATCACCACGTAGGTGAGGTCGAGCTCGTTCTGCAGGTCCTCCAGCAGGTTGACGACCTGCGCCTGCACCGACACGTCCAGGGCCGAGACCGGCTCGTCCGCGATGATCAGCTTCGGCTTCAGGGCCAGGGTGCGGGCGATGCCGATGCGCTGCCGCTGCCCGCCGGAGAACTCGTGCGGGTAGCGGTTGTAGTGCTCGGGGCTCAGCCCGACCAGCTCCAGGATCTCCTGGACCGCCTTCTTGACGCCCTGCTTGGCCTCGATGTTCTGCAGCCGGAAGGGCGCCCCGACGATCGCGCCGACCGTCTTGCGCGGGTTCAGCGACGAGTAGGGGTCCTGGAAGATCATCTGGAGGTCGCGCCGGAGCGGCCGGAGCCGCCCCTGCGACATCGTGGTGATGTCCTCGCCCTCAAAGGTGATCTTGCCGAAGCTGGGGTCCAGCAGCCGCATGATCATCCGGCCGGTGGTGGACTTGCCGCAGCCCGACTCGCCCACCAGTCCGAGCGTCTCGCCCTTGCGGACCGAGAACGACACGCCGTCGACGGCCTTCACCGCCGCGACCTGCCGGCGCAGCAGCCCCGCGGTGACGGGGAAGTGCTTGCCGAGGTTGTCCACCTCCAGCAGCGGCTCGCCCTCCCGTACGGGGCGGGCCTCCGCGGCCGGACGGGTCTCGTCGGCCGGGGTCTTGGTCGTATTCACAGTCTCGTTCCCACCCGTGCTCGTCACAGCTTCGGCCGGATCTCGTCGTTCCAGATCTGCCGCTTCTTCTCCAGCGGGAGATGGCACGCCGCCTTGTGGCCGGGCTCGACCTCGACCAGTTCGGGCCGCTCGGTCGTGCTCTTGTCACCGTTGAGGTCACTGTAAGGGCAGCGCGGATGGAACGCGCACCCCGACGGCACGTTGATCAGGCTGGGCGGCGACCCCTCGATCGGCATCAGCCGCTCCGAGCGCTCCCGGTCCAGACGCGGCATCGAGCCGAGCAGCCCCCAGGTGTAGGGGTGCAGCGGCCGGTGGAAGGCGTCGTCGACGGAGGCGTACTCCACGGCGCGGCCCGCGTACATCACCAGGATGTCGTCCGACAGCTCCGCGACCACCCCGAGGTCGTGGGTGATCATGATGACCGCGGAGTTGAACTCCTGCTGCAGGTCGCGGATGAGGTCGAGGATCTGCGCCTGGACGGTCACGTCCAGCGCCGTGGTCGGCTCGTCGGCGATCAGCAGCTCGGGGTCGCAGGACAGCGCCATCGCGATCATCGCGCGCTGGCGCATGCCGCCGGAGAACTGGTGCGGGTAGTCGTCCACCCGCCGGTCCGGCTTGGGGATGCCGACCTTGCCGAGCATGTCGATGGCGTGCTTGCGGGCCACCGCCTTGGACACGTCGTTGTGCACCCGGTAGGCCTCGATGATCTGGTGGCCGATCGTGTAGAAGGGGTGCATCGAGGACAGCGGGTCCTGGAAGATCATGGCCATCTCGCGGCCGCGGAGCCGGCGCACCTCGTTCTGCGAGGCGCCGACGATCTCCTTGCCGTTCAGCCAGATCTCCCCGGACACGTCGGCGTTGCGCCGGTTGTGCAGGCCGAGGATGCCGAGGCTGGTCACGCTCTTGCCGGAGCCCGACTCGCCCACGATCCCGAGCGTGCGGCCGCGCTCCAGCTGGAACGACAGGCCGTCGACGGACTTGACCAGGCCGTCGTCGGTCGGGAAGTGGATCTTGAGGTCGCGGACCTCGAGGAACGCGCTCGGGGCCTCGCCGGTGCCCGCGGTGTCCGCGGCGGGCGCGGTGCCGGTCATCAGCCAAGCCTCACTCTCGGGTCGACGATCGCGTACAGCATGTCGACGATCAGGTTGATCACGATGATGGACGTCGCCGTGAGCAGCGTCACGCCGAGCACCATGGGCAGGTCGCCGCCCCTGATCGAACTGATCGCCAGCTGGCCCAGCCCCGGGATGCCGAAGGTGTTCTCGGTCAGCACGGCGCCGCCGAGCAGCAGCCCGATGTCGAGACCGAAGATCGTGAGGATCGGCGTCAGCGAGGCGCGCAGCGCGTGCTTGGTGACGACGGTCTTCTCCGGCAGGCCCTTGGCGCGGGCGGTGCGGATGTAGTCCTCGTTCATCGTCTCAAGCATGCCCGCTCTGGTGAGCCGCGCGTACATCGCGGCGTAGAGGAACGCCAGCGTGATCCAGGGCAGCACCAGCGACTGGAACCAGGTCACCGGATTGGAGGTCAGCGGAACGTAGCTGCCGCCGCCCGGGAAGATCTTGAGGCTGTAGGAGAACAGCGCGAGGGAGACCAGGCCGGTGAAGTAGATCGGCAGGGACACGCCGGCAAGGGCGATGATCATCGCCCCCCGGTCCCAGACCGAGCCTCTGCGCAGCGCCGACACCACCCCGGTGGCGATGCCGCTGATGAGCCAGACCACGGCGGCGCCGAGTGACAGCGACAGGGTCGCCGGGGCCCGGTCGATCAGCGTCTCCAGCACCGGCTGGCTGCTGCGGAACGAGTAGCCGAGGCACGGCGCCGGGCAGTGGTCGGTCACGGGGCCGGCCTTGTAGTCCTTGCCGACCACGATGGCCTTGACGTAGTTGCCGTACTGCACCACGACCGGCTTGTCGAGGCCGAGCCGCTCCTTGGTGTCCTGGATGGCCTCGGCGGTCGGCGCCTTGCCCACGTAGGACGCCGCGATCTGGTCGGTCGTCTGACCGGCGATCTTGGGCAGCCAGAAGAAGATGCCGAAGGTCACCATGCTGACCAGCAGCAACATGACGACGGCACCGATGAGGCGCCGGATGAGATATGCGAACACAATGCTCGGCCCGACCCGCCGGCCGGCGGGACCTGTGGGTCCCGGACCGGCCGGCGGGCGTCGCCTTCACCTGCCTTCAGCTGTACGCACGGACGAAGCGGAGTGTCACTCCACGCCCATGTTCAGGTAGTCGTACATTCCGCCGTAGTAGTACGTGATCCCCGCGTTCGTCACGCGCTTCGGCCGGTACATCAGGGCCTTGGCGTAGATCAGCGGGACCTCGGCGGCGGTCCCCATGACCGCCTTGTCGACCTCGCCGTACATCTTCGTGCGAGCGGCCTTGTCCTGCGTGGAGATCGCGTCGTCGAGACCCTTGTTGACCTTCGGGTCGTTGAGCTCGGCGAGGTTGTTGCCGCCGGACGGCTTGATCGCCGAACCGTGCACGATCTGCGACAGGAAGCCGTAGCCGGTCGGCCAGTCGGCCGCCCACGCCATGATCATCATGCCGATCTCGTGGTCGTGCACGTACTTCGGCACGCCGACGTACTTGTTGAAGTAGTCACCGGCCGGGAACTGGACGATGCTGACCTTGATGCCGACCTTGGCGAGGCTCTGCTGGATCGCCTCGGCCATCGCGACTTCCTTCGGCCGGTCGGACCGCGCCGAGATCTTGCTCGTGAAGCCGTTCGGCTTGCCGCACGCCTGCAGCTCCGACTTGGCCTTGGCGAGCGTGGCCTGGTCGAGCCCGCCGCCCTCGGCCTGCTTCTGCGGGTACAGGTCGAACTTGGTGTAGCCGTCCACCGACGGGGGGATCACGGTGGTGGCGATGTCGCCGCCGGCCAGCGGGCCTCCGTAGGCGGTCTGCGCGGCGACCTTGTCGGTCGCGTACTGCACGGCCATGCGGCAGTGGATGTTGTCGAGGGGCTTGACGTTCACGTTCAGCGACATGAACCGCAGGAAGCCCTGGATCGGGTTGTCCACGTACGGCTTCTGCTCGGGGGTCAGCACCTTCGGCTGGGTCCCCGCCTGGACGCCGACGCCGGTGATGTCCATGTCCAGCGAGCCGGCGAGCAGCCGCTGGTCGATGTCATCGGCGTTCTGCTTGATCTGGACTTCGATCTTGTCCGGCAGCGCCTTGCGGAGCGGGTCGGTGCTCTGGTTCCAGTTCGGGTTGCGCGACAGCGACATCGACTTGCCGCGCGTGTAGTTGTCGATCTTGTACGGACCGCTGGAGACGATCGAGGTCTCGTACTTCGTGCCGGTGTCCTTGGCCTTCGGCACAGGGATGGACTGCGACATCGAGACCAGGTAGTCGAACTCCTGGAACGGCTCGTTCAGGTGGAAGATGATCGTCTGGTCGTCGGGGGTCTCGATCGACTTCAGACCCTCGTCGCTCTTGTCCTCGTACGGGCCCTTGTAGGCGGGCTTGTTGTCGACGAGGTACTGCTTGAAGTACTTCGGCCCGAGCTGCAGCTCCTTGGTGTAGTTGCTGCGCTCGATCGCGTACTTGACGTCCTTGGACGTGACCGTGGTGCCGTCGTCGTACTTGACGCCGGTCCGCAGCTTGTACGTCCAGGTCTTGCCGCCGTCGCTGGGCTGGCCCATGTCGGTGGCCAGGTCAGGGACGATCTCGAGGCTCTCCTTGCCCGCCGCCGCCTTGGCCGTGGTCAGACCGCGGCCGTAGAGGCGGGCGAAGTTCTGGGAGAACGCGTAGTAGGTGTTGCCGGGGTCCGGCGAGTCCCAGTCGTCGGAGTCGGCCAGCTTGAGCGTGCCGCCCTTCTTGTCCGACTTGTTGACGACCTCGTTCACGCCGGCGTTGTACCCGGGGCCGCTCCCCGAGCCTCCGGATTCACCGCCGCCGCAGGCGGCGAGCCCTGCGGCCGCGACCACACCGGCCGCGAAGACCGCAAATGGTCTCATCTTGTTCATGTGCAGGCGCACCCCTTCAATTAGACGGGTCGGTTGAACCCGAGTCACTTGGCCCGAGGGTCGAGAGCGTCCCGCAGCCCGTCACCGAAGAGGTTGAAGGCGAGGACGGTGATGAAGATGGCCATACCGGGGATGATCATGTAGGCCGGGTCCGAGGAGTAGATCGGCACCGCGAGCGTCAGCATGGCGCCCCAGGACGGCGTCGGCGGGATCACTCCGACGCCGAGGAACGACAGCGCCGCCTCGAACAGGATGTTGGTCGGGATCAGCAGGGTCGAGTAGACCAGGATCGGGGCGACCAGGTTCGGCAGGACCTCTTTGAAGAGCACGTAGGAGTTGCGGGCTCCCAGGCTGCGGGCGGCGTCGACGAACTCGCGCTCGCGCAGCGACAGCGTCTGGCCGCGGATGATGCGGCCGATGTAGGGCCAGTTGAAGAAGCCGATGACCACGACCAGCACGGAGATCCGCAGCCCGTTGCCGTTCATGCCGAACGCGCCGTCGGAGACGACGCCCACCAGCGCGATCGCGAACAGCAGCAGGGGGAAGGCCAGGAAGGCGTCCATGGCCCGGCTGATCAGGTAGTCGACCCAGCCGCCGAAGTAGCCGGCGGTGATGCCCATGACCGTCCCGATGACCACCGACAGCAGGGTGGCCAGGAAGGAGACCAGGAGCGAGATCCGGGCTCCGTGCACGATGCGGGCCAGCAGGTCGCGGCCGGTGCCCGGCTCCACGCCGAGCAGGTGGTCGCCGCTGATGCCGGTGTGCCAGATCCCGCCCTTCGGCCGGTTGTAGGTCGGGTCGATCAGGTTCTGGTGGTACGTCAGCGGGTTCTGCACGAAGAACGGACCGAAGATCGCGATCAGGATGAGCACGAAGACGATGACCGCGCCGGTGAGAGCGACCTTGTCCCGCTTGAGCCGCATCCAGGCGATCTGCCCGAGGGAGCGTCCCTGGATCTTCTTCTTGTCGACGCCGACAAGTACCGCTTCCGGCTGCGCCTCGCTGTCGGACCCGGTCACCTCTATGGGTGCGGCCACGCTCGTTACCTCCTACCGTCCGGCCACTGGTTCTGCCTGCCGCCGGCGAGTGACCGGCGGTCGCGGAGATCATCCGCTGCCCCCGTGCCCGTTACGCCGCGTTTGCTGAAGGGAAACGTAGTCCTTCGGGCACGACTGTCCATCCGTGAGACGTACTTCGGAAGTACCCGTATCTGACTTGTGATCTCGTCGTCATCTGGCAAACACGCGCCCGTACGCCACTTCGGACAAATCGCCCGAATAGTACGTTCAGCCACGAGTGGCCCCGCAACGCCAGGGGGGTCCGGAACGACAAGCTTTACCGTACTGAGTCCGTTCTGAGACTGATCGTCCGCAGGTCAGGCCCCGGACGCGCAGAAACGGCGGGCCGGAACGCCCGCGATCGGGACGTCCCGGCCCGCCGTCACGTCGCGTGCGGGGGCCGCGGGCTCAGGAGATGCCGCGGTCGCGGAGGATCTTCTCGATCTCCGCCAGCTCCGGGTCTCCCCCGCCCGGCGCGGGCCCCTCGACACCGCGCCTCGGCTTGCCGCCGCGCCCGGCGGAGCGGTGCCCCTCCCCGCCTCCCGCGGCCTTGCCGCCGCCGGCGTCCCCGCGCCGGCTCAGCATCGCGCCGGAGGCCAGGTAGAGCAGCACGGCCAGGCCCCCCACGGCGATGCCCGCCCACTTCACCGGACTGAACGCCAGGTCGACGAAGAACTCGGTCACGCCCGTCATCGCCGCCGCGAGCGGCACCAGGGACAGGGCCGCGCCGCGCAGCCCGGTGGCCGCGCCCCGGCGGCGGTAGGCGCCCCAGCTGATCACCAGCCCGACCAGGGTCACCCCGAGACTGATCGCGAAAATGGCTGCGTCGCTCATGCCGGCCCCTCACTCCGTGCGTCGGTGCTCTCTCCATCGTCACACGTGGAATGCCGGTTCTGCTCCTCCCGGCGGACGGTTTGCGGCCGGACCGGTCTCCTCCCCCGGCGGGACCCTCCCCTAGGGGGCCGCCCCCCGAGGTACCGCCCCGCGGGTATCAGGCCGGCGGGGTGCCGCGCCCTGAGGTGCCGCGGTCGGACGACGGACGCGCCGCCGCACTCGTCGCACGACCGGCGAGTGTCACACGACCAGGGAGCGCAGCCGCTCCAGGTCCACCTCGAGCAGCGAGGCGACCACCGTCCGCCCCGGCGCGGGCGGGATCGGCAGGACGCCGGGGACGGCGACGGTGACGCAGCCCGCCGCCTCGGCCGCCGCGACGCCGTTCGGGGAGTCCTCCAGCACCACGCAGCGGGCCGGGTCGGCGCCGAGCCGGGCGGCGGCGGTCAGGTAGGGCTCGGGGTGCGGCTTGGTCCGGGCCACCTCGTCCCCGGCGACGCTGAGCGCGAAGTGCTCGCGGCCGACGGCGTCCAGCACCGGCTCGATCAGCCGCCGGTGGCTGGAGGACACCAGGGCCGCCGTCACCCCGGCGGCGCGGACCTCGGCGAGCAGGTCCTTGGCGCCGGGCATCATCGGGACGCACGCGCCGAGCCGCTCGACCATGCCGTCCAGCATCCGCCGGCCGACCTCCTCGCGGGGGGCGTCGGCCCCGGTCAGCTCCAGCATGTAGTCGACGGCGAGGTAGAGGGAGCCGCCGACCAGGCGCTCCTGGTGCGCGGGGCTCCACTCGCCGCCGAGCCACGCCATGACCTCCGACTCGACCTCGAGCCAGACGCGCTCGGAGTCGATGAGCAGGCCGTCCATGTCGAACAGCACGGCCTGCGGGCCCCCAGCAGTCACAGCTCTCCTCACATGTCGCACGAACCGGAGAACCACCCTATCCGGGTGATCACCGGACACTCCGGGCCGTCCCCGCGCCGAGCGGGCCCGCGCCTCTTGGACGGGGTGTGCAAAGAGACGGTGACGGATGGGTCACCGGACCGATAGCGTGCCACCAGTGACTACTAACGGGTAAGGAACGGCATGAGCGCGTACCGCATCATCCTCGTCGGCACCGACGGCTCTGACTCCTCGTTCCGCGCGGTCGACAGGGCCGCGCAGCTGGCCGCCGCCACGGGCGCCACCCTCCTGCTCGCCTCCGCCTACAGCCCCATGCCGGAGCGCGAGCGCGCCACCGCCGCCGACCGGCTGGGCGACCTGGCCTACAAGGTGCAGGGGTCCACCCCCGCCGACGACGCGCTGCGGGCCGCGCGGGAGCGGGCCGTCGCCGCGGGCGCCACCGACATCGAGCAGGAGGCCGTCGAGGGCGACGCCGTGGACGTGCTGTCGAAGCTCGCGAAGGAGCGCCCCGTGGACCTCATGGTGATCGGCAACCGCGGCCTCAACAGCCTCGCGGGCCGCATCCTCGGGTCCGTCCCGGCGAACCTGTCCCACCGCGCCCCCTGCGACGTGCTGATCGTGCACACCACGCCCCGCGGCAAGTGACCCGATCGTGACCCGGGTTCCGCCGCGGGCGTACACGGCGGGGTCTGGCCTCCGGAGGGGTGGGGTAGGTCACCGTCAGGACGTAGGCTGACAGCCACCGATCATGAGCGGGGCCCCCGACCCCCGGGAATGACGGCCCCCGTCGGTGACGCTGTACCTGGGCGTCGGAAGGAGGCAGCGCGTGGTCGAACTCGAAAGCGTGCCGGAACTCGTCGATCCGGTGGTCGTGGCCGCCTTTGAGGGGTGGAACGACGCCGGGGAGGCCGCCAGCGGGGTGATCGCGCATCTGGAGTCGACGTGGGAGGCGGTGCCCATCGCCGAGCTCGACCCGGACGACTACTACGACTTCCAGGTCACCCGCCCCATCGTCGAGATGACCGACGGGGAGACCCGCGGCATCACCTGGCCGACGACCCGCGTGTCGTGGGCGCGGCTCCCGAACGGCAAGGACGTCGTGCTGCTGCACGGGATCGAGCCCAACATGCGGTGGCGGTCGTTCTGCCGCGAGCTGGTCGGGCTGATGCTGGAGCTCGAGGTCCGCAACGTCGTGCTCCTCGGCGCGCTGCTCGCCGACGCCCCCCACACCCGCCCGGTGCCGGTCACCGGCGCCGCCTCCGAGGCCGGCCTGGTCAACACCCTGAACCTGGAGCCGGCCCGCTACGAGGGCCCGACCGGCATCCTCGGCGTGCTCCAGGACGCCTGCGCCAAGGCCGACCTCGACACCGTCTCGCTGTGGGCGGCCGTCCCGCACTACGTCGCCCAGCCGCCGTCCCCCAAGGCCACCCTCGCCCTGCTGCGCCGCGTCGAGGACCTCCTCGACGTCACCGTCCCGCTCGGCGAGCTGCCCGAGGAGGCCCGCGCCTGGGAGCACGGCGTCAACGAGCTCGCCGAGGAGGACTCGGAGGTCGCCGAGTACGTCCGCACCCTCGAGGAGCAGAAGGACGCCACCGAGCTGCCGGAGGCGAGCGGCGACGCCATCGCCCGCGAGTTCGAGCGCTACCTGCGCCGCCGCGATCCGGGCTGAGGGCCGCGGCGGGGCTAGACTCGATCACGTCGATTCCCCGTCGATGGCCCGCGCACGCCGCGAAGTGCGCCCGACATGACGTCTTCTCCCTCGGAGGGCGGTAGCGCCCGGGGCCGGTGAGCCCCCGCCAGGCGGCGATCCGCGTCCGCCCGCCCCGCGAGCTCCGGCGCCAGCGGCGCCGCCGCTCCCACACCTGCTGGGACCATCTCCTCGCCGCGCCGCTGTGGCCGCTGCACGGCGCCAATCTCGGGACGCTCCTGCGGACCTGCGACGCGGTGGGCGCATGCATGGCCGTCCCCCGCTTCCCCTGGGTGCCCGAGGCCCTCGCCCGGGGCAACACGCTGCGCCGCCCCGTCTGCGTCCACTGGGTGGGCGACCCGCTCGGCTGGCTGGAGCGGCAGCGGGCGTCCGGAAGCCGGGTCGTCGGCGTCGAGCTGGCCGACGAGGCCGTGCGGCTAGCGGACCTGCCCGCCGCGCGCACCCGGACGGTGGCGGTGCTGGGCCACGAGCAGTCCGGCATCCCCGCCGAGGCGCTCGACCTGCTCGACCTGGCCGTGGAGATCCCCATGGTGGGCGCCGGCAGCAGCCTGAACGTCGCGGTGGCCGGCTCGCTGGTGCTGTACAAGCTCGCGGGCCTGCTGTGACGCGCGGGGCCCACCGGCCGCGCCGTGCCGGGACCGGCCGGGACCGCCGCGGCCGAGGGCAGGGCGGGCCCGGCCGGTCAGAGCTCGACGCCGAGGAGGGCGTCGACGACGGCGGCGGCCTGGGCCGGCGCGGCCTCGTCGGCGCCGTCGGCGGCCGCCCAGGCGTCGACGGCCGCCAGCGCGGCCGGCGCGTTCAGGTCGTCGGCCAGGCTTTCGCGGACCGCGGCGGCCAGCGGGGCTGCGGGCGGACCGGACGGGCGCGCCGCCGCGGCCCGCCAGCGGCCGAGGCGCGCCGCCGCCTTGTCGAGCTCGGCCGGCGTCCACTCCCAGTCCGAGCGGTAGTGGTGGGCCAGCAGCGCCAGCCGGATCGCCATCGGGTCGGCGCCGGACCGCCGGAGCTTCGAGACGAACACGAGGTTGCCGCGCGACTTGGACATCTTCTCGCCGTCCAGGCCGACCATGCCGGCGTGCACGTAGGCGCGGGCGTGGGGGCGCTCCCCCGTGGCGACCTGCGCGTGCGAGGCGCCCATCTCGTGGTGCGGGAACGCCAGGTCCGAGCCGCCGCCCTCCACGTCGAACCCCATGCCGAGGTACTCGATGGAGATCGCCGAGCACTCCACGTGCCAGCCGGGGCGGCCCTCCCCGAACGGCGAGTCCCAGCCGGGCTCGCCGGGCCGCCGCGCCATCCACAGCAGCGCGTCGAGCGGGTCGCGCTTGCCGGGCCGGTCGGGGTCGCCGCCGCGCTCGGCGAACAGCGGCGCCATCTCCTCCCGCGTGAGCCGGCTGACCTGCCCGAAGGCCGGGTCGGAGGCGATCGGGAAGTAGACGTCGCCGGCCACCTCGTAGGCGGCGTCCCGGCCGCGCAGCTTCTCGATCATCTCGATGATCATCGGGATCGCCTCGACCGCGCCGATGTACCGGTCGGGCGGCAGGACGCGCAGCGCGGTCATATCGTCGCGGAAGAGCTGGATCTCCCGGTCGGCGAGCTCGCGCCAGTCCTCGCCCGTCTGCCGGGCACGTTCCAGAAGGGGGTCGTCGACGTCGGTGGCGTTCTGGACGTAGCAGACCTGATGGCCGAGATCCCGCCACACCCGGTTGACCAGGTCGAAGGCCAGGTACGTGTTGGCGTGGCCCAGATGCGTCGCGTCGTACGGGGTGATCCCGCACACGTACATCCGGGCCGTGTCGCCGGGCGAGGTGGGGCGCGTCGTCCCCGTCCCGGTGTCGTGCAGGCTCAGGGGCCGGGTCGCGGCGGGCAGTCCCGCATCGGACAGGCGGGGGACTTCGGAGGCGGGCCACGATCGCATACGGAAAGCTTATCCATGCGCACTTCGCGGCATGAATCCGAGATCGCGGCATCCGACCGGACGGCCCGCCCGGCGCCCCTCAGCCCAGCCGGACGCGCGGGTCCAGCACCGAGTAGCCGATGTCGACCAGCAGGTTCGCGGCGACCACGAACGACGTCACCAGCAGCGTCACCCCGATGATGACCGGGGTGTCGCCCAGCGCGATGGACTGGTAGACGAGCTGGCCCACGCCCTGCAGCCCGAACACCTTCTCGGTGACGACCGTGGAGCCGATCAGGGCGCCGAGGTCGATGCCGAGCTGGGTGACGACCGGGGTCAGCGCCGTGCGCAGCCCGTGCCGGCCGACGACGCGGCGCTCCGGCAGGCCCTTGGCCCGCGCCGTGCGCACGTAGTCCTCGCCGAGCACGTCCAGCATCGCCCCGCGGGTGAGGCGCGTGTAGGTGGCGATCATGAGGAACGCCAGCGCGATCCACGGCAGGACCATCCGCCGCAGGAAGTGCTCCTGCAGGGGCGGCCCGGCCTCGAAGAGGTGGACGGCGCCCCGGCCGAACCCGGCGGAGGCCACCTGCAGCAGCACGAGCGCCATCACGAACGGCGGGGTGGACAGGCCGACCAGCACGAGCACGGTCGCGGCCCGGTCCCACAGGCCGCGCGCCCGCACCGCGCTGAGGACGCCGAGCAGGACGCCGCCGGCGAACCACAGGATCGCGGCGCCCGCCACCAGGAGCAGCGTCGTGGGGAGGCGCTCGCCGATCAGGGCGGTGACCGGCATGCCGTTGATGTAGGAGTCGCCGAGGTCCCCGCGCAGCAGCCGCGCGGCGAACCGCCAGTACTGGACGAGGACGGGGCGGTCCAGCCCGAGGTTGCGGCGGATCTGGCCGAGGGTGTCCGCGGTGGCGCGCGGCCCGCCGATGACGCGCTCCACCGGGACGGGCGAGACGTGCAGGAAGACGAACACCAGGGTGGCCACCAGCCACAGCACCACGACCGCGTACAGCAGCCGGCGGAGGACGAACCGCGCCACGCGCCTCACCGCCCCCCGTGGGCGCGGTCGCCGCGCGGGTCGAACGCGTCGCGGACGCCCTCGCCGAGCACGTTGAACGCCAGCGTGGTCAGCAGCAGCAGGACTCCCGGGACGGCGAGCAGCCACCAGGCGGTCTGGAACACGTCGCCTCCCTCGCCGAGCATCGACCCCCAGCTCGGCATCGGCGGGCGCACCCCGACGCCGAGGAACGACAGCGTCGCCTCGAAGACGATCGAGGCCGGGATCAGCAGCGAGGTCAGCACGGTGATCTGCGCGGACAGGTTCGGCAGGATCTCGCCGAACATGATCCGGACGTCGGAGGCGCCGAGGGCGCGGGCCGCCTCGATGAACTCCCGCCTCCGGATCATGATCACCTGGCCGCGGATCACCCGGGCGACCGCCGCGAACGAGAAGAACGCGATCATCAGGATCGTCATGGTCAGGCCGGCGGCGACCGAGCCGATCTGGAACGTGGTGGCCAGCATGATGGCCACCAGCAGGTACGGCAGGGCGAGCAGCATGTCCATGAGCCGGGCGAGCAGGCCGTCGACGAGGCCGCCCGCGAACCCGGCGAGGGTCCCCACCGCGGTCCCGGCGGCGGAGGCGAGCAGGGCCGACAGGATGCCGACGGCCAGCGAGATCCGCGCGCCGTAGGCGGCGCGGACGAGGACGTCGCGGCCGAGCTGGTCGGCGCCGAGGGGGAAGCGGCCGCCCGGTCCGCGCGGCTGCCCTCCGGCGTCCAGCCCGGTCTCCGGGAAGGTCGCGTCGTAGGGGTGGCCGGTCAGGTGCGCCCACAGCGGCGCCAGCGCGGCGAACGCCAGGATCAGCGCCAGGACGGCGAGCGCCGCGACCGCGAACCGGTCGCGGCGGAACCGGGCCCACGCGAGCTGGCACGGGGTGCGGCCCGCCACGGGCCGGGCCCCGTCCGGCGCCGTCCTGCGCCGGCGGGTCTCCACCTCGGCGCAACTGCTCATCGCGCCGCCGCCGCGGCCGCCGCCCGCCCGGGCACGCGGGCCCGGTGCCCGGTCGTGGACGCCGCGCGCCGCGCCACCGCCGCCATCCGCACTCCCCGTCCGCCGATGACCCTGCGCGGGCGGCCCCGCTCCGACGAAGATCGCATCAGGTAGTCAAACTAGCACCGAGCGTCACGTCCCGCAGGCGGAGCCGGCAAGAGGTCCGGGGCGGCGGTCCCGGCCGCCGCCCCTCAGCGGACGCGGGTCCAGGCCCGCTCGTCCCCCGGGGTGGCGGAGAAGTCGTACCGGACGCCGGTCCGGCCGAGCGCGACGAGGCTGACGGAGGTGGTGCCCCACACCCGGCCGTCGCCAAGGTCGAGCAGGGGGAGCAGGGCGCGGTGGTCGGCGCGGGGCAGCCCGGCGCCGTTCACCAGCGGCAGCCACGCGCCCCAGGCCCGCTCCACGGGGTCCCCGGGGCTCGGCTGGGGGCGCGGCGCGGCGGCCAGGAGCGGCCGGAAGTGCGCGAGCCGCGCGGCCATGTAGGCGTCCTCGGTCTCGCCCTCGAGCTGGCCCTCCCCCTCCAGCCCGCTGTTGACGATCATGTGCAGGCCGGGGCCGAGGTCCCGCTCGGTGAGGGCCGCGCCGTCCCAGCTCCACAGCCGGACCCGGTCGGGTTCGGCGCCGACGAGATGGAACGGGTCGAAGGCGGCGAGGTCGGGCAGGCCGAGCTTGCCGTCGGCGGCGACCCGCAGCGGCAGTTCGCCGCGCGAGACGCGGCCCGCCTCGGGCGCCGCCCGGCCGCGGCCGTTCAGCACGACGGCGACCCGCGGGGCGCCGGGGTCCACCGCCAGCCAGGTGCCGCCCGCGCGCAGGTCGCGGCCGCCGAGGAGGCCGGGGCGGTCCGGCCAGTGCCGGCCGGGCGGCTCCCAGGCGCGGGCGACGAACTCGTCGCGCACGCCCGCGAGGAGCACCGGGACCGGAGAGGCGGGGTCGACACTGATGATCGCCGTGCACATGCCCCAATTGGAGCATTTCCCGGAAATGCCGCACCCGGCGGGGCCGACCTACAGCGGCGGCCAGGGGATGGCGGGCCAGTCCTCGGGCGGGTAGGGGTGGATGCGGTGCTTGAGCATCAGCTCGACGCGGCGCCGGGTGGCGTCGACCTCCTCGGCCGTGAGCAGCTCGGCCAGCCGCGCGCCGAGGGCGCCGCGCAGCTCGGCGTGGACCCGGCCGAGCGCGTCGACGGCCTCGGCGGTGAGGGGCTTGCCGCGCCACTGCCACAGGACGGTGCGGAGCTTGTACTCGGTGGAGAAGCAGACGCCGTGGTCGCAGCCGTACACGTGGCCGTCGCCGGGCGGCAGCAGGTGGCCGATCTTGCGGTCGGCGTTGTTGACGACGGCGTCGAAGACCGCCATCCGGCGGACGGCCTCGTCGTCGGAGCGGGACAGCGCGACGAGGTCGATGTCGGGGTCGGGCTCCACCCACAGCTGCACCATGCCGGGCCCGTAGGGGCCGTCGCGGTGGACGGTGGGCGGGACGGTGTTCCAGCCCATGGCCTTGGAGACCTCGTAGGCGGCGACCTCCCGCTCGGCGAGCGTGCCGTCGGGGAAGTCCCACAGGGGCCGCTCCCCCGCGACCGGCTTGTAGACGCAGTTGGCCGTCGCCCCGTCGTGCTCGATCGAGCAGTAGAGGGTGGCGTTGGAGGCCTGGACGAGCCGGCCCTCCACGGCGATGCGCCCGGCCGACAGCAGCCGCTCGGCGGCGTCCGCGTCGCGCGGCGGGACCGGGCGCCCGGCCCCGGCCCGCCCGCCTGCGTCGCCGGCGGGCGCCCGCCCGCGCGAGGACTGCGTCATGCGCTCATTCTCCCGGCCACGTCGTCCATGATCCAGCACAGCGGGGTGTCATCTCAGCCGAGGTACCCGTTCTGGCGGGGGCACACGTGCCCCTCGCTGTCGAGCGGCAGGCCGCACAGCGGGCACGGCGGCCGGCCGGCCGCCACCACCTGCAGGGCGCGCTCGGCGAAGGCCCGGGCCTGGGCCGCGCTGATCCGCACCCGGAGCACCGCGACGGCCGGGTCGTCCTCGCCGACCTCGGGCTCCTCGTCGGACTCGGTGACCTCCTGGGCCTCGATCACCACCTGCTCGTCCTCGGGGTCCCAGGCCAGCGCCATCGTGCCGACCTTGAACTCCTCCTCGACGGGCTGGTCGAGGGGGCCGTCGTCCTTGAGCTCGGACGGGGCGACCGCGGGCACGGCCGCCTCCCCGCCGCTGCGCCGCAGGACCTCGTCCAGCAGCTCCTCGAGCCGCTCGGCCAGCAGCGTCACCTGGAACTTCTCCAGTCCGACGCTGGTGACACGGCGGCCCGAGCGCGCCTGCAGGTAGAAGGCGCGGTCGCCGGGGCGCCCGACGGCGCCGGCGACGAAGCGCTCCGGCGGGTCGTAGGAGATGACGGGCATGCCAATGACCCTACGCGCCGCCGCCGACGACCGCGTCACTCGACCCGAGTCCGTCTTTCCCGGAACGTTCCTCCGGCGGTTCCGGGACCAGGCCGGCGACGTCGCCTCCGGTGTCGTTGAGCCGGACGACGAACGGGCGCGTCTCGGTGTACCGGATCACGGTGAGCGAGGCCGGGTCGGCCTGGATGCGCTGGAACTGGTCCAGGTGGAGGCCGAGGGCGTCGGCGACCACGGACTTGATGATGTCGCCGTGGCTGCACACCGCGTAGAGCGCGTCCGGCCCGTGCGCGGCGGCGATCCGCTCGTTCCAGTCGCGGACGGCGGCGACGGCGCGGTGCTGCGCGTCCGCCAGCGCCTCCCCCGCCTCGCCGGGGAACCGGGCGGCGCTCGGGTGCGCCTGCACGACGCGCCAGAGCGGCTCCTCCGCCAGCTCCTTGAGGGGGCGCCCCGTCCAGTCGCCGTAGCGGACCTCGCCGAACCGCTCGTCGGTCTCGATCTTCCCGGCGGGCTCGGCGCGCGCCGCGACGATGGCCTCCGCGGTCTCGGCGCAGCGTTCGAGGGGGCTGGACACGACGGCGGCGAGCGGCAGCGGCGCCAGGCGGGCGGCCAGCGCGGCCGCCTGCGCGCGGCCGCGCTCGTCCAGGCGCACGCCGGGCGTCCATCCGGCCAGCACGGGGCCGGTCATCGCGGTCAGGCCATGCCGAACCAGGAGAAGCATCGTCACACCGGCCACTCTAGGAGATCACCGGAACGCCCCGACGCCCCGGATGCGCGACAATGCGTGGCGTGATCGTCGACAAGGCCATCTACGCCGGCGGCAAGCGCCGCGACATCGAGGGCGACATCAGCGACGCGTTCGACCTCGCCCGGGAGGACGGCGACTGCTTTTTGTGGATCGGCCTCTTCGAACCCGACGAGGACGAGTTCGAGCTGGTCAAGGACGAGCTGAACCTGCACCCCCTCGCGGCCGAGGACGCGGTGTCCGCGCACCAGCGGCCCAAGATGGAGCGCTACGACGACACGCTGTTCGTGGTGCTGAAGACCCTCGCCTACATCGACAAGACCTCCGACATCGAGGTCGGCGAGATCATGGTCTTCCTCGGCCGGGACTTCGTGGTGACCGTCCGGCACGGCGCCGGCAACCCGCTCGGGCCGGTCCGCAGGCGGCTGGAGGAGAGCCCGGAGCTGCTCGGGCACGGCGCCACCGCGGTCCTGTACGCGGTGTGCGACGAGGTCGTCGACCGGTACGGCGTCGTCGCCCACGAGGTCGAGGTCGACATCATCGGGCTGGAGCGGGCCGTGTTCGACCCGAACGCCCGGGACGTCACCGCCGACATCTACTCGCTCAAGCGGGAGGTGCTCGAGTTCCGCAGCGCCGAGGACCCGCTCGTGCCCGTCCTCCAGGAGATCGTGAAGGGCCGCGTCGCCGAGTGCGGCTCCACCCGCGAGTACTTCCGCGACGTCCTGGACCACCTGCTGCGCGTCGACGGGCAGGTCGACTCCCACAACGAACTGCTCAACAGCGTGCTGACCGCGCACCTGGCGCTGCTCGGCAAGCGGCAGAACGAGGACATGCGGAAGATCTCCGCGTGGGCCGCGATCATCGCCGTGCCCACCGCGATCGCCGGGATCTACGGCATGAACTTCGACCACATGCCCGAGCTGCACTGGACGATCGGCTACCCGCTCGTCATCGCGGTCATGGCCGTGGTGTGCGTGCTGCTGTTCCGCCGACTGCGCAAGAGCGGCTGGCTCTAGCCGTCCATGACGTGGGGCGACGGCGGCGCGGCGAGCAGCACCGCCCACAGGTGCGACTCGGCGCCCCGCGCCTCCAGGCGCCTGCGCATCCGCTCCACACCGGAGCGCGTGGGCAGCGCCAGCCACACCAGCAGCGGGTAGCCGAGGACGAACCCGACGACGAAGACGAGCTCGCTGTGGGCCACCATCGCCAGCGGCAGACCGAGCAGGATCACGCCCTCGGCCAGCGCGAACCGCAGCAGGACCGCCTGCCGGAACATCATCAGCGCGGTCAGCGCCGCCGCGCCCGGCTCGGCGCCCGGCGCCATCGGGCGCGGCGCGCGGGGTCCGGCGATCAGGGCCAGCAGCGCGGCCGCCGCGAGCGGGAGGTGGATCCACGGCGGTGCGTCGCGGCGGCCGTCCTCGACGATCAGCGGCATGATCGCCAGGATCAGCACGGGGGCGGCCAGCAGCGCCAGCATCATCAGGCGCATCCGGCCGAGCTCGGTGCCGGCGCGCAGCGAGGCGAGGTAGCCGGGGTCGTCGCCGGGGCCGGCGCCGAACACCGGCGCCACGCTCGGCCCGCCATCGCCCTCCGGCGTCTTCGGCGAGTACATCGAGAACGGGGGTGGCGCCATGGCTGCGAACTCTAGCCCGGCGGGACCCGGCCGCAATAGATCTCACCAGGATCTTCACGCCGCGGGCGCGTCCCGCCGGAGCCGCCGCTCGCTTTCCGCGCGGCCTGCGCGGACCGCTAGATTGACCGCCTATGAAGGAGCGTCACCTCGGGCGGAGCGGGCTGCTGGTGTCCCGGCTGGGCCTAGGCACCATGACCTGGGGCCAGGACACCGATCCGAACGAGGCGGCGGCCCAGCTCACCGCGTTCGTGGAGGCGGGGGGGACCCTGGTCGACACCGCCGACGTCTACAGCGACGGCGACAGCGAGCGCATCCTCGGCCACCTGCTGCGCGAGCTGGTCGACCGCGACGACCTCGTCGTCGCGACCAAGGCCGCCATCCGGCCGAACGGGCGCTACGACGGATCCCGCAGGCACCTGCTGCGCGCGCTCGACGCCTCACTCGACCGCATGGACCTGGACCACGTCGACCTGTGGCAGCTGAACGTCTACGACCCGGCCACGCCCCTGGAGGAGACGCTGTCGGCGCTGGACGAGGCGGTCGCGTCCGGCAGGGCCCGCTACGTCGGGGTCTCCAACTACGCCGGCTGGCAGGTCGCCAAGGCCGCCGCCTGGCAGCGCGCATGGCCGGGCCGCGCGCCCATCGTGTCCGCGCAGCTGGAGTACTCGCTGCTGAGCCGCGACATCGAGCGGGAGGTCGTGCCCGCCGCCCTGGACGCCGGGGCGGGCCTGCTGCCGTGGTCCCCGCTCGGCCGGGGCGTCCTCACCGGCAAGTACCGCACGGGCATCCCCGCCGGGTCGCGCGCCGCCGCCCCGCACTTCGCCGAGTTCGTCCAGCCGTACCTGGACGAGGAGTGCGCCCGCATCGTGGAGTCGGTGGTGACCGCCGCCGAGGGCCTCGGGTGCTCCCCGCTCGCCGTGGCGCTCGCGTGGGTCCGCGACCGGGAGGGCGTCGCCGCGCCGATCGTCGGCGCCCGGACCGCCGCGCAGCTCCGCGCGATCCTGGAGAGCGAGGAGGTCACGCTGCCGAACGAGATCCGCGGCGCGCTGGACGACGTCTCCGACGCCTCGGACACGACCTCCCACCCGTGATGCGTCCGTGCGCGATTCATCCGTGAAGCCCGGGGCCGTCCGTGGCACGCTCTGGACGGTCCACCGCCAACCGCGATCAGCCGTGACGGGAAGCCCGTGACCGACACCCCTGACCAGACGCCCTCCCCCGCCGAGCGCAAGGCCCGCGCCGAGGCCGCCATGCGCGCCGCCGAGGCCGCCGCCGGAGCGCTCGTCGAGAGGGACGCCCCCGCCCCCGACTCCGCGCCCGCACCCGCGCCGGCGCCCGAGCCCGGACGCACCCCGGAGGAGGGCCTGCGCGCCCTCGCCGAGCTGTTCGCCGAGACGGGCGTGCCCGCGGCCCTCGCCGCCCGGGCCGCGGCGCGGCTCGGGCCGGGCGCCGCCGGGCGGCTGCGCGACGACCCGTGGCGGCTGCTGAGCGTCCCCGGCGTCCGCCCCGGTCAGGCCGACCACTTCGCCCGCGCCGTCCTCGGCGACGGCGCCCGCCCCGACGACCCCCGCCGCGGCGGCGCCCTCGTCCTGCACCTGCTGACGGAGGCGGCGCGCCAGGGCCACACGGTCACGCCCGCCGCCGACGTGCTGTCCGCACTGGAGCGCCTGCGCTTCCCCGACCCCGGGCGCGCCATCGAGGCGGCGCTGGACGAGGCGGAGGTGCTGTCGCTCACCGAGGAGCCCGAGTTCGACGAGGAGGCGTTCGAGGAGGACGCCGAGCCGCCGGAGCCGGAGGAGACGCTCGGCCCGGCGCGGTGGGCGCTCGCCGAGGAGGCGGCGGCCGAGGGCTTCCAGCGCCTGACGCTCACCGCGGCGCCGCTGCTGGACGACGCGGCCCTGAAGGGCCTGCGCGACGGGCTCCCCGAAGACCGCTCCCTCGCCCTCACCGCCGCGCTGCGCACCGGCGTGAGCATCCTGCGCGGCACGCCGGACGGTCTCGCCCGCACGGTCGCCGCGATCGCCTCCGCCGCCGCGTCGCAGGGCCTCCGGACCGCGGTGGCGGCGCCCACCGACCGCGCCGCCGCCGATCTCGCCGCCGCCCTTGCCGGCGGGGCCGCAGAAGGCGTCGAGGTCACCAGCCTGCACCGGCTGCTGGAGCCGCGAGAGGACCCGTCCGCCGCGCCCGGGGCCGTCGTCTACGGGCGCGGCGAGCAGCGGCCCTTCGAGCTCGACCTGGTCATCGTGGCGGACGGCGCGGCGCTCGACGTCGAGCTGTGCGCGGTGCTGACCGAGGCGTGCCCGGACGGCGCCCACCTCGTGCTGTGCTGCGAGCCGGGCGCCGCGCCGCCCGCCGGGCCCGGCCGGCCGCTGGACGACCTGGAGGCGTCGGAGACCGTGCCCGTGGTGGAGCTGGACGCCGAGCCGCCGTCCGGCCCCGTCGGCGCGCTGACCGAGGCGGTGCGCGGCGGCGAGCTGGCCGCCGTGGACGCCCCCGGCCGCGAGGTCGTGATCGTGCCCGCCGAGGGCGCCGCGGAGGCGGTGCACCGGGCCGTCCAGCTCGTCACCGACTCGATCCCGCGCGCCCTCGGCATCCCCGTCGAGGACGTCCAGGTCGTCGCCCCGGCGGCGGGCGGGGACGCGGGCGCCGGCGCCCTCAACGCCGCGCTCAAGGCCCGCCTGAACCCCGGCCCCGGCGCGTTCGGCGGCATGGACCCCGGCGACCGCGTGGTCGTCGCCGCGCCCCTCCCGCAGGCCCCGCTCGGCGAGACGGGCGTGGTGACCGGCGGCGGCCCGCACGGACTGGAGGTCGACTTCCCGGGCGGCGCCGCGGTCGTCGCCCCGGCGGACGTGTCCCGGCTGCGGCACGGCTGGGCGGTGCCGGTGGCGCTCGCACGCGGGACCCGGCGTCCCGGCGTGGTCGCGGTGCTGGCGGCGGACGGCCTGTCGCGGCCGCTGGTGGCCACCGCGTTCGGCCTCGCGCGCCGCCACCTGTCCGTCGTGCAGGCGGCCGGACCCGCGCTGGCCAGGGCCGTCCGCGAGGACGGGGCCCCGGCGCGGCGCACCAGGCTCGCGCGGCTGGTGGCCCAGTGAGGTACTGACGGGTAAAGAAACCCCCGTGTCGCGGTTTACGGACGACCCCGTATGGGACACGATGTCAACAAGGGTCAGGGACGGCACCGGGTGGAGGAACGACATGCCCCAGCGGCTCAGGCGGCTCGGTACGGCGTCGGCGGCGGTCTCGGCGGGGGCGCTCGTCGTCGTCCTCGCCGCCCCGGCGGCCGAGGCGGAGACGTGCAAGAAGGGCGTCGATCCCCAGAGCACGATCGAGAACTGGAAGTGCAACCTCGGCAACCTGCGCGAGGGCCTCACCCCGAAGCCCACGCCGACGCCCACGCCGACGAAGACCGCGAAGCCGGTTCCGGAGAAGTCCACCAAGAAGACGAGGACGCCGGCCAAGGCGCCGGCCAAGGCCCCGCGCAAGCCGGCCTCGGCGCCGAGCGGCGGGCAGGGGGCCGCGTCCGGGCCCGCCCCGATGACGGGAGCCCTCAAGCCGTACAAGGGGCAGGCCCCGGTCACCGCGCCGGGGCTTCCCGGCGTGCTGCCCACGCCTGAGATCGCGGCCGACCCGAACGCCTACACGAACGCGTCCGGCGGGACGGCCGCCGTGCCGCAGACCCGGCTCATCTCCCCCGTCGCCGCGTCCGGCCAGGACAACGGCCAGATGCTGCTGGTCGCCGCCGCGGCCGGGGCCGCCGGGGCCGTGGGCGCCCTCCACATCAGCGTCGCGGGCCGCGCCCTCCGCCGCCGCCGCGAGGCGCGCTGAGGGTTCCGCGGGCCGCGGGCAGCCGCGGCCCGCCGGGCGTCACGCGGACGCGGCGCCGATGGAGTGCAGGCCGCCGTCGACGTGGACGATCTCGCCCGTCGTCGCGGGGAACCAGTCCGACAGCAGCGCCGCGCAGGCGCGGGCCGTGGGCTCGCTGTCCTTGATGTCCCAGCCGAGCGGGGCCGCCTTCGGCCACATGTCCGTCATGCCCTCGAAGCCGGGGATGCTCTTGGCCGCCATCGTCGCGAGCGGCCCCGCGGCGACGAGGTTCACCCGGATGCCCTGCGGGCCCAGGTACTTGGCCAGGTAGCGGGCGCACGACTCCAGGCCGGCCTTCGCCACGCCCATCCAGTCGTACACCGGCCACGCCTTGGTGGCGTCGAAGTCGAGGCCGACGACGGAGCCGCCGTCCTTCATCAGCGGCAGGCACGCCATCGTCAGCGACTTCAGCGAGTACGTGGACGCGTGCACGGCCGTCGCGACGTCCTCCCAGGGCGTCTCGAGGAAGTTGCCGCCGAGCGCGGTCTGCGGCGCGAAGCCGATCGCGTGGACCACGCCGTCGAGGCGGTCGAAGCCGCAGTCGCGCAGGTTCCCGGCCAGGGCGCCGAGCTGGTCGGCGTCGGTGACGTCGAGCTCCAGCACCGGCGGCGGGTCGTCGGGGCCGGACGGCAGCCGCTTGGCGGTCCGCTGCGTCAGGGTCGGCCGCGGGTAGGCGGTCAGCACCACCTCGGCGCCCTGCTCCTGCGCGATCCGCGCGACGTGGAAGCCGATGGAGGCGTCGGTGAGGACGCCGGTGACCAGGATGCGCTTGCCTTCGAGGATTCCCATGACTGTCAGTGCCCCATTCCCAGGCCGCCGTCGACCGGGATCACGGCCCCGGTGATGTAGGCGGCGTCCTCACTGGCCACGAACCGCACGGCCTTGGCGATCTCCTCCGGCTTCGCGATGCGGCCGAGCGGCACCGCGGCCGTGATGGCCTTCTGCTGGTCCTCGCTGAGCACCGCCGTCATGTCGGTGTCGACGAAGCCGGGGGCCACCACGTTGACCGTGATGCCCCGCGACCCGAGCTCGCGGGCGAGCGAGCGCGCGAAGCCGACCATGCCGGCCTTGGACGCGGCGTAGTTGGACTGCCCCGGCGAGCCCATCAGCCCCACGACCGAGGAGACCAGCACGATCCGCCCCGCGCGCTTGCGCATCATGCTCTTCACCGCGCGCTTGGCCACCCGGAACGAGCCGGTCAGGTTGGTGTCCAGGACGGAGGTGAACGACTCCTCGCTCATGATCGCGAGAAGCGTGTCCTTGGTGATCCCCGCGTTGGCGACGACCACCTCGACCGGGCCCTGCTCCGCCTCCACCTTGCCGAAGGCGGCGTCGACGTCCTCGGCGCTCGTCACGTCGCACCGGACGCCGAACAGCCCCTCGGGCGGCTCTCCCGACCGGTAGGTGACCGCGACCGCGTCGCCCGCCGCGGCGAGCTCGCGGGCGATGGCGAGGCCGATGCCCCGGTTACCGCCGGTCACGAGGACAGAGCGACTCATCAGGACCCTCTCGTTGTGCTGCTCGTTGGCTGGTGCCCGACACTAGCGGCCCCGGCGCCCGCTGCGGATGTCCCCAACCGACAAGATCCGCTCACCTCCCTTTGTTCGGTCGGCGCGCGGGCCCCGGCGGGACGGGCGCGGGCGGTAGGTTGCGGAGGGTGCATGACATCGATCCCGCCTTCACCGCGCTGCCGCTCCGCGCGCTGGCCGACGCGGCGCTGTCCCGTGCCAGGGAGCTGGGCGCCGAGCACGCCGACTTCCGCCTGGAGCGCATCCGCAGCCAGACACTCCGCCTGCACGACGCCGCCCTGGAGACCGCACTGGACGCCGACGACGTCGGGCTGTCGGTCCGGGTCGTCAAGGACGGCACCTGGGGCTTCGCCGCGGGCATCGACCTGACGCCTGGGGGCGCGGCCCGCGTCGCCGCGCAGGCCGTCGAGGTCGCCGCCGTCGCCCGGGCCGTCAACCGCGAGCCGATCGAGCTGGCGCCCGAGCCCGTCCACGGCGAGCGCACCTGGGTCTCCGCGTACGAGACCGACCCCTTCGAGGTGCCGACCGCCGACAAGGTGGCGCTGCTGGCGGGGTGGAGCCGGCGGCTGCTCGGCGACGACCGCGTCGACCACGTCGACGCCGCCCTGCTGCAGGTCAAGGAGAACAAGTTCTTCGCCGACCTCGCCGGGACGGTCACCACCCAGCAGCGCGTCCGGCTGCATCCGGTCGTGACCGCCGTGGGCATCGCCGACGGCCTGTTCGACACGATGCGCACGCTCGCGCCGCCCGCCGGGTACGGCTGGGAGTGGCTGTCGGGCCGGCACTGGGACTGGGACGGCGAGCTCGCCCGCATCCCCGAGCTGCTCGCCGAGAAGCTCGCGGCGCCGTCGGTGGAGCCGGGCGTGTACGACGTCGTCGTCGACCCGTCCAACCTGTGGCTGACGATCCACGAGTCGATCGGGCACGCCACCGAGCTGGACCGGGCGCTCGGCTACGAGGCCGCTTACGCGGGCACCTCGTTCGCCACGCCGGACAAACTCGGGGCCCTGCGGTACGGCTCCAAGGTCATGAACATCACCGGGGACCGGACCACCGAGCACGGCCTGGCCACGATCGGCTACGACGACGAGGGCGTGGAGGCCCAGTCGTTCGACATCGTCTCCGAGGGCCTGTTCACCGGCTACCAGACCGACCGGCGCATCGCCCGCCTCACCGGCGCCGAGCGCTCCAACGGCTGCGCCTTCGCCGACTCCGCGTCCAGCATGCCGATCCAGCGGATGGCGAACGTCTCGCTCAGGCCCGCCGAGGGCGGCCCGTCCACCGAGGAGCTGATCTCGGGGGTCGAGCGCGGCATCTACATCCTCGGCGACAAGAGCTGGTCGATCGACATGCAGCGCCAGAACTTCCAGTTCACCGGGCAGCGGTTCTTCCGGATCGAGAACGGGCGCCTGGCCGGGCAGCTGCGCGACGTCGCCTACCAGGCGACGACCACCGACTTCTGGAACTCGATGGAGGCCGTCGGCGGTCCGCAGACCTACGTGCTCGGCGGCGCGTTCAACTGCGGCAAGGGCCAGCCGGGGCAGGTCGCGCCGGTCAGCCACGGCTGCCCGTCGGCGCTGTTCCGGGGCGTCAACATCCTCAACGCGGTGAAGGAGGCCGGCCAGTGAGCACGATCAGGCCGCAGGAGGCCGTCGAGCGGGCCCTGTCGCTGTCCCGCGCGGACGACTGCGTCGTCATCGCAGACGAGGCGAGCACCGCGAACCTGCGGTGGGCGGGCAACACCCTCACCACCAACGGCGTGACCCGCTCCAACCGCCTCACGGTCATCGCGCTGCGGAACACGGCGGACGGGGTCGCGGCGGGCGTGGTGTCGCGGTCGGCCGTCGGCGCCGACGGCATCGAGGACCTGGTGCGCGCCGCCGAGGCCGACGCCGCGGGCAACGAGCCCGCCGAGGACGCCCGGCCGCTGGTCGCCGAGGCGCCGCCCGCGGGCGGCGCCGGATGGGACGACGACCCCGCCGAGACCGGCATCGGGGTCTTCGAGGGCTTCGCGCCCGCGCTCGGCGAGGCGTTCGCCGCCGCGCAGGCCGGCGGCCGGCGCCTGTACGGGTTCGCCAACCACATGGTCACCTCGACGTTCCTCGGCAGCTCGGCGGGGCTGCGGCTGCGGCACGACCAGCCGACCGGGCTGGTGGAGCTGAACGCCAAGGGCGCGGGCGGCTCGGCGTGGGCGGGCGTCGGCACCCGCGACTTCACCGACGTGGACGTCGCCGCCCTCACCGCCGGCCTCGCGCGGCGGCTGGAGTGGGGCGAGCGGCGCGTGGAGCTGCCGGCCGGGCGGTACGAGACGATCCTGCCGCCCTCCGCCGTCGCCGACCTGATGATCTACCTGTACTGGTCGGCGGGCGCCCAGGACGCGCAGGACGGCCGGACGGTGTTCAGCGCCCCCGGCGGCGGCACCCGCGTCGGGGAGCGGCTCGCGAACCTGCCCGTCACCCTGTCCAGCGACCCGGCCGCCCCGGGCATGGAGTGCGCCCCGTTCGTCATCGCGCACGCCTCCGGCCGCGAGTCGTCGGTGTTCGACAACGGGCTCGCGCTGGGCGCCACCGACTGGATCGGCGACGGGACCCTCGCGTCCCTCACCCAGACCCGGCACTCCGCCGAGCGGACCGGGCTGCCGGTCACGCCCGCCGTCGACAACCTGGCGATGCGCGGGCCGGACGGCGGCGCCTCCCTGGAGGAGATGATCGCCCGCACCGAGCGCGGGCTGCTGCTGACGTGCCTGTGGTACATCCGGGAGGTCGACCCGCAGAGCCTGCTGCTGACCGGCCTCACCCGCGACGGCGTCTACCTCGTCGAGGACGGCGAGGTCGTCGGGGCCGTGAACAACTTCCGGTTCAACGAGAGCCCGGTCGACCTGCTGTCGCGGCTCGCCGAGGTCGGCGAGACCGGGCCGACGCTGCCGCGCGAGTGGTCCGACTACTTCACCCGCACCGCCATGCCGGCGATCCGGGTGCCCGACTTCCACATGTCGACGGTGAGCCAGGCCACCTGACCCGCCGCGGACGGCGGGAACGCCGCGCCCGGGCCCTGAGCCGGACCCGGCGCGGCGTTCCCGCCCTCCCCCGGCCGTGACGGTCCGGGCGCCGGGCGCCCCCGGCGCTAAGCCCACCGCGGGCTCACGCGTCCTCCAGGCGGAAGCCCACCTTCATGGTCACCTGGAAGTGGGCCACATCACCGTCCTCGATGTGGCCGCGGACCTCGGTCACCTCGAACCAGTCGAGATGGCGCAGGGTCTGCGAGGCGCGCCGGACGCCGTTGCGGATCGCGGCCTCGACGGTGTCCGGCGAGGTCCCCACGATCTCGGTCACGCGGTACGTGCGATCGGTCATCGACTCCTCCAGATGTTTTGCCCAGTACTGCCGGTGCAGGTCGGACTCCATGGGCTTACCGTGGAATGGTGAAGGTCAATCCCCGCCACCACCGCGAGCCGGCGGTCTACACGGTCACCGACGCTCCCCGTCCCATGTCGGAGGACATCGGCCACCGCCAGCGGCGGTACCTCGTGTCCATGGGCGTCCGCACGATCTGCTTCGTGGGGGCGGTGGTGGCCGCGGTCGCGGGCGCGCCGTGGTGGCTCGCGCTGCTCATGGTGGTCGGAGCCGTGGTGCTCCCCTATGTCGCCGTCATCTTCGCGAACGGAGGGCGCGAACCGACCGCCCCGGCGGCCTTCGACGACCGCGCGCACAGGGAACAGAAGCCGGTTTCCGGACAGCGTCCGGAAATCCGGTCGTGACATTCTCTTGACTAACCGCAGGGGGTTTCGGTGTACGATTTGTACCGGCGCTCTGGTCCCCCGTCGGAGCGCCCGTGCCGGTGTTCCGGGCCCCCGTCGGAACACCGATGATGCGGCGCCGGGTGGATTGCCCCCGTATCCACCCGGCGCCGCTTTTCAATGTCCTGGGTGTCTCTTGAAGCCGCGCGGCGCCGCGGACGACCCTCCGCGGACCTCTCCTTGACCGCCCTTCCCGGATGAGGCACATCCCCGCCGGAACGCAAGCCCTCCGGGCTGGCCTGGTCCGGCCACGACCCGAAACCCGGACCCCTCACGCCCTCCCCGCCCAGATCCGCGGGGATCGCGGCGCTTCCACCCGGACACCCTCCCCCAGGACGTCCTGGTCGCGAACCGATCCTCTTCCCGGGCCCGCCGCGTACTGCTGAGCGACGCCGACGCCCCGCACCGGAGGGGAGGCTTCGCGGGAGCCCGGGGCCCCGCCACCCCTTGACGGAGGCGGCCGTTGAGACGAACATCACAGCTGCCCCCTTTGAGACACATCCCCCATGTGTCTCACCGGCGGGCCGTCGACCCACGGCGCGACACGGCCCGCACCCCCGCCCGGGAAACGGAGATCGGCCATGAGCGCACACGACGACGTTCCTGAGTGGGCACCCCGGACCCCGCCGGAGTCGGGCGGCCCGGAGTCCCCCTACCTCTTCCTCGGCGCCTCCCGCCCGGGCGGGCTCCCGCCCTCCGGCGCGGGCGAGTCCTCCGGCGAGCCGTTCGACGCCTTCACGCGGCCGCATCGCACGCCCCGGCCTCCGGGTCCGGCGCACGCCGCCGCCCGGCCGGCTCGCGGGCCGTGGGGCCTCGGCGGGGGGCGGCCGCCGCGGCGCGTCGGCGGCGTCCTGCTCGGGCCGCTGGCGGGCGCGGTCGGCCTGGTGCTGCTCACCGGGTTAGGCGCCTACGCCCTCGCCTCGACCGGGGGCGGGTGCTCCGGCGACGGCGCGGTGACGCTCGACGTGGCGGCGGCGCCGGACGTCGCGTCCGCGGTGGCGCGGGCGGCGGGCCGCTTCAACGACGCCGGGCACAAGGTGGACGGGCGGTGCGCCCGCGCGCGGGTGCGCGCCGCCGACCCCGCCGCGGTCACGACGCTGCTGTCCGGCAAGGGCGTGGCCGGGGTCGCCCAGAAGCCGGACGTCTGGATCCCCGACTCCTCGCTGTGGACCAAGCTCGTCGAGGGCCCCGGTCGGGTCCCGGCCCCCGGGGACCCGGACCGGCTGGGCGGGATCGCCTCGACCCCGATCGTGCTGGCGATGCCGCGCGGCCTCGCGACCCGGTTGCGCGATCTCGGCGCGCCGGAGCGGCCGTCCTGGAAGGACCTGCTCGCGGCGGCCGGGACGGCATCGAACGCCGAGCCGGGCCCGGCGGCGGGGGCGATCCCGCCGCGGCTGCTCCGCCTCCAGGTCCCCGACCCGGACCGCAGCGCGACCGGCATGGGCTCGCTGATCCTGGCCGGCGCGCTGCTGGCGGACGCCCCGGGCGGAGAGGCGTCGTTCACCGGCGTGGTCCGGACGATCCGGGAGGGCGTCGCCCCATCGGTCCAGGCCGAGTTCGCCGCGTTCGGCGCGTCCGGCCAGGGCAAGCCCGACCGCTACCCGGTCGCGCTGGCGCCCGAGCAGGCGGTGTACGCCTACAACGCGCGGCGTCCGGCGGAGCCGGCGGTGGCGGTGCACCCGGCGGAGGGCACGGTCTACCTCGACCACCCCGTCACCGTGTTGGCGGAGGACCGGGCCAAGGCGCGCGCGGCGCGGCTGCTGGGAACGGCGCTCGTGGACAGGGCCACCCGCGACGACCTCCAGCGGCTGGGCTTCCGGGCGCCCGGCGGGGCGGCGCCCGCGTCGTTCTCGCCGCGGACCGGCCTGGACCCGCGCCCGCCGCGGGCGCTCCCGGACACGCCCGCCGCCGACGTGCGGCGCACCATGCAGTCGTGGGCGCAGCTGTCGCTGAGCATCCGGATGCTGAGCGTGATCGACGTGTCGGGGTCCATGGACGAGCCGGTCGCGCCGGGGGTGACGCGGCTGCAGTCCACGGTCCGCACCGCCCAGGGCGGGCTCTCGCTGCTGCCGGACGACAGCGAGCTCGGCCAGTGGGTCTTCTCCACGAAGCTGGAGGGCGACCGGGACTGGCGGGAGCTCGTGAGCGTGGGCCCCCTCAACGAGCGGCTGGGGTCGGCCACCCGGCGGCAGCTCGTGCTGAGCGCGTTCGCGCGGATCCAGGTGAAGAAGCACGGCGACACCGGGCTGTACGACACGGTCATGGCCGCGTTCGACTACATGAAGCGGACCTACAAGCCGGAGTACGTGAACTCGGTCCTGCTGTGGACGGACGGCAGGAACGAGGACCCCCGCGGCCCGTCCCTGGAGGAGACCCTCGACCACATGCGCCGCGAGTACGACCCGGAGCGCCCCGTCCAGGTCAACATGCTGGGCTACGGCTCGGGCGTGGACGTCAACGAGCTGCGGCGGATCGCGGAGGTGACGCACGGCGACGCGTACGTGGCCGAGACGCCCGGGCAGATCCAGGGGATCTTCCTCAAGGCCGTCTCGCGCCGGGTCTGCGAGCCCGACTGCTGACCCGCGGAGCGCCGGGCCGCGCCCGGAGGCCGCGCACGAACCCTCTCGTATTTGATTCTAGAACTCGGTTCGAGTTAACTTAGCGTTCTGTTAGTAACGCAGGCGAGAGGGGCACGGCGTGCGCCGCACCGTATTCAACGAGGACCACGAGGCCTTCCGGGACACGATCCGGGACTTCATCGAGGCCGAGGTGGCCCCGGTCTACGAGGAGTGGGAGGACGCGGGCCACCCGCCGCGCGACTTCTACCGCAAGCTCGGCGAGCTGGGCGTGTTCGGCATCCAGGTGCCGGAGGAGTACGGCGGCGCGGGCGAGACCAGCTTCAAGTACCAGGCCGTGATCTCCGAGGAGTGCGCCCGCGCCGGCGTGAGCTTCGGCGGCTACGGGGTGCACGTCAACCTCGTCCTGCCGTACCTGCTGAAGTACGGCTCGGAGGAGCAGAAGAAGCGCTGGCTGCCGCCGTTCGTGTCCGGCGAGATGATGACGGCCATCGCGATGACCGAGCCCGGCACCGGCTCCGACCTCGCCGGCATGCAGACCACGGCGAAGCGGGACGGCGACCACTACGTCCTGAACGGCGCCAAGACGTTCATCACCGGCGGCGTCCTCGCCGACCGGGTGCTCGTGGTGGCGCGGACGTCCCCGGCCACGCCGGAGAACCGCCGGGCGGGCCTGTCGATCCTCGCGGTGGACACCAAGAGCGAGGGCTACGCGGTCGGCCGCAAGCTGGAGAAGATCGGGCTGCGCAGCTCCGACACCGCCGAACTGTCGTTCACCGACGTCCGGGTCCCCGTGGAGGACCTGCTCGGCGAGGAGGGCCGAGGGTTCGAGTACCTGACGCACAACCTCGCCGAGGAGCGCCTCGGCATCGCGACCAGCTCCTACGCCTCGGCGGCCGCCGCCGTGGAGTTCGCCCGCAGGTACGTGCAGGAGCGCACCGTCTTCGGCAAGACCGTGTCGTCGTTCCAGAACACCAAGTTCGTGCTGGCCGAGTGCGCCACCGAGGTGGAGGCCGCCCGCTCGCTCGTCGACCGCTGCATCGAGGCGCTGGACGCCGGCGAGCTCACCCCCGCCGACGCGGCCGTCTGCAAGCTGTTCTGCACCGAGGTGCAGGCCCGCGTCGTCGACAAGTGCCTCCAGCTGCACGGCGGCTACGGCTACATCCTGGAGTACCCGATCGCGCGCCTGTACGCCGACGCCCGGGTCACCCGGATCTACGGCGGCACCAGCGAGGTGCTCAAGACCATCATCGCCAAGGACATCCAGGTCTGACGGAAGGGCTGGGCACATGACCGAAACCCGGGTGGCCATCGTCACCGGCGCCGCGCGCGGCATCGGCGCCGCCACCGCCGTCCGCCTCGCCAGGGAGGGCTTCGCCGTCGCCGTCTGCGACCTCGACGAGGCCGCCTGCGCCGGCACGGTCGAGACGATCACCAAGGACGGCGGCACCGCGCTCGCCGTCGGCGTGGACGTCGCCGACACCGCGCGGGTGAACGCCGCCGTCGCGCGCGTCGCCGCCGAGCTGGGTCCTCCCGTCGTCCTGGTGAACAACGCCGGCATCACCCGCGACAACCTGCTGTTCAAGATGTCCGACGACGACTGGGACTCGGTCATGTCGGTGCACCTGCGGGGCTCGTTCCTGATGACCCGCGCCGCGCAGGAGCACATGACCAAGGCCGGATGGGGCCGGATCGTGAACCTGTCGTCGGTGTCGGCCCTCGGCAACCGCGGCCAGGTCAACTACTCCGCGGCCAAGGCGGGCCTCCAGGGCTTCACCAAGACGCTGGCGATCGAGCTGGGCAAGTTCGGGGTGACGGCCAACGCCATCGCGCCGGGGTTCATCGCCACCGAGATGACGGCCGCGACCGCCGCCCGCGTCGGCGTGGACTTCGAGGACTTCAAGGCCGCCGCGGCCAAGGAGATCCCGGTCCGGCGCGTCGGCGTCCCCGAGGACATCGCCGGGACCGTCGCGTTTTTGGTCAGCGACGACGCCTCGTTCGTGTCCGGCCAGGTCATCTACGTGGCCGGTGGTCCCCGCGCGTGACGGGGCGGCCCGGGCGCGGGACCGGGAGGGGACGGAGGAGTCGCTGCGCGCCGCGGCGGTCGCGCTGCTGCGGCGCGGCGGCGTCCTCGCCGGCCTGAACCTGCGCCAGGTCGCCGACGAGGCCGGGGTCAACCGCGGGCTGGTCTACCAGTACTTCGGGTCGCGCCGGGCGCTGCTGCGCTCGGCGCTGTTCCACCGGTCGCGCCCGAACGCCGAGGACGCGGTGGACGCGGCCGGGCTGCCGCTGCGCGAGCGGCTGGCCCGGCTGTTCTGGACGAGCCTGCGCCATCCCGAGCCGGTCCGGCTGGCGACGCTGCTGGTGCTGGACGGCGACGACCGGCCCCGCGTCCTGCTCAACCGGGGCGCGGGCCGGGAGGACCTCGCCGCGGAGGCGGCGCGGGGCGACCTGCCGGTCGAGGACGTGGCGGCCGTGCAGGCGGCCATCGCGTCCACGATCTACGGGTACACGCTGCTGCGCGAGCATCTGGCGCGGGAGATCGACGTGCCGGCCGAGGAACTCGACGAGCGCATGGCCCGCTGCCTGGAGGCGATGTTCGTGCGCCGTCCCGGCTAGCGTCCGTGCGCCGTCCCGGCTAGCGCGGGCGGGCCGCGGCGAGCCGTTCGGCCAGCGCGGCCGGGGCCTCGACGAGGGACGGGCCGTACCAGGTGAGGAGCCGGCCGCTGACGAGCGCGACGTCGAGCCCGGGGAAGCACTCCGGGCCGTCGTCCTCGGTGAAGCGGTACGGCTCGTCCGGCAGGACGACGAGGTCGGCGCCGGCCGCGGTCAGCTCGTCCAGGGGGATCTTCGGGTAGCGGTCGGAGTGCCCGGCGTAGACGTTGGACACGCCCAGGCGGGCCAGGACGTCGCCGGTGAAGGTGTCGCGCCCGACGACCATCCACGGCCGCCGCCAGATCGGGATCACCGCCGCCCGGGGCTCACCCGGCGCGACGCCCGCCCAGACGCGGGACGCCTCCTCCAGCCAGCCGGGCACCGGCACCCGGCACGCCTCGGTGAGCATGCGGCGCAGCGAGGCCAGCGCCTCCTCGACCGTGCGGATCCGCGTCATCCACACCGGGACGCCGGCCGCGCGCAGCGCCTCGACGTCGGCGGGGCGGTTCTCCTCGGTGTTGCCGACCACGACGTCCGGCCGCAGCGCGACGATCCGCTCGAGGTCGGGGTTCTTGGTGCCCCGCACGCGCGGCACGTCCAGGCCCTCCGGGTGGGTGCACCAGTCGGTGGCGCCGGCGAGGAGTTCGGGCGCGGTCGCCGCGACCGTCTCGGTCAGGGACGGGACGATCGACACGACGCGGCGCACCCGGCCGGGGACGGCGGCCGGGGCGCCGGTGTCGTCGCGGACGGCCATCGGCGCGCGGGCCTCAGACGTTGCGGCGGTACTGGCCGCCGACCTCGAAGAACGCGTCGGTGATCTGCTGGAGGCTGCACACGCGCGCCGCGTCCATCAGCACCGCGAACACGTTCCCGCCGGACCGGGCCGCGTCCTTGAGCGCGGCGAGGGCGGCCCGCGCCTCCTCGCCGTGCGCGTCCTGGTAGCCGCGGACCCGGTCGAGCTGGGACCGCTTCTCCTCCTCGGTGGCGCGGGCGAGCTCGATCGTCTGCGGCGTCCCGTCGTCGGCGCCCGGCGCGCGGAACGTGTTGACGCCGATGATCGGCAGCGAGCCGTCGTGCTTGCGCTGCTCGTACAGCATCGACTCGTCCTGGATGCGGCCGCGCTGGTAGCCGGTCTCCATCGCGCCGAGGACGCCGCCGCGCTCGCTGATGCGGTCGAACTCCGCGAGCACGGCCTCCTCGACCAGGTCGGTGAGCTCGTCGATGACGAACGACCCCTGCAGCGGGTTCTCGTTCATCGCCAGGCCCCACTCCCGGTTGATGATGAGCTGGATCGCCAGGGCCCGCCGCACCGACTCGGCCGTCGGCGTGGTGACCGCCTCATCGTAGGCGTTGGTGTGCAGGCTGTTGCAGTTGTCGTAGATGGCGATGAGCGCCTGCAGCGTCGTGCGGATGTCGTTGAAGTGCATCTCCTGCGCGTGCAGGGAGCGCCCGGACGTCTGCACGTGGTACTTGAGCTTCTGGCTGCGCTCGTTGGCCCCGTACCGGTCGCGCATGGCCACGGCCCAGATACGGCGGGCCACGCGTCCCAGCACGTTGTACTCGGGGTCCATGCCGTTGGAGAAGAAGAACGACAGGTTGGGCGCGAAGTCGTCGATGTCCATGCCGCGCGCCAGGTAGGACTCCACGTAGGTGAAGCCGTTGGCGAGGGTGAACGCGAGCTGGCTGATGGGGTTCGCGCCGGCCTCGGCGATGTGGTAGCCGGAGATGGACACCGAGTAGAAGTTGCGGACCTTGTTGGCGATGAACCACTCCTGGATGTCGCCCATCATCCGCAGCGAGAACTCGGTGGAGAAGATGCAGGTGTTCTGCCCCTGGTCCTCCTTGAGGATGTCGGCCTGCACGGTGCCGCGCACGGTGGACAGCACGCGCGCGCGGATCTGCGCGGCCTCCTCCTCGGACGGCTCGCGGCCGTTCTTCTCGTAGAAGGCGTCCAGCCCCTGGTCGACGGCGGTGTTGAGGAAGAACGCCAGGATCGTGGGCGCGGGGCCGTTGATCGTCATCGACACCGAGGTGGTCGGCGACGACAGGTCGAACCCGTCGTAGAGCGCCTTCATGTCGTCGAGCGTGGCGATCGAGACCCCGGACGTGCCGACCTTGCCGTACACGTCGGGACGCTCGTCGGGGTCGCGCCCGTACAGGGTGACCGAGTCGAACGCGGTGGACAGGCGCGTCGCGGGCTGGCCCTCCGACAGCAGCTTGAAGCGGCGGTTGGTGCGGAAGGGGTCGCCCTCCCCCGCGAACATGCGGGCGGGGTCCTCGTTGTCGCGCTTGAACGGGAACACCCCGGCGGTGAACGGGAACCGGCCGGGCAGGTTCTCGCTGCGGAGGAACCGCAGCAGCTCGCCGTGGTCGGTGTAGCGCGGCAGGGCGACGCGGGGGATCCGGGTGCCCGACAGCGACTCGCGCGTGAGCCGGGTGTGCAGCTCCCGGTCGCGGATCCTCACGACCTGCTCGTCGCCGGAGTAGGACTCCACGACGGCGGGCCAGCTCTCGACCAGTTCGGCGTTCTCCGGCTCCACCTCGCGGCGCGCCTTCTCCAGCAGGGCCTCGACCTCGGCGGCGTCGGTCAGCTCGGCGCGCACCTCGTCCAGCCGCTGGACGCGCCGCACCGCCTCCATCTGCTTCACCGTGTCGGCGTGGTAGGCCCGCACGGTCTCGGCGATGTCGGACAGGTAGCGCACCCGGTTCGGCGGGATGATCGTCGCGGCGCCGGTCGACACCTTGGTGGCGACCTCGGGCAGGGCGCCCGGCTCCAGGCGCAGGCCGTGCTCGCCCAGCAGCCCGCCGAGGTGCCGGTAGAGCGCCGTGACGCCGTCGTCATTGAACGTGGCGGCGCTGGTGCCGAACACCGGCATGTCGTCGGGCCGCTGCCCGAACGCCTCCCGGTTGCGCACGAGCTGGCGGCTCACGTCGCGCAGCGCGTCCGCCGCGCCGCGCCGCTCGAACTTGTTGATCGCGACCACGTCGGCGAAGTCGAGCATGTCGATCTTCTCGAGCTGGGACGCGGCGCCGAACTCCGGCGTCATCACGTAGAGCGACACGTCCACCAGCGGGACGATCGCGGCGTCGCCCTGCCCGATGCCGGGCGTCTCCAGGACCACCAGGTCGTACCCGGCGGCCTTGCAGGCGGTGACGATGTCCTCGATGTTGTCCGGCAGCTCCCGTGCGCCCCGGGTCGCCAGCGAGCGGAAGAACACGCGGTCGCCGTCCAGGGAGTTCATCCTGATCCGGTCGCCGAGCAGCGCGCCGCCGCCGCGCCGCCGGGTCGGGTCCACGGCCAGCACCGCGACGCGCAGCCGGTCGCCCTGGTCGACGCGCAGCCGCCGCACCAGCTCGTCGGTGAGCGACGACTTGCCGGACCCGCCCGTCCCGGTGATCCCGAGCACGGGGACCCGCCGCCCGGCCGCCGCCTCGCCGAGCCGCGCGCGGGCGTCACCGGGCAGGCTCCCGGCCTGCAGGCACGTGATGGCCCGGGCGAGGGCGCGCCGCTCCCCCGCCAGCACGGCGTCGGCCGGCACCGGCTCCGCGGCCAGGTCGACGTCGCACTCGCGCACCAGCTCGTTGATCATGCCGGGGAGGCCGAGCCGCTGCCCGTCCTCCGGGGAGAAGATCCGCACGCCGGCGCCGGACAGCCGGGCGATCTCCTCGTGCACGATGACGCCGCCGCCCCCGCCGAACACCTTCACGTGCTCGGCGCCGGCCTCCTTCAGGCTGCGCGAGAGGTACTCGAAGTACTCGACGTGGCCGCCCTGGTAGGAGCTGACCGCCACGCCCTGCGCGTCCTCCTCCAGGACGGCGTCGACGACCTCCCGCACGGAGCGGTCGTGCCCGAGGTGCACCACCTCGGCGCCCTGGGACTGCAGGATGCGCCGCATGATGTTGATGGCCGCGTCATGGCCGTCGAACAGCGCCGCCGCCGTCACGAAGCGCACCGGGTGCACCGGCGCGTGCAGCTCCCCCGTCACCGTCTCCACCTCAACCCTTGGACATCCAATATTTGGAAGTTAAAATAGTTTCCGTGCGCGACGCAGTCAAGACCGAATACGGTGGCCCGGTGCCCGACATGCCCGACCCCATCGCCGAGGCCCACCGCCAGTGGAGCGGCCGCTGGCCCGAGCACGCCGACCACATGGCGGCCGTGACGTCGGTGATGCGGGCCCAGCAGATCCTGCTCAGCCGGATCGAGGCCGTCCTCAAGCCGTTCGGGCTGACGTTCGCCGCCTACGAGGCCCTGCGCCTGCTCGCCTTCGCCCGCACCGGGACCCTTCCCATGGGCAAGATGGGCACGCGCCTCATGGTGCACCCGGCGTCGGTCACCAACGTGATCGGCCGCCTGGAGCAGCGGGGCCTCGTCGGCCGCCGCCCCTCCCCCGACGACCGCCGCGTCGTCCTCGCCACCATCACCCCGGCGGGCCGCGACCTCGCAGAGGAGGCCACGCACGCCCTCAACGAGGCGGGCTTCGGCATCGCCGGCCTCCCGGCCGCCGAGGCCGCCGAGATCACCACCGCGCTCCGCCGGGTCCGCCTGGCGACCGGCGACCTCGACTGATCCCGCTCGCCCGATCCCGCTCGATCAGGTCCCGGGGGGCTCGCCGCTCTGGAACGGCCGGGGTCTGTGACACCTTGGGGGCATGACGAGCGAGACGGTCTTCACGTACGGGGCGCCGCAGCTGAAGTTCGGGAGCGGGGCGGCGGACGAGATCGGGTTCGATCTCGCGCAGTTCGGGGCGCGGAGGGTGCTGGTCGTCACCGACGCCGGGATCGCCGCGACGGGCGCGCCGCAGCGGATCGCGGAGGCGATGGCGGCCTACGGGATCGAGGCCGCGGTGTTCGACGGCGTCCGCGTCGAGCCGACGGACGCGAGCATGCGGCAGGCGGTCGAGCACGCCCGGGAGACCGGGCCCTACGACGCGTACGTGGCGGTCGGCGGCGGGTCGAGCATCGACACCGCGAAGGCCGTCGACCTCCTCACCACCAACGAGGGCGATCTCGCCGAGTACCTGAACCCGCCGGTGGGGGCCGGAAGGGCGCTGGAGCGGCCGCTGCTGCCGCTGGTGGCCGTCCCCACCACGACGGGCACGGGCGCCGAGAGCACCACGGTGTGCGTCCTGGACGTCCTGGACCTGCGGGTCAAGACCGGCATCAGCCATCCGCGGCTGCGGCCCGCGCTGGCCGTGGTGGACCCGGACCTGACGATGACGCAGCCGTCCGGGGTGACCGCGTCCGCGGGGATGGACATCCTCTGCCACGCCCTGGAGAGCTACACCGCGCGCCCCTACGACGCGTACGAGCGCAAGAGGCCCGAGCAGCGGGTCCCGTACTGCGGGGCCAACCCGGTGTCGGACATGTGGGCGGAGAAGTCGCTGAGCCTGCTGTCGCGGTCGTTCCGCAGGGCGGTCCAGGACGGGGAGGACCGGGAGGCGCGCACCGACATGGCGCTCGCCGCGACGTTCGCGGGGCTCGGGTTCGGCAACGCCGGAGTGCACATCCCGCATGCCAACGCCTACCCGATCGCCGGGCAGGTCAGGGACTTCAGGCCGGACGGCTACCCGGACGGAGAGGCGATGGTCCCGCACGGCATGTCGGTGGCGCTCACCGCGCCCGAGGCGTTCCGGTTCACCTTCGAGGCGTGCCCCGAGCGGCACGTCCGGGCCGCGGAGCTGCTCGACCCGCGGATGGACCGGCCCGACGACGCGTCCGAGCGCCTGCCGCTGGCGGTGCTGCGGCTGATGCGCGACGTCGGCATCCCGGCGGGGATCGGCGGCGTCGGGTACGCGGAGGGCGACGTCCCCGCGCTGGTGGAGGGCGCGATGAAGCAGCAGCGGCTGCTCGCGACCTCGCCGCGCCCGGTGGACGAGGAGGCCGTCGCCGGGATCTTCACGCGGTCGCTGAGCCTGTGGTGAGACCGCCCGTGTGAAGGTGAGGCCCCTCAGCGGGCCCGGACCCAGGCATCGATCAGGTCGGCGGCCTCGGGCCGGGAGTCCGGCAGGTAGTGCGTGTCCTTGATGCGGTGGAAGGTCTTGTCGGACGCGGCGAGCGCGTCGAGGACCGCGCGGGCGTCGCTGTCGTAGACGCCCTCGTCCGCGGTCGCGTGCACCACCAGGGACGGGGCGGTGATGCGCGCCAGGTGCGGGGCGGCGACGCACTGCGAGGTGCGCAGGCTCCACATCGACAGCCACGAGCGGAGCGTGCACAGCGAGCCGAGGCCGAACACGCCGTAGTTGGCCTTGGCGGGCTCGCCGAGGTAGCAGCGGTTCGGCGGGCGGTCGGACGGCTCGATCGCGGGGTCGATCATCCGCAGGTCGGCCCAGGTGCGGTGCACGGTGAACAGGGCGTCCCGGGCGCGGGTGCCCCGCAGGGCGTCCAGGCGGGCGAGGACCCGGTCGGTGATCCGCTCGTTGCGGGCGCGCTGGGCGGCGCGGTACCGGGCCTGGAACTCCGCGCCGTACGGGGGGCCGTTGCCGGGGTCGAAGGGGTCGAGGGACGGGTCGACCGACAGCGGGTCGGCCTCGTCGGTGACCGACGGGTCCATCCAGGCGGTGAGGACCTCCGGGCGGCCGGAGTGGGCGGCGAGCGCGACGAACAGGTCCCCGGCGGGCAGGTCCTCGATCGCCGGGACGGGGCGCATCCCCGCGACGGGCGTGACGTTGGGCTCGACGGCCTGGGACTGGTAGGCGGCCATCAGCGAGCCGCCGCCGGAGTTGCCGAGCAGGACGATCCGCTCGGCGCCCGCGTGCTCTCGGAGCCAGCGGACGCCGGCGCCGATCTCGGCGAGCGCGTGGTCGAGCAGGAAGTACGCCTCGTTGCCGCGGAAGCGGGTGTTCCAGCCGAGGAAGCCGTGGCCGCGGGCCGCGAGGTGCTCGGCGAGGTAGTGCTCGGAGAAGTCGACGTTGTAGTGGGTCGCGATGAACGCGGTCTTCGGCGCGGCCCCGGCGGGCCGGTGGTAGACGCCCTGGCACGGGTGGCCGCCCGCGCCCGCCCGGCCCCCCGCCACCGGCGACGGCAGCCCCACGAACTCCCTGGCGGTCCCGCCCATCCGGCGCCTCCCGGCTCGATACCGAATCAGGTTCTGATCGTAGGGGGTTATGGAGGCCGCACGACCACCCCCTGCCTGGTCGTGCTGGTCCATCCCATATGCTGCGGATCACATCCGTTGTGTCGCAAGGAGGCGTGATGGCGGATTCGCCGACGATGACGTACGGCGGCTATCTGAGGCTCGACGACCTGCTGTCCTGCCAGGAGCCGAAGACCCGGGCGCACGACGAGCTGCTCTTCGTGATCATCCACCAGGTCTACGAACTGTGGTTCAAGCAGATCCTGCACGAGGCCGCGCTGCTCCAGGCACGCCTGGAGGAGGGCAACAGCGCCGGGTCGCTGCACACCGCCCGCCGCATCGCCAAGATCCTCAAGACCGTCGTCGGGCAGCTGGACGTGCTGGAGACGATGACGCCCCGGCAGTTCGCCGCGTTCCGCGACGCGCTCGGCAACTCCAGCGGCTTCCAGAGCGAGCAGTTCCGCGAGATCGAGGCCGTCCTCGGGCGGCGCACCTTCCCCACCTCGGACCTGCGCGGCGACGAGCGGCTCCAGGCCGCCGTGTCCCGCCCGTCGGTGTTCGACTCGCTGCTGCGCTACCTCGCCGGCCGCGGCCACCCCGTCCCGAGGGAGGCCCTGGAGCGCGACTTCTCCCGGCAGTGGGAGCCGGACGCCGGCGTGCAGAAGGTCCTGCTCACCGTCTACGCGGACGAGTCGAGCCCGGCCGCCGAGGTCTGCGAGGCGCTCGTCGACGTGGACGAGGGCATCCAGGAGTGGCGGTACCGGCACCTGAAGATGGTCGAGCGGACGATCGGCGCGAAGATCGGCACGGGCGGGTCGGCCGGCGCCGACTACCTGCGCCGCACCCTGTTCGCCCCGGCGTTCCCCGACCTGTGGGAGGTCCGCTCCCAGACCGAGGAGGTCCCCGTCCATGGCGGCTGACGGCGGCGAGCGGGTCGCGATCGTCGGCGCGGGCCTGGCGGGCTGCCTGCTCGCGGTGCTGCTCGGCCGCCGCGGCATCCCGGTGACGGTGTACGAGCGGCGCCCCGACCCGCGCGTCGCGGGCGCCGAGCGGGGACGCTCGATCAACCTGGCGATCTCGGCCCGCGGCCTGGCGGCGCTGGAGCAGGTGGGGCTGCGCGACCAGTCCCTCAAGCAGGCGCTGCCCATGCACGGCCGCATGGTGCACCCCCTCTCGGGCGCGCAGAACTTCCAGCCCTACAGCGCCGACGGCAGGCGCGCCATCAACTCCATCAGCCGCGCCGAGCTGAACCGGTCGCTGCTGGACACCGCCGAGGGCACGCCGGGCGTCACGCTGCGGTTCTCCCAGCGCGTCACCGGAGTGGACGCCGAGGCCGGCGCCGTCCTGCTGGAGGACGCCGCCCCGGAGCCCGCCGACGTCGTCCTGGCCGGGGACGGCGCGTACAGCGCCGTCCGCCGGTCGCTGCGCCTGGACGAGGACGCCGACTTCCTGGAGCACGGCTACAAGGAGCTGACCGTCCCGCCCAAGGACGGCGAGTTCGCGCTCGACCCCGACGCGCTGCACATCTGGCCGCGCGGCACCTCGATGATGATCGCGCTGCCCAACCTGGACCGCTCGTTCACCTGCACGCTGTTCTGGCCGAAGGAGGACTTCGCCGCCCTCGACACCCCGGCGAAGGTCACCGCGTACTTCGAGCGGCACTACCCCGACGTGGCGGGGCTGATGCCGGACCTGGCCGACGACTACGAGCGCAACCCGGTCGGGTCGCTGGTGACCGTCCGGTGCTGGCCGTGGACGCGGTACGGCAGGGGCGCCCTCGTGGCGCTGCTGGGCGACGCCGCGCACGCGATCGTGCCGTTCTTCGGGCAGGGCGCGAACTGCGCGTTCGAGGACTGCATCGAGATCGACCGGTGCCTCACCGAGACCGGCGGCGACTGGGCCCGCGCGCTGTCGCTCTACCAGGAGCGGCGCAAGGCCAACACCGACGCGATCGCCGAGATGGCGCTGGACAACTTCATCGAGATGCGCGACCGGGTGTCGTCCCCGGTGTACCGGATGAAGCAGGCCGCGACGCACGCGCTGGAGCGGCGCCTGGCCGGGCGCTACGTCTCCCGCTACGAGCTGGTGTCGTTCTCGACGGTCCCGTACGCGCGGATCCCGGCGCGGATCAGGCGCCAGAACCAGGTGCTAGCCGCGGCCGCCGCGGGCTCCGCGGCCGTCCTCGGCCTGGGCCTGCGCGCCCTCGTCCGGAGGCGCTGACCCCCGGCGGCCGGCGGCCAGGTCGGCCACGGCCGCCGCCAGCGCCGCCAGCACGAACCCCAGGACGACGATCAGCCCGTGCCGGAACGCGGCCGCCCAGTCCCCGCGCGTCCCGGCGATCGTGGCGAAGAACACCGACCCGACGGCGGCGACGCCCATCGCGGTGCCGACCCGCTGGCCGGTCTGCAGGACGCCCGCCGCGCTGCCGCCCTCGGTGTAGTGCACCTGCGACAGCGTGATCGTCTGGTTCGGCGAGATCACCAGGCCGCTGCCGAGCCCGGCCAGCAGCAGCGGCGCCGCGGTCGCCCAGGCCACCCCGGCGCCGGGCCTCAGCTCGACGGCGAGCCACGCCGCGCCGAGCCCGGCCAGCACCAGGCACAGGCCCGCGGCGACGAGGTGGCGGCCGTAGCGCGCCACGGCCCGGCCGCCGAGCGCGGACCCGACGGCCGAGCCGACCGCGAACGGCGTGATCGCCAGGCCCGCCTCCAGCGCGCTGAGCCCCAGCCCGGCCTGGAGGTAGAGGGTGAAGATGAAGAACACCGCGGTGAACCCGGCGAAGTACAGCAGGGCGATCGCCGTGCCCAGCGAGTAGGAGCGGAGCCGGAACAGCGCGAGGTCGACCATCGGCGCCCGGGCCCGGCGCTCCCAGGCGGCGAAGACCGCCAGCAGCACGGCGCCCGCCGGGATCAGCAGCCACTTGAGGCCGCCGTGCCACTGCTGCTCCTGGACGAGCGGCAGCAGCACGCAGAGGACGCCCGCGCCCAGCAGGAGCACCCCGAGCGGGTCCAGCCCCTGCCGCTCCCCGTAGACCGGGGCGGGCAGCAGCCGCCACGCCAGGAACAGCGCCGCGACGCCGACCGGGATGTTCACGTAGAACACCCACCGCCAGCCCTCCGCCGACCCGGCGATCGCGATCAGCCCCCCGCCGAGCAGCGGGCCGACGGCGGTGGCGATCCCGATGACGGCGCCGAGCGCCCCGAAGGCCCGTCCCCGCTCCGCGCCCCGGAACAGCTGCTGGATGAGCCCGGCGACCTGCGGGTTGAGGATGCCGCCCGCGACGCCCTGCACGAGCCGGGCGAAGACGAGGAACAGGATCGTCGGGGCGATGCCCGCCCCGGCGCTAGCCGCCGTGAACAGCGCGAGCCCGGACATGAACACCGCCCGCCGGCTGCGGGCGTCGCCGAGCCGCCCGGCCGGGACGAGGACGAGCCCGAACGTCAGCGCGTACCCCGAAAGGATCCACTGCAGCTGCGCGTCGGACGCGTGCAGCCCCGCCCGGATCGACGGCAGCGCCACGTTGACGATGCTGACGTCCAGCAGCGTCATGAACGCCGAGACCAAGCAGACCGAGAGAGCCTTCCAGCGCGTGTCCATTGCCTTTGCTCCTCCTGCGGGCCCGGGGGGCCCTCCATCGTCGGCAAAGGCGGGCGATCGCTGGCATCGCTCCGGCTCGCCTTGCGGCTCGCTGCGCGATCAGATTCTCGCTTCGCTCGAATCTGCCTTCGGACGCGATCGCAATCGTGAGGGTTGTTGCGTGGTTGCGGTGATGGCTTATGGAGGTGTCTAAGCTCGCCTCATGACCGACGCCGATCTGGGGAACGGACCCGAAGAGTTGCAGTGCTCCGCCAAGGGGTGCCGTGCGGACGCCGTGTGGGCGCTGCGGTGGAACAACCCGAAGATCCACACGCCGGACCGGCGGAAGGTCTGGCTGGCCTGCGACGAGCACCGCGAGAGCCTCTCGGCCTTCCTGTCCCGCCGCGACTTCCTGAAGGACGTGGTGCCGGTCGCCGAGCGCGACGAGCCCGCCGGGCGGGATTAGGCCTCGTCGAGGACCGGCTCGCCGGCCTGCTCGGGCACCTCGGCCCGCCAGCCCTCGGCCATCTCGGTGAGCCGCGCGGCACCGTCCCGCGCGGGCACGCCGCGGCCGACCGCGAGGCCGAGCAGGTAGGCCGTCAGCGGCGCGCCGGGCCGCGCGACGTTGTGGGCGACGTCGCGGGCGAGGTCGAGCACCAGTCCCTGGTCGACGTCGCCGGGCTCCAGGCCCAGTTCGAGGCAGGCCGCGTTGATCCAGTCCTCGAGGACAGACATGGGTTCCCCCTTCGAGCATGGTGCCGGTGGTGTGCCCACTCTCGCACGATCAAAGCAGGCGCTCGGCGGCGGCCAGCTGTTCGGGGGTGTCGCAGTCGTACCACGCGGGACGCGTCCCCGCCGGTAGCGTGACCGGCACGGGATCCAGGGGGCCGAGGAGGCCGCGCAGGGACGCGCCGTCGTAGCCGGCCAGCGCCGTCCGCAGGGCGTCCGCCCGCCAGCAGCCGGCGAGCCACTGCTCGCGGCCGTCCTCGTCCACCAGGACGGCCCCGTCCCCCTCCGCCATCGCCGCCAGGAGCGCGGCGACGTGGGCGGGGCGCAGGAACGGCAGGTCGGCGGCCAGCAGCGCCAGGCGCGGCGCGCGGACCTCGGCGAGCCCGGCGCGCAGCGCGGGCACCGGCCCGGCGCCCGGCGGGTCCTCGCGGACGACGACGGCGCCCGCGAGGACGTCGCGGCGCGGCCCCACCACGATCAGCCGGGACGCTCCGGACGCGGCGGCCGCCGACCACTCGATCAGCCGGCGTCCCCCCACGGGGGCGGCGGGCTTGTCGGCGCCGAACCTCCGCGCGCGCCCGCCCGCGAGCAGCACGGCGTCGAAGGCCGCGCCGGCGTCCACCGGCTCAGCCGCCGATCGCCGACATGGGCCGGGCGGGCTGGAGGAACGACGGGTCGTCGATGCCGTGCCCGGCGCGCTTGGTCCGCACCGCCGCGCGCCAGCGGTCGGCCAGTTCGGCGTCGGTGGCGCCGGCGCGCATCGCGTCCCGCAGGTTGGACTCCTCGGTGGCGAACAGGCAGTTGCGGACCTGTCCGTCGGCGGTGAGCCGCACCCGGTCGCAGGCGCCGCAGAACGGCCGGGTCACCGAGCCGATCACACCGACCGTCTCGGGGCCGCCGCCGACCAGGAACGACTCGGCGGGGGCGCTGCCGCGGTCGTGCCCGGTGTCGGGCACGAGGTCGAACTCGGCGGACAGCCGGTCCAGGATCTCGTCCGCGGTGATCATGTTCTCGCGGGTCCAGCCGTGCTGGGCGTCCAGCGGCATCTGCTCGATGAACCGCAGCCGGTAGCCGTGCTCCAGGCAGTAGCGCAGCAGCGGGACGGCCTCGTGGTCGTTGATCCCGCGCATCAGCACCGTGTTGATCTTGACCGGCGCGAGACCGGCCCGGCGCGCCGCCGCCAGCCCCGCCAGCACGTCGTCCAGCCGGTCGCGGTGCGCGAGGCGCCGGAACGTCTCCCGGTCGAGGGTGTCGAGGGAGACGTTCACCCGGTCGAGCCCGGCCTCGGCCAGCGGCGCGGCCAGCCGGTCGAGCCCGATCCCGTTGGTGGTCAGCGAGATCTGCGGGCGCGGCGCCTGCTCCGCCGTCCGCCGCACGAGGTCCGGGAGCCCGCGCCGCAGCAGCGGCTCCCCGCCGGTGTAGCGGACCTCCGTGACGCCGAGGTCGCGCACGGCGAGGCCGACCAGCCGGACCACCTCGTCGTCGGTGAGCAGTTCCGGCTTGGGCAGCCAGTCCAGCCCCTCAGGCGGCATGCAGTACGAGCACCGGAGGTTGCACCGGTCGGTGAGGGAGACCCGCAGGTCCGTCGCGATACGGCCGAAGGTGTCGACCAGCACGGGCACCCCTTCCTGTTGCGGTCTTGCACTCCAGCCTATTCCGGTGGTTGACGATTTGATCCACCGCGGGAGACGGTGGCGTCGGACGAAGATCAAGGAGGGCGGAGTGGCGACGTCGCGGGAGTGGGAGTTCGCGGGCACGCGGGGGGCGGTCACCGCCCGGATCTGGGCGGACGGCGAGCCGCGCTACGTCGCGGTGCTCGTGCACGGCTACGGCGAGCACCTCGGCCGGTACGACCACGTCGCGGACGTCCTGGGCCGGCACGGGGCCGTCGTCTGCGGCCCGGACCACCTGGGCCACGGCCGCTCGGCCGGCGAGCGGGTGCTGGTCGAGGACTTCGAGGACGTCGTCGCCGACGTGCACACGGTCGTGGAGGCGGCCCGCGGCGACCACCCGGGACTGCCCATAGTCATGATCGGCCATTCCATGGGCGGCCTGATCGCCACCCGCTACGCCCAGCTCCACGGCGGCGGCCTCGCCGCTCTGGTGCTGTCCGGCCCGGTCCTCGGCCGCTGGCACGTCGTCGAGGAGCTGCTCCCCCGCGACGAGATGCCGGACGAGCCGATCGACACCGCCACGCTCTCGCGCGACCCGGCCGTCGGCAAGGCCTACACCGAGGACCCCCTGATCTGGCACGGGCCGTTCAAGAAGCCCACCGTCCGGGCGTTCGACACCGCGCTCCGCCGCGTCAACGAGCACGGCTCGCTGGGCGCGCTGCCCACCTTCTACGTCCACGGCGACGCCGACGAGCTCGTCCGGCCGCGCGACACCCGCGTCGGCATCGACGCGGTCCGCGGGGACGACCTCACCGAACGGCTCTACCCGGGCGCCCGCCACGAGGTCTTCAACGAGACCAACCGCGACGAGGTCCTCGCCGACGTCACCGCCTTCATCGACCGGGTGCTGGCGCAGGGTTGAGGGCCTGCCCGTGACGCGGCCGAGCCCGTAGCAGCTCCCCGGCCCGCTTCCCCACCGCGATCGCCGCACCCGTACCGACCTGCGGCGATGCCGTGGCATGCCCGCCGTTCTGGTCCGGCCACCAAGCCCTGGCCAGGACGGCCACAAATACCAGGCCACCGGGCCTATGGTCGCCCTTCGTAATTGCGAATTTACTGAAAGACACTATTTCGCTGTCCAAGGGGGGACGTGCACATGAACCGGATCAGGAGCGGGAACCGGGCGACCACGGCAGAGGACCGCGATCGCGCGGTCCCCCGCGAGGGGGGCGGAGCATGACGCTCGTGGGGGCGGCCGTCACCCCGCTGAGCGGCCAGACGTGGACGGCGGCGATCAGCTCGTTCGAGACGCTCACCGGACGCCCCCTGCCCGTCCGCCGCTGCTACGACGGAGCCCCGCCGTCCTCGGTGAGCGCCTCGCAGCTCCGCCACGACCTGGGCGTGCGCAAGAGCATCTACAGCATCAAGCCGACGATGTCGACGCCGCTGTCGACGCTGCAGGCGCTCGCGGCCGACATCGTCGCCAAGGGCGCCCAGTGCGATCTGATCATCTACCACGAGCCGGTCGACAACATGTCCGGCGACGCCTTCATCAGCCTCTACAAGCGGTCGGCACCGCCGTTCCGCGCGGCCGGGGTGAAGGTGGGGGTGTGCTTCACCAACTACTCGTGCAACCTGCCCTACTCCAACCCGCAGTCGGCGCTGCACCACTACTGGCCGGACGCGGGCATGGTGGACTTCATCGCGATCGACGAGTACCCGGTCGGCGAGATCACCTCCAGCACCGACGCCGCCCCGATGGACGTCCGCACGCGACGGGTCTGCCAGTTCGCCGACGCCCGCGGCCTCCCCCTGGGCCTGGCCGAGTACGGCGTGGACGCCTCGTGGGACGTCACCAAGTCCGACCGGTGGATGCGGTCGGTCACCGACTGGGGCCGGATCCGCGCAAGACTCGGCTTCCCGCTGCGGTGGGCGTCCTACTTCCACTCCGACGTCGGCGGGAACTACCGGCTGACGCATCCCGAGCACCTGGACGCCTACAGCGACACCGTCCAGCTGCTGAAGTAGGACCCGGCGCCCCGCGCTGAGCGGAGCGCCGGGGACCGGCTGTCTCGGGGCGGTCAGCCCTTGACGCAGATGAGCTGGCGGAGGTGCGCCACGACCTCGACGAGGTCGGACTGGGCCTCGATCACCGTCTCCAGGTCCTTGTAGGCGCCGGGGATCTCGTCGATGACGCCGCTGTCCTTGCGGCACTCGACGCCCCGGGTCTGCTCGACGAGGTCGTCCACGGTGAAGCTCTTGCGCGCCTTGTTGCGGCTCATCCGGCGGCCCGCGCCGTGCGAGGCCGAGTTGTAGGCCGTCTCGTTGCCGAGGCCGCGGACGATGTAGGTGCCGGTCGCCATGGAGCCCGGGATGATCCCGAGGTCGCCGGCGCCCGCGCGGATCGCGCCCTTGCGGGTGACGAGCAGCTCGACACCGCCGTACTCCTCCTCCGCCACGTAGTTGTGGTGGCAGGAGATGACCTGGTCCCACCGGCAGCGCTTCTCCCCGAACCGCTTCGTCACGACGTTCTGCGCGAGGGCCAGCATGACGGCGCGGTTGCGGCGCGCGTACTCCTGCGCCCAGAACAGGTCGTGCCGGTAGGCGTCCATCTTGGCGGTGCCGGTGAGGAACACGGCGAGGTCGTTGTCCGGCAGGTCCTGGTTGTGCGGGAGCCTGCGGGCGGCCTCGATGTGCTGCTCGGCCAGCTCGTTGCCGATGTTGCGCGACCCCGAGTGCAGGACGAGCCAGATCGCGCCGTCGTCGTCCGCGCACAGCTCCAGGAAGTGGTTCCCGCCGCCGAGCGTGCCCATCTGGGAGCGGGCGCGGCCGAGGCGGGCCCGCACCGCCGGGTGCAGGTCGTCGAACGCCTTCCAGAAGTCGTACCAGCCGCGCTCCTTCAGGCCCGGCAGCGCGGACGGGTCGACGGCGGTCTTGTGCGAGCCGCGCCCGACGGGGATCGCCTTCTCCAGCCGGGAGCGCAGCCCGGACAGGTCGTCGGGCATGTCCTCGACGGTGAGCGACGACTTCGCGGCGGTCATCCCGCAGCCGATGTCGACGCCGACGGCGGCCGGGGACACCGCGTCCCTCATCGCGATCACCGAGCCGACGGTGGCGCCCTTGCCGTAGTGGACGTCGGGCATCACCGCGAGGCCCTCCACCCACGGCAGGGCGGAGACGTTGCGGAGCTGGTCGAGGGCGAGGTCCTCGACGGTGGCGGGGTCGGTCCACATCCGGATCGGGACGCGGCCGCCCTTCAGGGTCTGGTACGGCATTCCCTCTCCTTGATCGACGGAACCGGACCGCGATCTATGACGCCAGAGTCACCCGTCCCGGTTCAACCGGTTTTCGCCCTGGCGGCGCTCGGTCAGCCCGAGGCGGTCGAGGTGGCGCAGCAGGGCGACGGCGGCGTCGCGGCCGGTCCCGAGGGCCTCGCCGGCCTGGGCGGGTGTGAACGGCTGCGGCAGGGCGGACAGGACCCGCAGCGCCTCCCGGTCGGCGCCCGGGAGCAGCACGAGGCCGTCGCCGATTTTCAGGACGGCGCCCGCGTTCTGCGCGCCGGCGAGCACGTCGCCCGTGAGGCCCAGCTCTTCGAGGCGCTCGGCGCTGGGCGGCCGGAAGGGGGCGTCGGCGAGGTCGGCGCGGAGCCGCTCCACGGCCGCGGCCCAGGGCGGCGGCGGTTCCGCGGCGACCGCCGCGGGCGGCGGCTCGGCCACCCGCTCCGGTGCGGGGTCGGGGGCGGGCCCGTAGACGCGTCCGGCGTCCACGCGCAGCGGCGGCCGGACGAGCGCGGCGACGAGCTGCCGGGCGGGCAGTCCGAGGCGCAGCCGGACGGTCTCCAGCGGGATCCCGGGGGCGCGGGGGCTCGCGGCGGCGTGCCGGGACGTCTCCTCGGCGAGCCGCTCGAACAGCGACCGCCAGTGCGCCGGGTCGGCGACCCATTCGCCGTTCAGGGCGACGGCGTCCGCCGGCGGCGCGCAGCCCATGAGGGACAGCTCCGACCGGCGGAGCACGCCGTGCCGCCGGAGCACGAGGGCGCCGTCCGGGCGGTCCGGCCAGGACGCCAGCTCCCGCGCGCGGGCGGCGCCCGCGCCGCGCCGCACGAGGGTCGGCGGCCGGACGTCCAGGACGCTCACCCCGGCGATCGAGCGGCGCTCGGGGTCGCGCAGGAGCCCGGTGTCGCCGAGGTGCAGGGCGAGCCGGGTGTTCAGGGTCAGGCGCGCGGTGTCGGGGCCGAGGGGCCGCAGCCGGACCGGGACGGCCGCCGACCCGATGTGCAGCGTCATCCGCCGCGCGAGCCTGCCGGACGCCTCGCCGAAGCGGGTGCGGACGTCGACGCTGGTGGTGTGCGTCCAGGCGCCGGGGGTGACCAGGGCCATGCCCGGCTCGACGCGCCCGGCGTCCCGCAGCGTCAGCACGACGCGGGAGACGCCGCCGACCGATTCGCGCGGCTCGCCGGCGCACCCGATCGTCCGGACGCGGACGCGCTCGCCCGCGGGCATGAGGAGCAGCTCGTCGCCCACGGCGACGGTCCCGGCGGTGAGGGTGCCGGCGATGACGGTCTGCCGCCCGGCGGTGAACGCCCGGTCCGCCCAGAGCCGCACCGGGGCGGCCGGGTCGGGCACGGGAAGCCGGCCGGTGAGGCGGTCGAGCGCGGCGGCCAGCTCGACCATCCCGGCGCCGGTGTCGGCGCTGACGGCGACGGCCTCCGCGCCCTTCAGGGCCGTCTCGGCGAGCCGCTCGCGGATCTGGCGCAGCGCGGGCTTCGGGTCGGCGGCGTCGGCCTTGGTCACCGCGACGACCCCGAACCGGGCGCCGAGCGCGCCGAGGGCCTCCAGGTGCTCCCGCGTCTGCGGCATCCACCCCTCGTCGGCGGCGACGGCGAGCAGGACGGCGGACGCGGACGCCGCCCCGGCGAGCATCTCCGGGACGGACCGCTCGTCTCCCGGGGCGTCGACGAACGCGACGCGCCGCCCCGAGGGCAGCTCCGTCCAGGCGCCGGGCTCGCCGGGCTCGCTGCCGGTGAGGGCGCGCACGAGCGCGGACTTGCCGTGCCCACCGTGACCGGCGGTGGTGACGACCTGCATCAGCGTCCTTTCCGGGCCTGAACGCCGATGGCCTCACAAGGACGGGCCGTGCGGGGGAAGGAGAAGCGGGGGTTGCGCAGACGAAGGTCCACGAAAGCCAAGCCTATGGACGCCGGGGCCCGCGGCAAACGCGACGCGCGGGCGCGCGGGCGGGTTCCGGGCCGCGGCCGGTTCCCCGGCGCCGGCTCAGGTGAACCGGTGGAGGGCCGGGAGGCCGGCCGCGGGCGTCGCGGGGTGAATCCGCCGCTCTACACTTATTTAGGTTAAGTAAGTACATGCCGCGCGCCGGGCTCCGGTGGCCGGCCGATGCGGGAGGTTCGCATGACCGGCGCCCCGGCGGCACGCGGGACAGGCGCCCCGGCGGTGCGCGGGGCCCCCGCCCCGCCGCTGCGCGGAGCCGGCGCCCCGGCCGCCGGGAACACCGGCCCGACCCTGCTCGCGCTCTCCGTCGCCGGGATGGTCGTCTCGGTGCAGCAGACGCTCGTGCTGCCGCTGCTGCCGCAGCTCATGGTCCGCTTCGACGCCCCCATCACCGACGTGACGTGGGTGTTCACCGCGTCCCTGCTGGCCGGCGCCGTCGCCACCCCGCTGCTGACCCGGTTCGGCGACATGTACGGCAAGAAGCGCATGATCATGCTTGCGCTGGTGCTGCTGGTGGCGGGCTCGGTGGTGTGCGCGGTGTCCGGCACGCTGCCGGTGCTGATCGCCGGACGCGCCCTGCAGGGCGTCTCGGCGGCGATGATCCCCCTCGCCATCGGCATGATCCGCGACACGTTCCCGCCCGAGCGGGTCACCACGGCGATCGGCATCGTCAGCGCGACCATGGGCGTCGGCGGCAGCGCGGGGATGATCGTGACCGGGCTGATCGCCGCCCGCACCGCGAGCCACCACCCGGTCTTCTGGATCGCCGCCGCGCTGGCGGCGGCGGGCCTGGTGCTCGTCGCCGCGACGGCGCGCGACGTCGGCGTCCGGGCCGGCGGCCGGCCGGACCTGCCGGGCGCGGCGGTGCTCGCCTGCTGGCTGGTCTGCCTGCTGCTCGCCATCAGCCAGGGCAACGCGTGGGGCTGGGCGTCCGGCGGCGTCCTCGGCCTGTTCGGCGCCGCGGCCGCGCTGTGCGCGGTGTGGGTCGCGATCGAACTGCGGGTCCGCGCGCCGCTGGTGCGGCTGAACCTGCTCGTCGGCGCCCGGTCGCTGTCGGCCAACGTCGTCTCGGCGCTGCTCGGCTTCTCGATGTTCGCCGCGTTCACGCTGATCGCCGGGTTCGTACAGGCGCGGCCGGAGGAGGTCGGGTACGGCCTCGGCGGCTCGGTGCTGGACGTCGGGCTCTACATGCTGCCGAGCACCCTGACGATGCTGGTGTTCTCGGCGATGGCCGGGCGGATCGCGGCCCGGCTCGGCCCCGCGTACACGCTCGCGATCGGATCGGCGTTCGCCGGGCTGTGCTACGCCTGGCTCGCGGTGTCGAACACGCACGTGTACGACATGCTGGCGTTCAGCGCCATCCAGGGGATCGGGTTCGGGATCGCCTACGCGGCGCTCGGCACCCTCGCCGTCCGGCACGTCCCGATGGACCAGAGCGGGATCGCCAGCGGGATCAACTCGCTCGTCCGCACCACGGGAGGCAGCGTCGCGGGCGCCGTCACCGCGTCGATCCTGGCCGGAGGGGCCGCGGGCGCCGGCGCGCCCTCCCTCGACGCCTACGAGCTGTGCTTCTGGATCGTCTCGGCGGGTGCGGCGCTGGCCGCCCTCATCGCCGTCGCGCACGCCCTGCGCCACCCCCGGTAGACCCCGCCCGGCGGCGCGGGCTCTTGACGAACCGGCCCCGCGCCATGCCCTATAGGGGTGCGGCCCGAATCGCGGAGACGCCCGGTCCGGGCCTCCGCGCAGATCCGGGCCAGGGACCCGTCACCGGGAGGACGACATGGGCGCCTACGCGGCCGCGTACGAACGCAGCATCGCCGATCCGACCCGCTTCTGGGGGCTGGCGGCGCGGGACGTCCGGTGGCTCGTGCCCCCCGACCGGGTGCTGGACGACGGGGCGCCGCCCTTCTACCGGTGGTTCACCGGCGGTGAGCTCAACACCTGCGACAACGCGCTGGACCGGCATGTCGAGGAGGGCCGCGGCGAGCAGGCCGCGCTCATCTACGACAGCCCCGTCACCGGGACCGTGCGGACCTACACCTACCGGGAGCTGACCGGGCTCGTCGCGCGGTTCGCCGGAGCGCTGCGGGCGCAGGGCGTCGAACGCGGCGACCGCGTCGTCATCTACCTGCCGATGGTGCCCGAGGCGGTCATCGCGATGCTGGCGTGCGCGCGGCTCGGCGCGGTGCACTCGGTGGTCTTCGGCGGGTTCGCGGCGCGGGAGCTGGCGGTCCGCATCGACGACGCCCGCCCGAAGGCGGTCGTGTCGGCGTCCTGCGGCATCGAGGGGGGCCGGATCGTCCCCTACAAGCCGCTGCTGGACCGGGCGCTGGAGCTCGCCCGGCACAAGGTCGAGCGGTGCGTGATCCGGCAGCGCGAGCAGCTGCACGCCGACCTCGTCCGGCCGCGGGACGTGGAGTGGGACGAGGCGGTCGCGGCCGCCGAGCCCGCCGGGTGCGTGCCGGTCGCCGCCACCGACCCGCTCTACATCCTCTACACCTCGGGCACGACCGGGCGGCCGAAGGGCGTCGTCCGCGACAACGGCGGCCACGCGGTGGCGCTGCGCTGGTCGATGGAGAACGTCTTCGACGTGGGGCCGGGCGACGTCTTCTGGGCGGCGTCCGACGTCGGCTGGGTCGTCGGGCACTCCTACATCGTGTACGCGCCGCTGCTCACCGGGTGCGCGACCGTGCTGTACGAGGGCAAGCCGGTCGGGACGCCGGACGCGGGCGCGTTCTGGCGGGTCGCCGCGCAGCACCGGGTCAAGGCGCTGTTCACCGCGCCGACCGCGATCCGGGCGATCAAGAAGGAGGACCCCGAGGGCGCGCTGCTCGCCGGGCACGACCTGTCCGCCCTGAACGCGCTCTTCCTCGCCGGCGAGCGCCTCGACCCCGACACCTACCGGTGGGCCTCGCGCGTCCTGGACCGGCCGGTCGTCGACCACTGGTGGCAGACCGAGACCGGCTGGCCGATCGTGGCGAACCTGCGCGGGCTGGAGCCGATGCCGGTGAAGGCGGGGTCCCCGTCGGTGCCGGTCCCCGGGTACGACGTGCGGATCCTCGGTCCGGACGGCTCGCCCGTCCCGCCGGGCGCCGACGGCGACATCGCGATCCGGCTGCCGCTGCCGCCGGGCACGCTGCCCACGCTGTGGCAGGACGACGAGCGGTTCGTCGAGTCGTACCTGACGAAGTACCCCGGCCACTACCTGACCGGCGACGGCGGGCACATCGACGAGGACGGCTACGTCTGGGTGATGGGCCGCACCGACGACGTGATCAACGTCGCCGGGCACCGGCTGTCCACCGGGACGATGGAGGAGGTCATCTCCGCCCATCCGGCCGTCGCCGAGTGCGCGGTCATCGGCGTCCAGGACGCGCTGAAGGGGCAGGTGCCGCGCGGGCTCGTCGTGCTCAAGAGCGGCGTCCTGGCCGAGCCCGAGGAGGTGTGCGCCGAGTTGGTCGCGATGGTGCGCGAGCAGGTCGGGCCGGTGGCCGCGCTCAAGGAGATCTCCGTCGTGCCCGCGCTGCCGAAGACGCGGTCGGGCAAGATCCTGCGCGGCGTGATGCGGGGCATCGCGGACGGGCAGGAGGTGTCCGTCCCGTCCACGATCGAGGACCCCGAGGTCCTGGACGGCCTGCGCCCGGTCCTGCGCCGGCCCTAGGGCCCTTCCGGGGGGCGGCGGTCGGTGTCGCGGGGGGCGGCCCTGCGCTTGGGCCAGAACGCCGCCACCAGGAGGACGGCGGCCACCGGCAGGACGATCTGGAACAGCGCCTCCCACACGTTCCAGCCGCCGTTGCCGAGGTCGGACAGGTGCACCAGGCCCGTCCCCGCGAACGCCGCGACGACGCCGACCGTGGTCAGCAGCCATCCGGGCATGCGCCTGCGGCCCCGCAGCGCGAGCCTGCTCAGGATTCCGATGGCCGCGCCCAGGACGACGGCGGCCACGAGTCCCCCGATGGTCATGCCTCGCCTCCCCCGTCCCCGTGGGGCCTGCCGGGAACCTACCCGCGTCCTTGATCGGTGACACGGGGCGGCGCCCGGCGGAGGGTCAGCGGATGACGAGGGTGTGGCGCCCCCGGCCGACGAGCTCCCCGATGACGGGCGCGCCGGGGATCTCCCCGGCGACCAGCAGCCCGCCGGAGGTCTGCGCGTCGGCGAGCAGGAGCCGCTCCTCCTCGGCGATCCGGCGGAAGTCGGTGTGCGGGGACACCCATCTGAGGTTGCGGCGGGTGCCGCCGGGCACGAACCCGTCCCGCACCGCGGCGCGCGCGCCGTCCAGATAGGGGACGGCGGAGGAGTCCACGACGGCGGTGACGCCGCTCGCCCGCGCCAGCTTGTACAGGTGGCCGAGCAGCCCGGAGCCGGCGACGCCGGTGGCGCAGGCGGCGCCGCCGTCGAGGGCGGCCCGGCCCGCCGCCGCGTTCAGCTCCGTCATGGCCGCGACCGCGTGCGCGAACACCTCGCCGGTCGCCCGGTGCCGGGCGTTGAGGACGCCGACGCCGAGCGGCTTGGTCAGCGTGAGCGGGACGCCGGGGCGGCCCGCGTCGAGCCGCAGCAGCCGGTCCGGGTCGGCGACGCCGGTGACCGCGAGGCCGTACTTCGGCTCGGGGTCGTCGATGGTGTGCCCGCCGGCGATCGCGACGCCGGCGCGGGCCGCCATGTCCCGGCCGCCGCGCAGCACCTCGCGGGCCAGTTCGGCGGGCAGCGCGTCGGCGGGCCAGCCGAGCAGGTTGAGGGCCATCAGCGGCTCGCCGCCGACGGCGTACACGTCCGAGAGCGCGTTGGCGGCCGCGATGCGGCCCCAGTCGTAGGCGTCGTCGACGACGGGGGTGAAGAAGTCGGCGGCCGACACCACGGCCCGGCCGCCCTCGATCCGCAGCACGGCGGCGTCGTCGCCGTCGGGGCCGCCGACGAGGAGCGCGTCGCCGCCGCCGGTGAGGCCGGCCACGACCCGCTCCAGCTCCCCCGGCGGGAGCTTGCACGAGCCGCCGCCGCGCGCGTACTGCGTCAGGCGGGCCACGGGGGCGAGTCGGGTCACCGCAGAATTTAACGCACAACTACCTCAAATGATCAACAAACGGACGGTACGCGCCCGGTCACCGATCGCCCACCGGACCCCGCGACCAGCGGGGAAAAGCCCCCGAAACCCTTGTCCGAACCCGGTTCGGCATGATGCGATCTCCCCTCTGCAAGTCATCACTTACTAGGCTCACAACGACCACGAGGGGCGACATGGGGATCCAGGAACAGCGGGCCGACCTCGACCGGGCCGTCGCGGGGCAGACGATCTGCACCGCCCTCGCCGCGACCGCCGCACGGCACGGCGGCAGGCCCGCCTACTCCGACCGGACCGGCGGCGGGTGGCGGACCCTCACCTGGGCGGACACGAGGACCCGCGCGCTGGAGACGGCCGCCGGGTTCGCCGCCCTCGGTCTGGAGCCGGGCGAGGTCGTCGCGCTGATGATGCCGAACCGCTCCGAGCACGTCCTGGCCGACCTCGGCGCGGTGCACGCCGGCGGGGTCCCCACCACCGTGTACGCGACGCTCGCGCCCGACCAGGTCGCGTTCGTGGCCGGCCACTGCTCGGCGAAGTACGCCGTGCTGGACGGGATCGACCAGCTCGGCCGCTGGCTGCCCGTCCTGGACCGCCTCCCCGACCTCCGCAAGATCATCGTGGTGGACGCCGAGGCCTGCCCGCCCGGCGACCGCTTCCTCACCTGGGACGCCTTCACCGAGCTCGGCCGCCGGGAGCTGGCCGCCGACCCGCTCGCGATCGACCGGCGCTGGCAGGCGGTCAGTCCCGAGGACACCGTCACCCTGCTCTACACCTCCGGCACCACCGGCGACCCCAAGGGCGTGCTGATCACGCACTCGATGGTGCTGCACGAGGCGGAGATGGTCGAGCGCAGCTCCGTCCTGCCCGAGCACCCGGCCGGCATCTCCTACCTGCCGTTCGCGCACATCGCCGACCGCGTGCTCAGCTACTACCTGCCGGTCCGGCTGGCCTCCCACGTCCACTTCTGCCCCGACCCGGCCCAGCTGACGACGATCCTCGGCGAGGTGCGGCCGCACTCCTTCTTCGGCGTCCCGCGCGTCTGGGAGAAGATCATGGCCGGCATCCAGGCCGTGCTGTCGGCCGAGCAGGACGAGGCCAGGAAGCGGGCGGTCGCCGCCGCCCTCGACGCCGGCCGCGCCCACGTGACGGCGCAGGAGCACGGCAACGCCCTCACCCCGGAGATCGCCGAGGCCTTCGAGCGCGCCGACCAGGCCGTCCTCACCCCGATGCGCGCCCTGCTCGGCCTGGACCGCGTCCGCCAGGCCTCCAGCGCCGCCGCGCCGCTGCCGGTGGAGGTGGCCCGGTTCTTCGCCGGCCTCGGCCTGAAGATCTTCGACGCCTACGGGATGACGGAGACGACCGGCGCCATCACCGCCAACCTGGCCGACTCCTTCAAGCTCGGCACCGTCGGCCGCCCCTTCCCCGGCGTCGAGCTGAAGCTCGCTGAGGACGGCGAGATCCTCGTCCGCGGCGCGACCTGCACCCCCGGCTACCTGAACCGCCCCGACGCCACCGCCGACCTCATCGACGCCGACGGCTGGGTGCACACCGGCGACGTCGGCCGCCTCGACGCCGACGGCTTCCTCACCGTCGTCGACCGCAAGAAGGAACTGATCATCACCGCCGGCGGCGAGAACATCGCGCCGTCCCTGGTCGAGAACCGGCTCAAGGAGCACCCGCTCATCGGCCAGGCGCTCGCCTTCGGCGACCGCCGCCCCTACGTCGTCGCGCTCATCACCCTCGACGGCGAGGTCGCGCCCGTCTGGGCGGCGGCCCACGGCATCGACACCACCGACCTCGCCGCGCTCGCCGACCACCCCCTCGTCCTGGAGGAGGTCGCCCGGGCCGTCGAGGACGCCAACGCCCGGCTCGCCCGCGTCCAGCAGGTCAAGAGGTGGCGGCTGCTCACCGCCGAGTGGACCGCCGAGAGCGAGGAGCTCACCCCGACCCTCAAGCTGAAGCGGCGCGTCGTGCACACCAAGTACGCCGCCGACCTCGACTCCCTCTACCTCGGCTAAGATCGCCGCCGGAGGCGTGCGAGTGCCTGGTGGCCTCCCCGGCCTTCAAAGCCGACGGTCCCGAGGATCTCGGGACGGCGGGTTCGATTCCCGTACGCCTCCGCCACCCCGCCCTCGGGCGGGGCGCGGAGGGCGGGGCGTCGTAACGTGAGGGCATGAGGCGTCGCAAGCTGGCCTACGGGATCATGATGGGCACCTGCCTCACCCTGTTCGTGCTGGCCTGGGCGGTGGTCCGGCTGTACTCGCACCCGGCCGCGATCGCGATGTCGGTGGTCGCGCTGGTCATCCCGCCGTTCGCGGCGGTGGTGGCGAACTGGAACATCGACCGGAGGGACCGGGACGAGTGAGCGGCCACGGGGTCGCGTGGCTGCTGGACCTCGCAGGGATCTTCGTGTTCGCGGTGTCGGGCGCGCTCGCGGCCGTCCGGCAGCGGCTGGACGTCGTCGGGATGGTGGTGCTGGCCGAGATCACCGCGCTCGGCGGCGGGATCCTGCGCGACCTGCTCATCGGGGCCGTCCCGCCCGCGGCGTTCACCGACCTCGGGTACGTGCTGGTGCCGATGGCGGCGTCGGCGCTGGTGTTCTTCTGGCATCCGCAGGTGACGCGGCTGCTGCCCGCCGTGCTGCTGTTCGACGCCGCCGGGCTCGGGCTGTTCTGCGCGACCGGGACGGTCAAGGCGCTGGAGTACGGGCTCTCGCCGGTGCACGCGGTGCTGCTCGGGATCGTGACGGCGGTGGGCGGCGGCATCCTGCGCGACGTGCTGGCCGGGCGGATCCCGGCGGTGCTGTACGACCGGCAGCTCTACGCGGTGCCCGCGCTGCTCGGCGCCACGGCGACCGCCGCGGCGGACGCCGCGGGCCTGCACGGCGGCGCCGTCACCGCGGGCGCCGCCGTGGCGGCGTTCGGGCTGCGCGTCCTCGCCATGCGCCAGGGATGGCGGGCGCCCAGGCCCCGCGGAGTGCCCGACTAGCGGGCGGGGCCCGCCCGCCACTCGTTTGGGACGGTTTCCCGGGGTACCGTCAACGGTCATGGGGCGGATCACCGTGCGCAGGCCCGTACTGCGGCTGAGCGCGTCCGGGACGCAGGTGCGGCGGCCCGACACGCTGGCGGCGGAGGAGCCGCTGGAGATCCGCGTCGCCGGCAAGCCGCTCACGATCACGATGCGCACCCCCGGGCACGACTTCGACCTGGTCGCCGGGTTCCTGGCGGCCGAGGGCGTGGTCGGGCGGGCCGGCGACATCGCGACGATGCGGTACTGCGCGGACACCGAGGAGCAGAACACGCTGGACGTCGTGCTGTCCCCGGGAGTGCCGCCGCCGGACGACTCCATGACGCGGGCGTTCGCCACGACCAGCGCCTGCGGGGTGTGCGGGAAGTCGAGCATCGAGGCGCTGCGCGCCGACCGGCCCTACGAGGTGGCCGAGGACGCGGTGCGGCTCACGCCGGACGTGCTGGCGGCCATGCCGGAGCGGCTGCGCGGCGGGCAGCGGGTGTTCGACCGGACGGGCGGCCTGCACGCCGCCGGGCTGTTCGACGCCGCCGGCGGGCTCCTCGCCCTGCGCGAGGACGTCGGCCGCCACAACGCCGTCGACAAGGTGATCGGGTGGGCCCTGCGGCAGGAGCGGCTGCCGCTGACCGGGACGGTCCTCATGGTGAGCGGGCGGGCGTCGTTCGAGCTGACGCAGAAGGCGATGACGGCGGGCGTGCCGGTGCTGGCGGCGGTGTCGGCGCCGTCCTCGCTGGCGGTGGACCTCGCCGAGGACGCCGGGATGACGCTCGTGGGCTTCCTGCGCGGCGAGACCATGAACGTCTACACCGGGGCGCAGCGTATCGCCCTGTGAGCGGCGCCACTTGTCATAAAGGACCGAAAACCAAGCGGTAACTTGTTGGCTTCGCCTCAAGAAACCACGGGCCTCGCAGGAGTTGACTGCTCTGCCAATGACCACCGCGGCATCGGGGGCACGCCGCGCCCGGCCCGGACGCGTGGAAGGCGAGGACCGAATGACGAGGCCCCAGGTGAGCGGCGGAGCGGCGCCCATCGACGAGCGCCATCCGCCGATCAAGCCGCGGCGCGTCGCCTTCGACTGGTCGGGGACCCCGCTGCACTGGGTGCCGGGCGACCCGGTCGCCACCCACATCATCAACTCGTTCCACATCGTCCTGCCCGAGGGCGAGAAGTGGTTCATCCAGTGCGTCAAGGACGCCCGCCCGCACATCCGGGACGAGCGGCTGCAGGAGGAGATCAAGGGCTTCATCGGGCAGGAGATGGTGCACGCCCGCTCCCACCAGGGCGTCCTCGACCAGATCCTGAAGCGCAACGGGATCGACGTCTCCAAGATCACCGACGCCGCGGGCCGGGGGAACGCCGAGCGCCCCGCGCAGATGGCGGCGCTGAAGGAGCGCAACCCGCGGGCCTGGCGGCGCAGGCTGCGCTTCGAGCTGGCCGCGGTCGCCTCGATCGAGCACTACACCGCCGTGCTCGGCCAGTGGATCATGGACAACGACCGGCTCGACAAGGCCGGCGTGGACCCGACGATGCTGGACCTGCTGCGCTGGCACGGCGCCGAGGAGGTCGAGCACCGCTCGGTGGTGTTCGACGTTTACAAGGCCATGGGCGGCCGGTACCCGACCCGCGTCGCGGCGTGGGTGGTGTCGCTGTTCTTCCTCTACTGGGCGCTGATCGGCGGCTCGCTCTACCTGCTCAAGCAGGACCCGACGATCAAGAAGCGGGTGACCCCGCTGCGCGTCTACCGCTCCTACCGGCGGTCCGTCCGGCTCGGCCACGTGCCCGGCATCTTCAGGCTCCTGCTCGGCGAGGCGCCCGTCTACCTCAAGCCGAACCACCACCCGTCGAAGGTGTGCTCCACGCCCCGCGCGCTGGAGTACCTCCTCCAGTCGCCGGCCGCGAAGGCCGCGGGCTACGACCCCTACTAGACCTCCCCTCCCCGGGCCCCGCGCCGTCGCGCCATCCGCTTCCGCGCGGTGGCGGGCATCACTCCGCGAGCCCTTGACCCGGACGCGGATCGGCGATTTATTAACGACGTGTCCAATAAAACCGCGCTCGCCCGCGTGCACGACGAGGCGGAGCTCGAGCGGTTCCGTGCCGTCCAGCGCCTGAGCTACCGGTGCGCCGAGGAGGTCGCCCGCACGCTCGAACCGGGGGTGACCGAGCGGGAGGCGTGCCGCCGCATGCGGCGGTGGCTGCGCGAGCGCGGCGTGGACGACTGGCTCCACACCCCGTTCGCCTGGTTCGGCGACCGGTCGGCGTTCCGCGGCTTCAAGGTGCCCACCCAGTTCCTGCCCGGCGGGACGCGCCTGGAGGAGGGCATGCCCTACATCCTGGACATGGCCCCGGTGAGGGACGGCTACTCCGCCGACATCGGGTACGGGGGCGTGCTCGGCGAGAACAGGATCTGGGAGAGGCTCGACGCCGACCTCGCCGGCTACCGGGACCTCATCCTCCGCCTCGTCCGCGAGCGCCGCACGTTCGCCGACGTCTACGCCGAGGTCGACGCCCTCATCGAGCGGCAGGGCCATGACAGCCGGCACCGCCGGTATCCGGGTCGCGTCATCGGCCACCAGGTCGGCGTCATCGGCGGGATCCTCCCGAAGCGCGTGGGATTCCCATTCGGTGTACGGTTCCTCCAGACCATCGGCCGCGAACTGGTCAAGGAGCGCCTGGAGGGGCGCTCCCCGCTCTGGAACGGGGCCGCGCAGTCCCAGCACCCCCCGACGCCCGGGCTGTGGGCGGTCGAGCCCCACATCGGGTTCCGCGGCGTCGGCGTGAAGTTCGAGGAGATCCTCGTGGTCACCGAGGACGACGCGTACTGGCTCGACGACGACCTGCCCCACGTGCACCGGTGGGCCCGACGGGAGACGACGACCGCATGACTCAGCCCGCCCCACCCGTCACCCGGCGGCGCGTCCGCGGCGACGGCGTCGACCTCGCCGTCTACGAGCAGGGCGACCGGTCCCGCCCGACCGTCCTGCTGGTCCACGGCTACCCCGACACCCACGCCGTGTGGGACGAGGTGGCCGCGCGGCTCGCCGTCCGGTTCCACGTCGTCCGGTACGACGTGCGCGGCGCGGGCGCCTCGTCCCGGCCGTCCGGGCGCAGGCGCTACACGTTCGAGTACCTGATGGCCGACATGGAGGCCGTCCTGGACGCGACCGCGCCCGAGCGCAAGGTGCACCTGGTGGGGCACGACTGGGGCTCGATCCAGTCGTGGGAGGCGGCCTGCACGATGCCGGACCGCTTCGCCTCGTTCACCTCGATCTCCGGGCCGTGCCTCGACCACGTCGCGCACTGGACGCGCCGGAACCTGGCGCGCCCCACCCCCGCCAACCTGCGGCGGGCGGCCGGGCAGGCCGTCCGGTCCTGGTACATCTACTTCTTCCAGACGCCGGTGCTGCCGGAGCTGCTGTGGCGGGCCGGGATGGCGAAGCCGTTCGCCAAGGCGCTGGAACTGGGCGAGGGCGTCCCGCCCCGGCACGGCCACCCGGCCGGGACGATGGCGCGCGACGCCGCGGCCGGGGTCGGGCTGTACCGGGCCAACATGCTCCAGCGGCTCCGCCGCCCGCGCGACCGGCGCACGGACGTCCCGACGCAGGTCATCGTCCCGACGAAGGACCTGTTCGTCTCGCCGCACCTGGTGGGCGGGCTGGCCGGCCGGGTCCCGAACCTGTCGCTGCGGCCGGTCAGGGCCGGGCACTGGGTGCCGCGCAGCCACCCGGACGTCGTCGCGCGCTGGATCGGCGAGCACATCGCCGGCGTCCAGGGCGGCCCGCTCGGCGCGGCCGAGTCGCGGGCGCTCAGGCGGGCCAGGGTCGCCCGGAACCGCCGGCCCTTCGACGGGGCGCTCGTCGTCGTCACCGGCGCGGGCAGCGGGATCGGCCGCGCCACCGCGCTCGCCTTCGCCGAACGCGGCGCCGAGGTGGTCGCCGCCGACATCGACCGGGCCGCCGCCGAGCGCACCGCGGAACTCGCCGGCCTCCTCGGCCCCGCGGGCCACGCCGTCCAGGTGGACGTGTCCGACCGCGGCGCGATGGAGGACTTCGCCAAGTCGGTCATGCACGAGCACGGGGTGCCGGACGTCGTCGTCAACAACGCCGGGATCGGCGTGGCCGGGCCGTTCCTGGAGCATGGAGCCGACGACTGGCGCCGGGTCCTGGACGTCAACCTGTGGGGCGTCGTCCACGGCTCGCGGCTCTTCGCCAAGCAGATGGTGGAGCGGGGGCAGGGCGGCCACATCGTCAACACCTCGTCTGCCGCCGCGTTCACGCCGTCCCGCGCGCTGCCCGCCTACGCGACGAGCAAGGCGGCCGTGCTGATGCTGTCGGAGTGCCTGCGCGCCGAACTGAAGGGCAAGGGCATCGGGGTCAGCGCCGTCTGCCCGGGGGTCGTCAACACCAACATCACCCGCACGTCCCGCTTCGTCGGCCAGAGCAAGGAGGACGAGGCGCGCAAACGGGAACGGGTCGTGCGCGCCTACGCGCGCCGCAACTACGGCCCGGACCGCGTGGCCGAGCAGATCGTCGCGGCCGTCCGCGACGACCGCGCTGTCGTCCCGGTGACGCCGGAGGCGCGGCTGGGCTACCTCGGGTCGCGCGTGGCGCCGGGCGTGATGCGGCTGCTGGCCCGCCTCGACGTGGGCTGACCGCGGCGCCGCCGCCGGGTCCCCGTAGGGTGACCGGCGGGAGGGGATGCCGCATGGCTGAAGCCGTGGTCGTCGGCGCGGGGCCCAACGGGCTCGTCGCCGCCAACATGCTCGCCGACGCCGGGTGGGACGTGGAGGTCCTCGAAGCGCAGCCCGAACCCGGCGGCGCGGTGCGCAGCGACGAGGGCGTCCGGCCCGGCTACGTGAGCGACCTGTGCAGCGCGTTCTACCCGCTCGGCGTCGCGTCGCCCGCGATGCGGGCGCTGGAGCTGGAGCGGCACGGGCTGCGCTGGCGGCACGCGCCCGCCGTCCTCGCCCACCCGCTCCCCGACGGGCGCTGCGCCGTCATCGAACGCGACGCGGACGCGACCGCCGCGGGCCTGGACGCGCTCGGCGCGGGCGACGGCGAGGCGTGGCTGCGGCTCTGGCGCCTGTGGGACGCCATGGGAGAGGACCTCCTGCGCGCCATGCTCGGCCCGGTCCCGCCGGTGCGGGCCGCGCTCCCGCTGCTGGCGTCGACCCGCCGCGCGGGCGGCCTGCGCGCCCTGCGGACCCTGCTGGCCCCCGTCCGCATGCTCGGGGAGCAGGAGTTCGGCGGGCCCGGCGGCCCGCTGCTGCTCGCCGGATCGGCGCTGCACACCGACGTGTTCCCCGAGTCGACCGCCGGGGCCATGTTCGGCTGGCTCCTCGCCATGGCCGGCCAGCGGTACGGGTGGCCGGTCCCCGAGGGCGGCGCGGGCGAGCTGACGGCGGCGCTCGTGCGGCGGCTGGAGTCGCGCGGCGGGCGCCTCCGCTGCGACACCCCGGTCGCGTCCGTCGTCGTGCGGGACGGGCGCGCGCTCGGCGTCCGCACCGCGGCGGGCGAACCGGTGCGCGCCGCGAAGGCCGTCCTCGCCGACGTCTCGGCACCCGCCCTCTACGGGGGCCTGGTCGGCTGGTCCGACCTGCCCGCCTCGCTCCGCGCGGACATGCGCCGCTTCGTCTGGGACCACGCCACCTTCAAGGTCGACTGGGCGCTGTCGGGGCCGATCCCCTGGGCGTCGGACGGCGCCCGGCGCGCCGGGACCGTCCACCTGTCCCCCGGCATGGACGCGATGACCGACTACAGCGCGCAGCTCGCCACCGGCCGCGTCCCGGCCGAGCCGTTCGCGCTCCTCGGCCAGATGACGACCGCCGACCCCACCCGCTCCCCCGCCGGGACCGAGTCGGTGTGGGCCTACACGCACGTCCCGCACCGGGTGAAGGCCGACGCGGGCCCGGACGGCATCACGGGCGCCTGGGACGAGCGCGAGCGCGACGCGATGGCGGCCCGCGTCGAGGACGTGGTGGAACGCCTGGCCCCCGGCTTCCGCTCCCGCGTCCTCGACCGGCGCGTCACCGCCCCGCCCGCCTTCCAGGACCACAACGCCAACCTGCGCAACGGGGCGCTCAACGGCGGCACGGCGATGCTCCACCAGCAGCTGGTGTTCCGGCCCGTCCCCGGCCTCGGGCGCGCCGAGACGCCGGTCGCGGGCCTGTACCTGGCGTCGGCGTCCGCGCATCCGGGCGGCGGGGTGCACGGCGCGTGCGGCGCCAACGCGGCCCGGGCCGCCCTCGCCCACGCCGGACCGGCGGGACGCCTGCTCACCCCGGCCCTCGGCGCGCTGTCGCGCCTCCTCGCCCCCTGACCGGGGCGGGGAGGCGCGACCGGAACTCCGTCAGGCCGCCGCGGCCTGCTCCGCCGACAGGGGCTCGGCCACGTCCTCCAGGGACCGCTGCGCGGCCTCGACGCCGATGGCCAGCTCCACCAGCCCGGCGGCGATCATCAGCGCGGCGCCCAGGTAGTAGCCGTTCACGACGTTCGCCACCTTCTCGGTCTCCACCAGGCGGCCGAACAGCGCGGGGCCGATCACGCCGCCGAGCCCCGTCCCGACCGCGTAGAACGCCGCGATCGCCATCGCCCGGGTCTCCATCGGGAAGATCTCGCTGACCGTGAGGTAGGCCGACGACGCCCCGGCCGAGGCGAAGAAGAACACCGCGCACCAGCAGGCCGTCAGCGTCCAGGCGTCGAGCAGGTCCGCGCGGAACAGCAGCCCGGTGCCGATCAGCAGCACGCCGGAGAGGACGTAGGAGGCCGTGACCATCGTTCTGCGTCCGACCGTGTCGAACAGCTTGCCTAGGAAGAACGCGCCCAGGAAGTTCCCGATGCCGATCGGGATCAGGTAGTAGCCGACCTTGGCGTCGGGGACGTCGAAGAACGTGCTCAGCACGAGCGCGTAGGTGAAGTAGACGGCGTTGTAGAGGAACGCCTGCCCGATGAACAGCGAGAGGCCGAGGACGGTCCGGCGCGGGTAGCGGCGGACGGCCGTCGAGGCGATCTCCCGGAACGACACGACCTTGCGCTGGCGCACCCGGATGCTCTCGCGGGGCTCCTCCAGCGCCTCGCCGGTCTCCTCGGTTATCTCGCGCTCGATGCCGCCCACCACGCGCTCGGCCTGGTCCTCGCGCCCGTGGATGAACAGCCAGCGCGGGCTCTCCGGCACCGTCCGGCGCACGAACAGCACGCCGAGGCCGAGGACCGCGCCGAGCGCGAACAGGGCCCGCCAGCCGAGGTCCTCGGGGACGAGGTCGCCGTTCAGCACCGGGATCGACAGCGCCGCCGCGATGGACGTGCCGATCCAGAACGAGCCGTTCACCACCACGTCCACCCGGCCGCGCACCCGCGCCGGGATCAGCTCGTCGATCGCCGAGTTGATGGCGGCGTACTCGCCGCCGATGCCGGCACCCGTGAGGAACCGGCAGGCGTAGAACCACATCGGGTTGAACGAGAACGCCGTCGCGACGGTCGCCGCCAGGTACAGCGCGAGCGTGGCGATGAAGAGCTTCATGCGCCCGAACCGGTCGGTCAGGTGCCCGAAGAACAGCGCGCCGAGGCACGCCCCGATCACGTAGACGGACGCGGCCAGCCCGACCTGGCCGTCGGTCAGCCCGAGCCCGCCGGAGGCGTCGGTGAGCCGCGGGCCGATGACGCCGACGACTGTCACCTCCAGCCCGTCCAAAATCCAGACCGCGCCGAGACCGAGCAGGACCGTCCAGTGCCAGCGCGACCACGGCAGCCGGTCGAGCCGCCCGGGGATGTTCGTTTCGATGGTTCGCTGCGCCGTCATCGCCATGCACCCCTTGGTTCCCGATCTACGGCATTTATTCGGCCTTTGTGCCGTCACCTGACCGGGGCGTTTCCCGGACCGGGGGTTTCGCTGGACGCCGGAACATGCGATTTTGGCAGGACCAAGGCCCGGCGAGCGGCCCCGCCCCCGGCGGCCGCCGCCCCGCGGGCCCGAAACCGGCACCGGGAGCGTGAGGCATGCGGATTCGCGACATCCTGCGGAGGAAGGGAGACGCGGTGGCCACGGTGCGGCCCGACGCCACCGTGCGGCAGCTCCTCGCCGTCCTGGCGGAGCACAACATCGGCGCCGCGGTGGTCTCGCCCGACGGCGCGTCGATCGCCGGCATCGTCTCCGAGCGGGACGTGGTGCGGCGGCTGCACGAGCACGGCGCGGCGCTGCTCGACCACCCCGTCTCGGAGATCATGACGGCCGAGGTCCGCAGCTGCGGGCCCGGCGACCGGGTGGAGGACCTGCGCCGCGCCATGACCGAGCACCGGTTCCGGCACGTGCCCGTCGTCGAGGACGGCAGGCTCGCCGGCATCGTCAGCATCGGCGACGTCGTCAAGAGCGCCATCGACGAGCTGGAGAGCGAGCGCGAGCACCTCGTCGACTACATCCAGCGCGCTCCCTGACGCCGCTCGGGCGCGCCCCCGCCGGGCGGGGGCGCGTCAGACGTAGGCGGGCAGGGGCCGGGCCGCCGGCGCCGCCTCGGCCTCCCGGTGGGCGAGGGCCAGGCGCCGCACGGCCAGGCGGAGCGTGTCCGGCGGGAGCACGTACGGCAGCCGGACGTAGTCCTCCAGCACGCCGTCGGCCCCGAACACCGGGCCGGCGACGACCCGGACGCCGAGCCGCTCGGACGCCTCGGCGACCCGGGAGGCGATGGGGGCGCCGATCCTCGCCCACAGCGACATGCCCCCGTCGGGGAGCCGGAACTCCCAGCCGGGCAGGTGCTCGCGCAGCGCCCCGGCGAGCGCGTCGCGGCCGCGCAGCAGGCTCGCGGCGCGTTCGGCGCGGACCTCCTCCACGCGCAGCAGCAGCTCCTTGACGATCAGCTGGTCCAGGGTCGGGCTCGCCATGTCGAACGGCTCGCGGGCCAGCACGATCCGGCGGGCCAGCGGGGCGGTGGCGCGGATCCAGCCGATCCTCAGCCCGCCCCACAGCAGCTTGGAGGCCGACCCGATCGTGACCACCCGGCCGCCGGAGTCGAACGCCGCGAGCGGCGGCTCGCGCGGCGCCTCGGGGTCGTGGGCGAGCTCGGCGAAGGTCTCGTCGGTGACGAGGAACGCGTCCGCGCGGCGCGCGGCGTCGACGAGCGCGGCCCGGTCGCCCGGCCCCATCAGGTGCCCGGTCGGGTTCTGGAAGTCGGGGATCAGGTAGGCCATCCGGACGGCGGCCTGCCGCATGGCCCCGGCGGCGAGCTCGATGTCCCAGCCCTCGTTGACCCCGACGGGGACGAGCCGGGCGCCGCGGCGGCGCAGCGCCCCGAGCGCGTGCGGGTAGGTGGGGCGCTCGACCAGCACGGCGTCGCCCGGCTCCACCAGCAGCTGGGTCAGCAGCGTGAAAGCGTGCTGCGCGCCCGTGGTCACGACGATCTGGTCGGCGCGGGTCGGGACGCCGCGCGCGGTGTAGCCGTCCGCGATGACCTGCCGCAGCTCTGCGAGCCCCGCGGGCGCGTAGCCCGGACCCGAGCTGTAGCGGGGCAGCTCGTCGACGGCGGCGGCGACGGCCTCCTGGAAGATCTCGGGTGCGCCGGGAGCCGCACAGCCGAGGTCGATGAACGAGGGGTCGTCCGGCGCGGGGTGGGCCTTGCCGTACCGGTGGCCCGCGGGGACGGCGTCGCCCGAGGCCTCGCGGAGCCCTCCGTGCGGCTCGGCCGACGCCATCCGCACCGTGGGCAGCGCCGTCCAGCTTCCCGCGCCCTGCCTGCTCTGGACGTAGCCCTCGTCGCGGAGCCGGTCGTAGGCGGCCGTCACGGTGGTGCGGCTGACGCCGAGGGCGGCGGCCAGGTCGCGCTCGGCGGGCAGCCGCGTGCGCAGCGCGAGCCTGCCGTCCAGGACGAGGGCGCGCAGCGACCGGGCCACCGCCGCGTAGACGGGGCGCTCCTCCGAGACGCCCCCCAGCAGCCGGGCCAGATTCGGGCCGCTCACGTAGCGCGTGCTCATACAGGCCACTTTCGCACATTGGCTCTACTGACACCAGTCCACTTCCGTAACAGTGGTGCGGGATGATGGTGACCAGTGGAGGGAAATCCCGATAATGGCCTTGATGGCACGTCGCTTGGTACAGCTCTACGTTGGATTGGCCTTGTACGGGCTGGGCATCGCCCTCCAGGTGGCGTCCGGGCTCGGCAACGACCCCTGGGACGTCTTCCACCAGGGGCTCTCCCGGCGCTTCGGCCTGTCGATCGGCGCCTGGATCATCATCGCGGGCGCCCTCGTGATGCTCGCGTGGATCCCGCTGCGGCAGCGGCCCGGCATCGGGACGATCAGCAACGTCGTGCTCGTGGGCGTGTTCGCCGACCTGTTCCTGTGGCTGCTGCCCGCCCCGGACGCGCTCGCCGGGCGCTGGGCCTACCTGATCGCCGCCGTGCTGGTGGGCGGCTTCGCCACCGGCTGCTACATCGGCGCCGGCCTCGGCCCGGGCCCCCGGGACGGGCTGATGACGGGGCTCGCGGCGCGCGGCCACTCGATCCGGGTGGTCCGGACGGCAATCGAGCTGACCGTGCTGGCCGCCGGATGGCTGCTCGGCGGCACCGTCGGCGTGGGAACGGTCCTCTACGCCGTGGCGATCGGGCCGCTGGCCCACGTCCTGCTGCCCCGGTTGACCGTCCGGGCCCCCGTCCCCGCGCCCGCTCCGGAACCCGAGCCCGCCTGCGTGCCCTAGCTGAGGAAGGCTCCCTAGCGGAGGAAGAGGCGCACCGCCTGCTCGGCGACGGCCGCGAGCAGGGGCGCGGCGCCCGCCTTCAGCTCGTCCAGGGTGCGGGGCCCGTCGGCGAGGCTGAACGCGGCGGTCAGGCCGAGCGCGTGCAGCTCGTCGAGCGGCCCGGCGACGCCGCCGGCCAGGGCGACGCACGGGACGCCGCGGTCCCGGGCGAGCGCCGCGACCGCGGACACCACCTTGCCGCCGGCGCTCTGCCCGTCCACGCGGCCCTCGCCCGTGACGACCAGGTCGGCGCCGTCGAGTGCGGCGGGCAGGCCGACGGCCTCGGCGACGAGGCCGGCGCCGCCCGACGGCTCGGCGCCCAGCAGCCCGACCAGGCCGCCGCAGGTGCCGCCGGCCGCGCCCGCTCCCGGCAGGTCGTGGACGCGCGGGCCGCCGCGCGCGGCCACGGCGTCGGCGAAGACGGTGAGGGCGGCGTCCAGCTCCGCGACCTGGGCGGGCGAGGCGCCCTTCTGCGGGCCGAACACGGCGGCCGCGCCGGCGGGCCCGACGAGCGGGTTGGTCACGTCGCAGGCCACCCGGAACCGGGTCGCGCGGACCTCCTCCGGCACTGCGGAGTCGTCGATCGAGGCCAGCCGGGCGAGCGCGGCGCCGCCCGGGGGCAGCTCCGCGCCGGCGGCGTCCAGGAACCGGACGCCGAGCGCGCTCAGCAGCCCGGCGCCGCCGTCGGTGCTGGCGCTGCCGCCGATGCAGACCAGGACGTCGCGGGCGCCGCGCCGCACGGCGTCGGCGATCAGCTCGCCGGTGCCGGTGGTGGCGGCGTCCATCGGGGCGGGCGCGACGTCCTCGACCAGCGGCAGCCCGGAGGCCGCGGCCAGTTCGACGACCGCGGAGCGCCCGTCGCCGGACAGCGCGTAGCGCGCCTTGACCGGACGCCCCACCGGGTCGGTGGCGGCGACCTCGACGGCGTCGCCGCCGCGGGCGCTGAGGAAGCAGTCGAGGGTGCCCTCGCCGCCGTCGGCCATCGGCACCGCGGCGACCTCCGCGTCCGGCGCGGCGCGCCGGACGCCCGCCGCGACGGCGGCGCAGACCTCCGCCGCGGAGAGGCTGCCCTTGAACGAGTCGGGCGCGACGACGATCCGCGTCATCGCTCCGCAGCCAGCGTCGCGAGCACGGAGGCGAACTCCTCCGGCAGGACCAGCGTGTCGCCCTCGTAGCGGGTCTCCAGGCACGTCAGCTCGCCGGCCCGCCACCAGTACAGGTACGGGCTGAGCGACCCGGGGCCCTCCTCGTAGGCGCGGTGCGCCTGCGCCTGGAGCTCGGTCGCCGCCGCCACGGCCTCGCGGTAGCGCGCTCTCGGATGGCCCTCGGCGATCCGGAGCGGGTGCGCGACGATGAGGCTGCGGTTGGGCGCGATGACCAGCGCCCCGTACGGGCCGATCGGCAGGTACTCCTCCAGCCACGCCAGGTGCGTGACGGCGTAGAACGTCCACCCGTGCAGGACGGAGACGCGGACGCCGCCGAGGTCCTGCTCGTCGAGCTGGAGCGGGCCGTCGGCGCGGACGTTGGCGCGGCCGAGCATGAACAGGGCGTCGCCCGACACCGGCCAGCCGCCCATCTCCTCGGTGGTGACCGTCCGGACGGTGGTCGGCGTGTCGACCACCACCACCTCGATCAGTCCGGGTGCGAACGGCCGCGCCGCGAGCACCCCGTTGTCGGCCTCCGCCGGGTAGATGCGGGTGCGCAGCAGGTGCTGGGCGAGGTCGAAGTCGCTGAGGTCCAGCGGCTCCTCGATCGCGGTGACGATCGTGGTGACGTGGTCGGAGACCAGCGCGGGCCAGTCGTCGCGCGGCACGAGCCGGGCGAGCTGCCGCAGGTCGCGCAGGCTGACGTGCAGCCGGTTCGCGCCCTCCAGCAGCATGACCTCGCCGGGCGCGCGGCTGCACCGGTAGCCGAGGCTCTCGGCCACGAGGACGAGCAGCGAGTCGAGGGTCCCCTCGTCCCATGAGTCGGGACGGGCGTGGCGGCCGCTCATCGCGCACCTCCCGGGGGCGCTTCGAGGGTGAGCGCGCCGGTGTCCGGCACGGCGGGGTGCGGATCTGCGGGGTCGTGGCCCGGCGGGGCCGGGGCGTGCAGCACGGCGGGTGCGCCGAGTTCCAGGGTGTGCTGGCGCGGCCCGTGCCCGGCGGGGAGGCCGGCGAGGACGGGGACGCCGAGCGGGCCGAGCCGCGCGGCGAACACCGCGTCGAGCTCGGCGGGGTCGCCGCAGTCCTTCCAGGAGCCGAGCGCCACCCCCGCCGCGCCGTCGAACCAGCCGGCCTGGAGCAGCTGGACGAGCATCCGGTCGACCCGGTAGGGCGCCTCGGTGACGTCCTCCAGGAAGACGATGCGGCCCGCGGCGGGCGGCGGCGCGTACGGGGTGCCGAGCAGCGCCGTCAGGAGCGAGAGGGTGCCGCCGGTCAGCGGGCCCTCCGCGCGGCCGGGCCGCAGCGTGCGGGTGCCGGGCAGGGTGGCGGCCCCGCCGAACAGGGCCGCGCGCAGGGCGTCCAGGGAGTCGTCGGGGGCCGCGGGATCGAGGTCGGCGATCACTCCGGCGGGCATGGGGCCGAAGGAGGTCGTGACGCCCAGGCGCGTTCCAAAGGCGGCGTGCAGCGCGGTGATGTCGCTGGAGCCGTGCAGGATCTTCGGCCCGCCGGAGGCCGGGGACGCCTCGGTCGCGGCGCGCAGGGCGTCCCAGTCGAGGAGGTCGAGCACGCGGGTGGCGCCGTAGCCGCCCCGCGCGCAGACCACCGCGCGGACGCTCGGGTCGCACCAGGCGGCCTGGAGGTCGGCGGCGCGGTCGGCGTCGGCTCCGGCCAGCCGGTGCCAGTCGCCGCGCACCGGCTCGGCGGAACCGAGGTTGACCTGGTCGAGGGCGTGCTTCCCGACCACGGTGTCAAGGCCGAGGTCGCGCAGGACCGCGCAGCCGGCCTCCAGCCGGGCGGGCTCGGCAGGACCGCTGGGCGCGACCACCGCGACGCGGTCGCCGGGCACCAGACGCCGGTACCTGCGGGCCTTGCGCGCGCGCTCCGGACCGCCGGGCGTGCCGACGGCGGGCGCGTCAGGCGGCCCGCCGGCCGCCACCGCGCGGGCGCCCCCGCTGTTCAACCCGATCCCTCCTCGCACCGCGACGGATAGAGCTTGTCAGGATCCGGACGCCAGTGGAAGGGGCGACCGGTCACGACCCGCCAACAGATCATCGCCCCGTGCCGAGCGCGAGGCCGGCGAGACGCGGCAGCGTCTCGCCGATCGGCCGGCGCAGCACCGCGTCGGCCAGCCCATCGTACGGTGTCTCCTCCGCGTTGATGATCACCAGGCGGGCGCCGTGGTCGACGGCCTCCAGGCACAGCCCGGCGGCGGGCTGCACGGTGAGCGAGGTGCCGACGGCCAGGAACAGGTCGCAGGACCGCGCGGCGGAGATCGCCGCGTCCAGGACGTCCTGGTCCAGCGCCTGGCCGAAGGAGATCGTCGCGGACTTCTGGATGCCGCCGCACTCGGCGCAGAGCGGGTCGGCCTCCCCGGCCTCGACGCGCGCGATGATCTCCGGCATCGGGGTGCGCAGCCCGCAGGACAGGCACACGGCCTCGCGCGCGGTGCCGTGGATCTCGATGACGGCGCGCTCGGAGGATCCGGCGCGCTGGTGCAGGCCGTCGATGTTCTGGGTGATCAGGGCGCGGAGCCGTCCGGCCCGCTCCAGCTCGACCAGCGCGGCGTGCGCGGCGTTCGGCTCGGCCTCCCAGAAGGGGGCGTCGCACCGGGCCCGCCAGGCGCGGCGCCGGACCTCGGGGTCGGCGAGGTAGGAGCCGATCGTGGACATCGCCTCCGCCGAGGGGTCGCGCGTCCAGACGCCCTTCGGGCCGCGGAAGTCGGGGATCCCGCTGTCGGTGGAGATGCCGGCGCCGGTGAGCACCGTGATCGCCTCGGCCTCCGGCAGAAGCCGGGCGAGCGTCAGGGGAGCGTCCACCTCACCATCGTAGGTCCGGGTCGGACCCGCGCGTCCCGGTGACGGTGCGGTCCGCGGCGGTTAACGGATGGGTATCGGGCGGGCCTCACGGAGGGTCACGGGCCGCCCCGCCCTCAAAAGGTGACAAACTTGGCCCGGTATGAGGTCGACGCCGCACATCCTGGTGATCAACGGCACCAAGGTCCGCCGCCCGGTGTTCATCCTGGGCGCTCCGCACTCGGGTGCGGAGCTGCTGGCGCGCGCGGTCAAGCGCTCCCCCGGCTTCCACCTGACCACCGGCCGGCCGGGTGTCCTGCGCGTCACCTACGCCTTCGCCCGGCAGCCCTCGATCGCCGAGCGCGGGGAGGGCGCCGCCCGCGTGCTGCGCGACGCCTTCGCGCAGGCGTGGCAGGTGTCGGCGCGGGCCTGCGCGGAGTGCCCGGACGAGTGCCGGGAGATGGGCGGGCTGCCGCCGCGCCCGCCCGGCCGCCCGGAGGGGCCCGCGCCCGGCACCGAGCTGCCCGGCCCGTGCGTGCGGGCGCAGGGGCTCGCCCGGTTCGCCGACGCCTCCCCCGACCTGATCTACAGCGCCGACGTGCTGCTGGACGCCTTCCCCGACGCCCAGCTCGTCCAGGTGATCCGGGACGGCCGGGACGTGGTCGCCGACATGCTGGCCGACGAGCGCTGCCTGGCCTGGTTCAAGCCGGGGCTGGCCAACCTCGACACGGTGTTCCCCAACCCGTTCTTCGGCGTGGAGGACCACACGGACCGCAGCCGGTGGCCGCGCGCGGCGACCGCCGTGAAGTGCGCCCTGCGGTGGCGGGGCTCGGTGCGGCTCAGCGCCAGGCTCCGCCTCCAGGTGCCGGAGGAGCAGCTGGTCACGGTCCGGTTCGAGGAGCTCGTCGCCCGGCCGCGCCGGGTCGGGGCCGAGCTGGCGGAGTACCTCGACGCGCCGCTGTCGAAGTCGGCGCTGTCGGGGCTGGTGCGGGCCGGCGCGCAGGACGCCGCGGAGCCGGGCGTCGGGGTGTGGCGCGAGCGCCTCACCCCGCGGCAGGCCGCCCAGGTCGAGAAGGTCGCGGGCACCGAGCTGCGGCGGCTCGGCTACCCGGTCGGCCCGGACGCCTGAGCGGCCGCCGCCCGGCCCTCGGCTACTCGGCCCCCAGCGGCTCGGCCCGCAGCTCCTCCCCGGGACCGGAATCGCGCTGGTGCGAGAACTGCGTGCGGTAGAGCTCGGCGTACAGGCCGCCCTCCAGCAGCAGCTCCTCGTGCCGGCCCCGCTCGGCGACCCGGCCGCCGTCGATCACCAGGATCTGGTCGGCCTCCCGGATCGTGGACAGCCGGTGCGCGATCACCAGGGACGTCCGGCCGGCCAGGGCGGTGCGCAGGGCCCGCTGGACGGCCGCCTCGGACTCGGAGTCCAGGTGCGCGGTCGCCTCGTCCAGCACGACCACCGACGGCGCCTTGAGCAGCAGCCGGGCGATGGCCAGCCGCTGCTTCTCCCCGCCCGACAGCCGGTAGCCGCGGTCGCCGACGACGGTGTCCAGCCCCTCGGGCATCGCGGCGACGAGTTCGCCGATGTGCGCCGCCTCCAGCGCGGCGAGGATCTCCTCGTCGGAGGCGTCGGGGCGGGCGTAGCGCATGTTCTCGCGGATCGTGTCGTGGAACAGGTGCGCGTCCTGGCTGACGACGCCGATCTCGGCGCGCAGCGACTCCAGCGTGACGTCGCGGACGTCGACGCCGCCGATCCGGACCGCGCCGTCCGACACGTCGTACAGCCGCGACACCAGGTGCGTGATCGTCGACTTGCCCGCGCCGGACGGCCCGACGAGCGCGACGAGCCGCCCCGGCGCGGCGGTGAAGTCGACGTCGTGCAGCACCTCCCGGCCGGGCGCGGTGTCGGTGCGCGCGATCGACTCCAGCGAGGCGAGCGACACCTCCTCCGCCGACGGGTAGGCGAACCGGACGTGGTCGAACTCGATCGACGGGGCCTTCGAGAGCGCCGGGCCCGAGCCGTTGCCGGACGGCGCGCGGGCCTCGGCCAGCTCCCGGGCGTCCTCGCGGTCGCGGACCAGCGGCTTCAGGTCGAGCACCTCGAACACCCGGTCGAAGCTGACGAGCGCGGTCATCACGTCCACGTGGACGTTGGACAGCGCGGTCAGCGGGCCGTACATCCGCGTCAGCAGGGTGGCGAGCGCGACGAGCGTGCCGAGCTGGAAGGCGCCGTCCACCACCAGGTAGCCGCCGACGCCGTAGACCATGGCGGTGGCGAGCGCGGCGACCAGCGTCAGCGCGGTGAAGAAGACCCGCCCGTACATGGCGGCGACGACCCCGATGTCGCGGACGCGGGCGGCGCGGCCGGAGAAGTTCTCCTCCTCCTCGTCGGGTCGCCCGTAGAGCTTGGCGAGCATGGCGCCGGCGACGTTGAACCGCTCGGTCATCAGGGAGCCCATCTCGGCGTCCAGCACCATCTGCTCGCGGCTGATCCGGCTCAGCCGCTTGCCGACCCACTTGGCCGGCAAAATGAAGATCGGGAGCAGCAGCAGCGCGATCACCGTGACCTGCCAGGACAGCACGAGCATCGTCACCAGCACCAGGATCAGGCTGATCACGTTGGACACCACCGACGACAGGGTGGTGGTGAGGGCCCGCTGCGCGCCGATGACGTCGTTGTTGAGGCGGCTGACGAGCGAGCCCGTCTGCGCCCGCATGAAGAACGCGACGGGCTGCCGCTGGACGTGCGCGAACACCTGGCTGCGCAGGTCGTAGATCAGCCCCTCGCCGATGCGCGCCGAGTACCAGCGCTGCGCGAGGCCGAGCACGGCCTCCACCAGGGCGAGCCCGGCGACGGCGGCGGCGAGCCAGAGGACGACGCCCGACCGGCCCGGCACGATGCCGCGGTCGATGATCGATTTGAGCAGCAGGGGGTTGGCGACGACGATCAGCGCGGCCAGCGCGTTCAGCCCCAGGAACAGCGACAGCTCGCGGACATAGGGGCGGGCGTAGCCCGCGATCCGCCCCACGGTGCCGGGCGCCAGCTTCTGGTGGGTGACGGAGCTGTCCTTGCGGAACGAGGCCATCACCTGCCAGCCGTTGCCCGGCATTCCCGGCATTCCCACGAGCGCCTCCCGGAGAGCCTCGACGTGACCAAGTACGTAATCAAGTAAGCATCTCAGTATCCGCCGGACACAACGCGGACGCGCGCACCGCTCTTCCCGGCTCCGCTCACGGCGTAACGCGGCTCTGGACAAGCCGCTCCCGGGGTGTAAGCGTGATCTCCGTTCCAGGCTCACATCCCCCAGGAGCCCCTATGAGACGACGCCTCACCGGCGGCGCCGGCGTGATCACCCTCACCGCCGCGCTCGCCGCCACCACCGCGCTGCCCGCGGCGGCGGCCGGGCCCACGAGGTCCGCGCCCCGGCCTTCCCACGCCGACGCGGGAACCCACCAGGTCACGGTGCGGAACGGGGAGACGCAGCCGGTCTTCTCCCGGGCCGACGCCGTCACCCAGACCGTGAACATCGAGACAACGGCCGACAGCGACCGCGACGGCGTGCGGGACCGCGTGCAGTTGCGGATCATGCGCCCCAGGGAGACCGACACGGCCGGCCTCAGGGTCCCGACGATCCTGGAGCCGAGCCCGTACTGGGCCGGGATCAACGACGTCCCGAACCACCCGGTCGACATCGGCGACGCCGGGGCCCGCGCGCTGACCACGACGCAGCGCAACCTCGCCGAGATCTTCCCCGGCTACTACGACAACTACTTCCTGCCGCGCGGCTACGCCGTGGCCGACCTCGACAGCATCGGGACGGGCGGCTCGACCGGCTGCCCGACCTCCGGGGACCGCAGCGAGCAGGCGGGCGCCAAGGCCGCCGTCGACTGGCTGAACGGGCGGGCCCGGGGCTGGGCGCCGGACGGCACGCCGGTGGCGGCGACCTGGTCCACCGGGAACGTCGGCATGATCGGCCAGTCCTACAACGGGACGCTGCCGAACATGGCCGCCGCCACCGGGGTCGAGGGCCTGAAGGCCATCGTGCCGATCGCGGGCATCTCCAGCTGGTACGACTACTACCGCGCGGGCGGCGGCGTGGTCGCACCCGGCGGCTACCAGGGCGAGGACCTGGACGTCCTGGCCAAGGCGGTGCTGACCCGCAAGGACCCCGAGGTCTGCGCGAAGGTCATCGACGACATCGAGGCGACCCAGGACCGCGAGACCGGCGACTACTCCAAGGTGTGGGCGGAGCGCGACTACGTCGGGCAGGCGCGCAGGGTGCGCGCCGCCGTCATGGTCGTGCACGGGCTCAACGACTGGAACGTCAAGACCAAGAACTCCGTGCAGTGGTGGAACGCCCTGAAGGAGGCGGGCGTGCCGCGCAAGCTCTGGCTGCACCAGGGCAACCACTCCACGCCGTTCCGCTGGCGGGTCGAGGAGTGGCTGCGCCAGACGCTGCACTGGTTCGACCGCTACCTGTACGGCGTCCGCAACGGCATCGAGCGCGAGCCGCGGGTCGACGTCCAGCACGCGGACGGGACGTGGGAGACGGCGAAGGACTGGCCCGTCCCCGGCACCCGCACCGTGCCGCTCAGCCTCAACGCCGGCCCCTCCGGGCAGCCGGGCGCCCTCGGCCTCGCGCCCCGCCCCGGCGCGGCGCAGTCGTTCGCGGACGCGGGCAGGACCCGCACCGCCGAGCAGCTCCTCGTGAACGAGGACCGCGCCGACCCGAACCGGCTCGCCTACCTGACCGGCCCGCTGGCGGCGCCCGTCCGGGTGGACGGCATCCCGTCGGTGTCGCTGCGGGCCTCGCTGGACGGCCGGTCGCCGTACCTGACGGCGCTGCTGGTCGACTACGGCACCGACACCCGTCCCACGGGCGCGCGGGTCACCACGGGCGAGCAGGTCTGCTACGGCGAGAGCGTGCCGGGCGATCCCGGCTGCACGACCCGGCAGGTGCTGCAGACCGAGACCGCCCCCTACAAGATCATCACGCGGGGGTGGCTGGACGCGCGGAACCGGCACGACTTCGCCAGGACCGAACCGATCGAGGCGGGCAGGACCTACGCCTTCACGTGGGACCTCGAACCGACCGACTACACGGTGAAGGCCGGCCACCGGCTCGGCGTGGTGCTGCTGTCGACCGACTACGACTACACGCTCCGCTACCCGGCGGGGACCGAGGTCGCCGTGCGGCCGGGCGTCAGCAAGGTGCTGCTCCCGCTGGCGCGGGGCGGCCGCGAGTCGCTCCGCTAGAGCGGCGCGGCGGGCCGGGGGCCTCCCCCGGCCCGCCGGCCGTCACTTTCCGAAGACCTCGCGGAGGCGGCCGATCTGCTCGCGGCGCTCGGCGGCGCACTGCTCGTCCAGGGTGTTCTCGGCGGCCTGCCACAGCAACCGCTTGGTCGCGACGGCCGCACCCGGGTTCACCGCGAGCAGGGCGCCGGCGAGGTCGCGGACGGCGCCGTCCAGGCCGTCGCGCGGGACCACGGTCTCGGCCAGCCCGATCCGGGCCGCCTCGTCGGCGAGGACCGTCCGGGCGGTGAGGCACAGCTCCAGGGCGCGCCCGATCCCCACGATCTCGACCAGCGGCTTGGTGCCGGTCAGGTCGGGGACGAGCCCGAGCGCGGGCTCCTTCATGCAGAACTTGGCGTCGTCGGCGACCACGCGGATGTCGCAGGCCAGCGCGAGCTGGAAGCCGGCGCCGATGGCGTGGCCGTGCACCGCCGCGACGGAGACGATGTCGGGGCGCCGCAGCCAGGTGTAGCCCTCCTGGAGCTCGGCGATGAAGCGGTCGGTGCCCTCGGCGTCGGAGCCGTCGGTGAACCCCTCGCCGCCTCCGCCGCCGGAGAACATGCCGAGGTCGATGCCGGCCGAGAACGAGGGGCCCGCGCCCTTCAGGACGACGACGCGCACGTCCGAGGGCAGGGAGCGCCCGATCGCGGCGAGGCCGCGCCAGGTCGCGAACGTCATGGCGTTGCGCCGCTCGGGCCGGTTCAGGGTGACGGTCGCGACCGCGCCGTCCACGTCGAGCCGGAGGCCCGCCTCGTCGAGGCCGGGCGGGACGTGCCGAGCCGCCTCCGCCGCCGTGGCCGTTTCCGGCCTGCCGGCCGTGGTCGCGTCCCCCATGGGTCTTCCTTCCGATGAGCGTTTCGGGTCCCGTCCCGCCGTCCACGGGGCGGGACCCGAGATCCTGTCCGCCGCCGCGACCGAACCTTACTCGGTCGGTCGCGGCGCCGGGTCAGGCGGTGCGCTCATCCGGGGGCCGGTGTCCGGTCAGGACTTCTTGCCCCGGGTCGCGCCACCGCGACCGCGCAGGTTGACGCCGGACTCGGTCAGAATCCGGTGGATGAAACCGTACGAGCGGCCGGTGGCGGCTGCCAGGGCGCGGATGCTCTCGCCGGAGTCGTACCTCTTCTTCAGGTCCGCCGCCAGCTTGTCGCGCTCGGCACCGGTCACGCGGGTGCCCTTCTTCAGGGTCTCGGCCACGAGTACCTCCCGTAGTGATGTGGTGACCGCTGCGTTATCCCCCGCCATGATCAGTCATTCCCGCCGGTTCGGCTACCCACTCGGCCAGAAAAGATCTGCGGAAGTCATCCCGCAGGTCACGCGAGCGCCACCAGATCGGCAAACTCGTCACTCCAGATGTCTTCCACACCATCTGGGAGCAAAATCACTCTTTCCGGTGCCAGCGCCTCGACCGCGCCCTCGTCGTGGGTCACCAGGACGATCGCCCCGGCGAACGTCCGCAGCGCCGCGAGGATCTCCTCCCGGCTCGCCGGGTCGAGGTTGTTGGTGGGCTCGTCCAGCAGCAGCACGTTCGCGCTGGACACCACGAGCATCGCCAGCGCCAGCCGGGTCTTCTCCCCGCCGGACAGCACCCCTGCGGGCTTGTCGACGTCGTCGCCGGAGAACAGGAACGAGCCCAGGATCTTGCGGACCTCGACCGGTGCCAGCCCGGGGGCGGCCGACTGCATGTTCTCCAGGACGGACCGCTCGACCTCCAGGGTCTCGTGCTCCTGGGCGTAGTAGCCGATCCGCAGCCCGTGCCCGGCCACGACCGTCCCGGTGTCGGGCTTGTCGACCCCCGCCAGCATCCGCAGCAGGGTCGTCTTGCCCGCGCCGTTCAGGCCGAGCACGACCACGCGGCTGCCGCGGTCGATGGCCAGGTCCACGTCGGTGAATATCTCCAAAGATCCGTACGATTTCGACAAACCCTCCGCGGTGAGGGGGGTTTTGCCACAGGGTGCCGGGTCCGGGAAGCGAATTTTGGCCACCTTGTCGGCCTGCCGCTCGCCCTCGACGCCCGCCAGCAGCTGCCGGGCCCGCCGGTCCATCTGCTGGGCGGCCTTGGCCTTGGTGGCCTTGGCGCGCATCTTGTCGGCCTGCGACAGCAGCGCGGACGCCTGCCGCTGGGCGTTCGCCGTCTCGCGCTTGCGCCGCCGCTCGTCGGTCTCGCGCTGGTCGAGGTACTTCTTCCAGCCGACGTTGTAGATGTCGATCACGCAGCGGTTGGCGTCCAGGTGGAACACCCGGTTGACCACCGCGTCCAGCAGCTCCACGTCGTGGCTGATGACGACGAGGCCGCCCTGGTGGCCCTTCAGGAAGTCGCGCAGCCAGACGATCGAGTCGGCGTCCAGGTGGTTGGTGGGCTCGTCCAGCAGCAGGGTGTCGGCGCCGGAGAACAGGATGCGGGCCAGCTCGACGCGCCGCCGCTGGCCGCCCGACAGCGTGCCGAGCGGCTGGCTCATCACCCGGTCGGGCAGGCCGAGGCTGGAGGCGATCGAGGCGGCCTCGGCCTCGGCGCTGTAGCCGCCGAGGACGTGCAGCCGCTCCTCCAGCCGCCCGTACCGGCGGACGGCCTTGTCGCGGCCGGCGTCCGTGGCGGTCGCCATCGCCTCCTCGGCGGCGCGCAGGTCGCGGATCACCTCGTCCAGCCCCCGGGCCGAGAGGATCCGGTCGCGGGCCAGCTCGTCCAGGTCGACGCCGCGGGGGTCCTGCGGGAGGTAGCCGATCGTCCCGGAGGACGTCACGGCGCCCTGCGCGGGCTGCGCCTCGCCCGCCAGGACCTTGGTGAGCGTGGTCTTGCCGGCGCCGTTGCGGCCGACGAAGCCGACCCGGTCGCCGGGGTTGACCCGGAAGGTGGCGGCCTCGATCAGCAGCCGGGACCCGGCGCGCAGCTCGATGTCTTTCGCAATGATCACAGTGACAGGGCTCCCCTGACGGACGGCTCGGTGGACAGGCACGAAGAAGCGCGCCGCGCGGTCCTGTGACCGGGGCGCGCTGGGCGGCCTGTCAGTTCGGGAGCGGAACCATCCGCCCAGTGTACGTGAAGCCGGGCCGGTCCCGGCCATCCCGGAGCCCGCCGGGAGCCGATGTGTAGACGCGGAGGGCGGGGCCAGGATGGAAGTGGCGGCGCGTGCGACGGGACGGCATCGGGGCCGTGGTCCCCGGCACGAAGGAGTGTGAGGCAGATGACCCAGGTCACGAGCAACGCGCCTGACGGGACGCCCACCTGGCTGGACATCGGCATCCCCGACCTCGACCGCGCCAAGACGTTCTACGGGACCCTCATGGGCTGGCAGTTCGAGGACACGGGGGCGGAGGCGGAGCATTACCACCTGTGCAACCTGCGCGGCGAGCCCGTCGCCGGGATGATGCGTCACCCCGAGGGCGAGCCGGAGGTGTACTGGTGGGAGGTCTACTTCGCCGCCGACGACTGCGACGGGCTCGTCAAGCGGGTCACCGACGCGGGCGGCGAGGTGGTCGTCCCTGCCATGGACGTGATGGACCGCGGGCGCATGGCGATCGTCCGCGACCCGCAGGGCGCGCAGTTCGGCCTGTGGCAGGGCCGCGCCCACCCGGGCTCGCGGATCGTCAACGTCCCGGGGTCGTTCGTGTGGAACGAGCTGGTCACGCGCGACTCGGCCGCGGCCGGGGAGTTCTACCGGGCGGTGTTCGGCTACGAGCTCGAACCGATGCCGGGCGACATGGACTACACCGTCCTGCGGCGGGCGGGCGACGGCCGCTACGTCGGCGGCATCCTCGGCGGCTCCGGCATCGCGCTCGGCGGCGACGACCGCCCGGCCTCGTCCTGGACGACGTACTTCGCGGTCGACGACGCCGACGAGGCGGTCCGCAGGGTCCGCGCGGGCGGCGGGACCGTCGACTCCGAGCCGCAGGACAGCCCGTACGGGCGGTCGGCCGCCGTCCGCGACCCCTTCGGGGTCCCGTTCCACGTGATGAAGCCGGCGCCCGAGCAGTCCTGACCCGGCGGCCCCGCGCGGGGGCCGGACTCGCCCGTCCGGCCCCCGGGGGGGTCAGCCCTGGCGCTCGGCGGCGAGCCGCTGCGTGATCGTGTGCTGGAGCCGCTGGAGGCCGGACGTGCCGACCAGCCCGATCTGGCCTTCGAGGTCGCGCAGCAGGACGTCCTCGTTCATCACGACCTCCGACGACTGCATCATCACGGTGCCCTGGCCGGTGAAGTCGAACTGGTGCTCCTCGCCGGACGAGCCGCCGATCCCGAAGATCATCCGGGCGGCGCCGAACGCGCCGCGCATGTAGGAGTGGTCGTAGTGGTGGCAGGGCGAGGGGCAGTCGGCCCAGCCGAGCAGCGCCTGCGGGTCGACGCGGATCGGCGGTTCGACGAAGTGCACGGGCCCGTTGGACGCGGCGACGAACCGGCCCGTGCCGATCAGGGTCAGGAACCCCGGGATGATCGACTGCTTGAGCTCCAGCCCCGGCTCGAAGGCGAGCAGGTTCCCGGCCCGGACGGTGAGGTTGCCCTCCTCCAGGTCGAAGGAGTTGACGTCGAACCCGCGGTCGGCGAGGACGAGCTTGCCCTGCCCCTGCGCGACGATCCAGTCCTGCGCGTACAGCGGGGAGTTGAACGTGTGCGCGACGAGGGAGTCCAGCGGGCCGGCCGACAGCGCCTCGAACCTGATCTGCCCGTAGTAGGCGATCATCTTGCCCTTCTGCGCGAACCACTGGCCGTTGAGGTCGACGCTGAAGGCGTAGGGGTTGACGTTGTCGTTGGACGGCAGGGTCGTGGGGTTCCAGGTCTGCGTGCCGAACGTGCTCACGGTCAGATCTTCCTCTCGCTGGCCTGGACGTAGACGACGCCGGAGCCGCTCAGCTCCAGCTGGAAGCCCTCGCCGGAGCCGCGCCCGATCAGGTCGCGCAGCCCCACCGCCGTGGTGAGCTTGTTCTGCACCTGGCCGCGGTGGGCCACGTACGCCTGGGGGTCGACGTGGACGGGGCGCTGCGGGGTGATCGGCAGCTCCATCACGCCGCCGTGCGACAGCAGGGCGCACGCGCCGTGCCCGGTGAGCGTCGTGGTGAACAGGCCCTGCCCGGTGACCGCGCCGCGCACGATGCCGCGCACTCCGCCCTGCTCGCCCATGAACATGGTCCCGACCTGCAGGGTCGCGTCGTGCACCAGCAGCCGGTCGGCCTCGGCGTACAGGGTGTCGGCGCCGTTCAGCTCGACGACGGACACGTGCAGCCCGCCGTGGCCGAACATGACGCTGCCCTGGCCGGTCACGTGCATCATCGCGCTGTGCTCGCCGGCGACGGCGCGCCCGAGCGCGCCGCCGATGCCCTGCCCCGCCGTGGTGGACGGGGCGAACGACACCGGGCCGGTGTAGGCCAGCATGGCCCCGCGCTTGCTGTAGACCTCCTGCCCGGGCCCGATCTGGACCTGGAGCATCTTGGAGTTGATCGACTGGTAGCCGGGCATCAGATCTCCAGAATCCCGCCGCGTTCGGCCGGCTGGACGTAGACCAGCCCGTGCCCCTGGTACCGGAACTGCACGCTCTCCCCCGATCCCTGGCCGATCACCGTCCGCCAGTTGACGTCGGTGACCACGTCCTGCTGCAGCTGCCCGTGATGGCAGACGTAGGCGTGCGGGTCGACGCACAGCGGCGTCTGCGGCGTCACCTCCAGCGCGATGGCCGGGCCCTGCGAGAGGATCGCGACCGTCCCGTGCCCGTCGACCTTGGTGGTGGCGAGGCCCTGGCCCGTGCCCATCCCCCGCAGCCCCACGAACTGGACGCCCGTCTGGAGGCTCCCGTCGAGCGCCAGCAGGCTCTCCGACTCCACGAACAGGGTGTCGCCGGTGAGCTGGACGAGGGTCACCTCCGTCGCCTCGCTCGCCAGGTAGACCGTCCCCTGCCCGGTGATCTCCATGAGGGTCATGCCCTCGCCGGCGATCCTGCGCTTGAGGGCGCCCCGCAGCCCCTCGCCGCCCGTCATGCCCTGCCGCTTGAACGACATCTGGCCCTCGTAGGCCACCATCGAGCCGTTCAGCGCCCGGATCGTCTCGCCGCCGAGGTCGACGGCGAGCATCTTCGAGCCGTTCATTCGAAATTGCGCCACGAAGCGGAAAGATACAGCCCGGCGCGTTGCCGGTCCCCCGCGTGCGCCGATCCGCAAGGATGAGCACATGTGGATCGCTCCCGAACGCCGCAGTCTCAGCCGGTGGGCCGTCCCAGGGCTCGTCCTGGGCGCCGGTGTGGTGGTCGGGGCCGTGCTGGCCGCCGACGGGCGGTCGGGCACGGCCCTCATCGCACTGGCCGCACTGGCCGGGTACGCGGCGTATCTCGCCTACCGGCGCAACGAGCCGGCGCTGCCGCTCAGCGAGGGGTTCGGGTCGGGCACCCGGGCCCGTGCGCACCTGCGGGCCGCCGCGATGACCGGCGACGTGCTGACCGTCGCGGTCGTCGGCGGCCTCGTGGTGCAGGCGCTGCGCGGCGCCGACATCACCGCCTACGTGTGGCTGGCGGCCGTCGCCGGCGTGACGTACCTGCTGTCGGCCGTGGCCGGCCGCGGGCTGTGACCGGACGCCGGGCGGCCGCGTGACCTCGGGAACTGTGGGTTAACTTCTCCCGACAAGTCTGGTTTGGCCGGGCCGCGGGCGGCATGATGCGCCTGTGTCCGCCACCGACACCCTCGATGCGCTCGTCCCGGCCCGGGCTGTGTTCCATCCCGTGGTCGACCTCGGCACGGGCGCCGTCGTCGCCGTGGAGGCGCACTCCGCACCGTCCGCCCCGTCCGCCCCGTCCGGCGGACCGGTGCGGCCCGACCCGGCGTCCGGGGACGTGCGGCGCGCGGTCGAGGCGGCCCGCGCGGCCGCCGGGCTCGGCACGCCGCTGCCGATCCAGATCGGCCTGCGCGCCGAGACCCTCGCGAGCGGCGAGGACCTGCTGGCCGAGCTGCACCGCGGCCTCGGCGACACCGGACGGCGCCCGCAGGAGATCATCCTGTGCGTCGGCGGGGGCTTCCCGCCCGCGCGCCGCCCGGCCCTCGCCGCCGCGCTGTCCGCGCTGCGCCGCGCCGGCTACCTCGTCGGGCTCTCCGGCCTCGGCTCGGCGCACACGCCGCTCGACCTGCTCGTGGAAGGCGCCTCCTACCTGCTCAAGCTCGATCCCGGGCTGGCCCGGACGGCGGCCGCCGATCCGCGCCGCGCGGCGCTCGTGGCGAGCCTCGTCGAGCTTGCCCACCGGCTGGAGACGCACGTCCTGGCGCCCGGCATGGCCGCCCGCGACCAGGTGCTGCACATGCGCGAGACCGGCGTCCGGCTCGTCCAGGGGCCGGCCCTCGCCCCGCCGGAGTGGCGCCCGGGGATGCCGGTCACCATCCCGGTCACCGGGGAGGCCGCGGCGCCCGTCCGGCCCGGCGCCGGGCTGGGACCGCGCGTGTCGGAGTTCACCCTCCCCGCCGTGACGCTGCCGCGGACGGCGACCGCCGGCGAGGTGCTCAACGCGCTCACCGCCGAGACCGGCGCCACCAGCGTCGTCCTGGTGGACGAGCGGCAGCGGCCGAGCTTCACCGTGGACCGGACGCGCTTCCTGCTCCAGCTGTCGGGCGCCTACGGCCACGCCCTGCACGCGCGCCGGCCCGCCGCGCGGCTCGCCGACCCGCCGCGCCCGGTCCCGCGCACCGTGCCGGCGATCGCCGCGCTGCGGGCCGCCGGAACCGCGGACGAGCGCGTCTACGACGACCTGGTCGTGGTCGACGAGGTCGGCCGCTGCCTCGGCATCGTCCGGGTGGCCGACCTGATCCGCGCCATGTCGCGCTGAGATCGCCGCTGCGGGCCTAGTCCGCCCCGGTTGATCCCCTATGTGGATCAAGGCCGGAAAGCCCGGTGACGGCCGTCTCCTGGGCGAGGATGGCCGCCTGGACGCGGCTGGCGAGCCCGAGCTTGCCGAGGATGCGGCTCACGTGCGTCTTGGTGGTCGTCTCGGCCATGGCGAGCCGGGCGGCGATCTGCCCGTTCGACAGGCCCTCCCCGAGGCAGGCGAACACCTCGCGCTCGCGCGGCGTCAGCTCGGCCAGCCCCGGCACCTCGGCGGGCGCCGCGGGCCGGGCGGCGAAGGCCCCGATCAGCCGCCGGGTGACCTTGGGGGCGATGATGCCCTCGCCCGCCGCGACCGTCCGCACCGCCTCCACCAGCTTGTCGGCGTCGACGTCCTTGAGCAGGAACCCGGCCGCGCCCGCCCGCAGCGCGCCGAACACGTACTCGTCCATGTCGAACGTCGTCAGCACCAGGACGTCGGTGAACCCGGCGATCCGCCGGGTGGCGGCGATGCCGTCCAGGACGGGCATACGGACGTCCATGAGCACGACGTCGGGGCGCAGCTCGCGGGCCAGCTCCACCGCCCGCGCCCCGTCGGCGGCCTCGCCGACCACCCGGACGTCCGGCGCGGCGCCGAGGATCAGCACCAGCCCCGCCCGGACGGCGGCCTGGTCATCGGCCACCAGCACCTCGATCGGGCGGCCCGGCCCGCCGCCCACGCGGCCCTGCGCAGCGCTCGTCCCGCTCGGCTCGCCGCTCATGCCGCCCCGCTCAGCGAGTCGACGGGCAGCTCGGCGTGCACCCGCCACCGGCCGCCGTCCGGCCCGGCGTCGAACCTGCCGGCGAGCATCACGGCGCGCTCGCGCATCCCCACCAGGCCGCTGCCGGTGCCCGGCAGCCGGGAGCCGTCCGGGCCGAGCGGGCTCAGCACGTCGATCACCACGTGCCCGCCCGCGTACTCCACCCGCACGTCGGCGTACCCGGACCCGGCGTGCTTCAGCGCGTTCGTCAGCGCCTCCTGGACGATCCGGTAGGCGGCCAGCTCGACCGCCGCCGGCAGGTCCGGCTGCTCGCCGGCGACCTCCAGCCGCGCCGACAGGTCGGGCCGCGCGGTGTGCCGGACGAGCCGGTCCAGCTCCGCCAGCCGCGGCCGGGCCGCCGGGTCCTCGGCGCCGCCCTCGCGCAGCAGCCCGATCATCCGCCGCATCTCCGCCAGCCCCCGCACGCTGTTCTCCCGGATCACCTCCATGGCCCGGTTCACCTCCTCCCGGTCGAGGCCCTGCACCTTCAGGACGGCCGAGGAGTGCAGCGCGACCGCGCTCAGATGGTTGGCGATCACGTCGTGCAGCTCACGGGCCATCCGGGCGCGCTCGGCGGTCACCGCGGCCCGCCGGTCCATCTCGGCCAGCCGCGCGACCTGCTCGGCGCGCTGGCGCTCGGCCTCGGCCCGGGAGCGGTGCTCCCGGACCGCCATCGCGGTCAGCACGGGGGTCACCCACACCACCCCGGTGAGCGACGCCGCGAGCACGCCGACCGCGACGCCGCGCAGCGCGAACGCGACGGCGGCCGCCACCGCCAGGCTCGCCGCGAGCGTCGTCCCGAGCAGCCACTCGGCCGTCCGGCGCCGCCCGTACAGGCTCGCCGCGTACAGCGCGTCCCCGTAGATCATCGCGGTGGCGAGGCTCGGCCCGAACGCGACGTCGACGAAGTTGAACGGGGTCCCCAGCAGCAGCCAGGTGAGCGGCGCCGTCCGCCTCAGCGGCATCGCCGCGCACAGCCCGGCCAGCGGGACGAGCCGCACCGCGAACGGCGGGTTCCAGCTCTCGGACCAGACCGTGTGGCCGTGCGCCGCGAGCACCACGAGCCCTCCCGCGAACGCGGCCGCGGCGATCAGCGCGTCCTGGGGGGTGGTGAGACGTCGGAGGCTGTGCACGCGTCCATCTCAGCATCCCGGCCGGGGTCTCCACTTCCGCCCGGGTGAGGAGCGCCCGTACATCCTTCGGACGACCCCCGAAACCTCACCGCAGACGACGATCGGCGGCCGTCCGGAGCAGACGATGGAAACCCGCGTCGAGAAGGGATTCCACGTGCTCCTGGCGGTCATCGCCGCATGCGAGATCGGCTTCTGGGTCGTCCTCGCCGCCGGCCTCCTCGCCCGCTACGCGCTGCGCCTGCGCCGCACCGGCGCGGCGCTCCTGCTGTGCGTCCCGCTGCTCGACCTGGTCCTGCTGGCGGCGACGGTCGTCGACCTGCGCGGCGGCGCGAGCGCCGGCACCGGCCACGGGCTGGCGGCCGCCTACCTCGGCTACTCGGTCGCGTTCGGCCACAGCATGGTGCGCTGGGCGGACGAGCGCTTCGCCCACCGCTTCGCGGGCGGCCCGCCGCCCACGCGCAGCCCCAGGTACGGGGCGGCCCGCGCGCGCCACGAGTGGCGCGAGTTCGGCAAGGCGGCCCTCGCCACGGCCATCGCGTGCGGCCTGCTCCTGGCGATGATCGCGCTGGTCGGCGACGCGGACCGCACGCGGGCCCTCGACGCCTGGCTGGGACGCCTCGGATTCGTCCTGGCGGTCTGGTCGCTGTGGCCGATCACCACCACCGTCTGGCCGCCCAGGCCGCCCGGGGACGCTACCCGCGACCCCGCGGAGCACGCGCGGCAGGAGTGATCCCGGCGCCGAGATCCAGGACCCGGAGCCGCCCGCGCCCGGCGACCGGCTCCAGTGCCCACCGCACGGCCGCGTCCGGATGGTCGGGACGCTCCTTCGCGTAGGCCGCCGCCTCGCCGCCGAACGACGCGGCCCGGCGGGGCGACCGGCGCCGGATCGCTCTCGGGGAACGCATCTCTCACAGTTGCCACCGCAGAAGCGGCCCGCCCGCGGCGGCCGACCGCGGCCAGGTCGGCGGTCCCGCTTGCCCGCCGCCGCGCGGCGGTGTCCCATGGCGTTGATCGAGTGGAAGGGACCGGGACGGCATGCCGACCCAGCGCGCCTCGGCGGGGCCGTTCGGCCGGGTCTTCCAGGCGGGCCGCGACATGGTCGTGTACGAGGCCGAGGACCCGTACCGCCTCAGGGGGTGGCGGCCGCGGGGTTCCCCGCCCTCGGCGGCCGAGGCCAGGGCCCAGCCGAGCCGGCTGCTCCGCGTGTCGAGCGAGGCCGTGCCGTTCACCGGGCGCGAGGCCGAACTGGCGGGCCTGCGCGAGTGGCGCGACGGGCGGGCGGCACTGTCCGTGCGGCTCGTGCACGGGCCGGGAGGGCAGGGCAAGTCCCGCCTGGCCGCCCAGGCGGCGCGGCTCTGGAGCGCCGACGGCTGGACGGTCCTCACCGCGCTGCACCGCCACGATCCGGCCGCGCCGCCGGAGTTCGCGCCGGGCGACCTGCGCGCCGCACGGGGGCTCCTGGTCGTCGCCGACTACGCCGAACGCTGGGACGTCGCCGACCTGCTCAGGATGCTCTCCGACCTGCGCGGCGCGGAAGGGCCCAAGGTGCGGGTGCTGCTGCTGGCGCGCCCGGCCGGCACCTGGTGGCAGACCCTCGCGCACAGGCTGGACGCCGATCTCGGGCTGGAAGCCGGGGCGAGCGCCCTGGACGCCCTCGAAGCGGGCGCGCACGGCCGCGGCAGGCTGTTCGAGGAGGCGCGCGACCGGTACGCGGCGCTGCTGGACGTGCCCGGGGCGCGCCTCGTCCCGGCCCCCGAGGCGGTCATGGCGGACGACGGCTACGCGCAGGTGCTCGCGGTGCACATGGCCGCCCTCGCCGCGGTGCTCGCCCATGAGGAGGGCGCCCGGGCGCCGCGGTTGCCCGTGGAGGTCTCGATGTTCCTCCTGTCGCGCGAGCGCGTCCATTGGGAGGAGCTCCACCGCGGCCTGCTGAGCACGGGCGCGGACGTGATGGGCCAGGCCGTCTACACGGCCACCCTGACCGGCGGCCTTCCGCGTGCGGAGGCGGTCGAGGCGCTGGTCCTGGCCGAGGTGGAGTCCGTTCTGCACCCCGGTCAGATCATCAAGGACCACGCCGTCTGCTACCCGCCGCCGCCCGGGTCCGCCGGCGTCCTGCGGCCGCTGTACCCGGACCGGCTCGGCGAGGACTTCGTCGCGCTGACGACCCCGGGCCACGGCCACCCGTACCCGAGCGACCCCTGGGCCGCCGACGCGGCCGAACGCCTGCTCGGGGCGGGCGGGAAGGCGTGGACCCGCTCCGCCATGACCGTGCTCGTCGAGACCGCGCGGCGCTGGCCGCACGTCAGGGACGGGCGGCTCTACCCCCTGCTCAGTGCGCGGCCCGAACTGGCGGTCCAGGCCGGCGGCGCCGCGCTCACCGCCCTGGCCGAGCTGCCGGACCTCGATCCCGCGCTGCTGGACGCGGTGGAGGCCCTGCTGCCGGAGCGGCGAGACGTCGACCTGGACCCCGGCGTCGCCGCCATCACCCGCCGCTGAGCTGAGCAGCGGCTCGGCCGGGCGCCGCGGGAAGGAGACGGCGTGCTCGAGGACCGCGCCCTCACCCACACCAAGCTCACCGGCCGGCTGATCAAGGCCGGGCTCTACGGGGAGGCCATGGAGTCCGCGCGGGAGGCGGTCGGCGCCTACCGGCGGCTGGCGGAACAGCGTCCGGGCGAATACCTGTCCGACCTCTCCGGCGCTCTGGTCAACCTCGGCATCTGCCAGGCGCGCCTTGGCATGCGCCAGGAGGCGCTGGAGGTCACCGAGGAAGGAGTGGAGCTCGACCGGCGCCTCGCCGAGAGCGGTTCGGCCGCGAGGCTGGAGAACCTCGCCTCCTCGCTCAACAACCTGGGCAACCGCCTCGCCGAACTGGGGCACCGGGACCGCGCCTTGGAGGCCTCCTGGGAGTCGGTGCGGATCCGGCGGCGACTCGCCGAGACCGCTCCGCCCCGCTACCTCGCGAAGCTGGCCGGGGCGCTCGACAACCTGGGGAACCGCCTCGCCGCGCTCGGGGACCCCGAGGACGCCCTCGCGGCCACGGGCGAGGCGGTCGAGCTGTACCGGCGCCTCACCACCGTCGACCGCGCCGCCCATCTGGCCGACCTCGGCATCGCGCTCACCAACCTCAGCGCCCTGCTGGAGCAGACGGGGAAGGCGGAGGAGGCGCTGAAGGCAGGCGACGACGCCGTCCGCGTCCGCCGGGAGCTCGCCGAGACCAACCCGGTCGCGTTCCGCGCCGACCTGGCCGGGGCGCTGTGCACCCGGTCCGACGCCCTGGCCGCGCTCCGGCGGCACAGCGAGGCCCTGCGGGACCTCCAGGAGGGCGTGGAGCTGTTCCGATCGGCCGCGCTCGGCAACCCGGGCGCGGTCCGGCGCGACCTCGCGGCCTCCCTGTGCAAGCTCGGTGCGCGGCTGCGGGAAAGGACCGCCACGCGGACGCCGCGAGAGCCCTCGATGAGGGGGTGGAGCTGTACCGGTCGATCGCCGCGACGCAACCCGGCGCGTTCGGGGAAGAGTTCACCATGGCCCTGCGCATGCGCCTCGCCCCCCCCATCTGGACGGCGGCGCGGACGAGGAGGCGCTCCGCTGCACCGCCGAGTACGCGGAGCATCTGCTGCCTCTCGCGCGGCGGCTCCCCTGGCGGTACCGCCGCGAGCTGGACGAGACCCTGGCGACCGCCGTCCTCCTTCTCGGCCGGTCCGGGCGGCTGCGCGAGACCGTCACGATGCGGCAGCGGCTCGGCAAGGCCAGGCGCACCGGCGACCACGCCCAGGCGGTCGAGATGCTCAGGCGGGTCGCCGGGCCCGGGGACGCGTGAGGCCGCGCCCCGGACGGGGCGCGGCCTCATCGTTCACGTCGACCGGTGCCCGGTCGGCCCGGCGGACCGGCTCCGCGGAGCCGTCAGACGTTGAACCCGAGGGCGCGGAGCTGGTCGCGGCCCTCGTCGGTGATCTTGTCGGGGCCCCACGGCGGAAGCCAGACCCAGTTGATCTTGACGTCCTTGACGAGGCCCTCCAGCGCGCTGTGCGCCTGGTCCTCGATCACGTCGGTGAGCGGGCAGGCGGCGCTGGTCAGCGTCATGTCCAGGGTGGCGACCTCGTCGGACAGGTCGACGCCGTACACCAGGCCGAGGTCGACGACGTTGATACCGAGCTCGGGGTCGACGACGTCCTTGAGGGCCTCCAGGATCTCCTCCTCCTGCTCGGAGGCGGGAGCCGCGGGGACCTCGGCGTCGGTGGCCTCGGCGGCGGGCGTGTCGGTCGCGGGCGTGTCGGTCATGGTGCCTCTCCGAGTGCGCGGGCGGTCGCGTCCTTCCACGCCATCCAGGCGAGCAGGGCGCATTTGATCCGGGCGGGGTACTTCGAGACCCCGGCGAAGGCGACGGCGTCCTCCAGGACGTCCTCGTCCGGCGCGACGTCCTGGCCGCGGGACTGCATCAGCGCCAGGAACTCCTCGCCGACGGCCATCCCCTCCTTCACGGACTTGCCGATCAGCAGGTCGGACATCACCGACGCGCTCGCCTGGCTGATCGAGCAGCCCATGGCGTCGTACGACACGTCGGCGACCGTGGCGTCCTGGCCCTCGCCCTCCAGGTGGACGCGGAGCGTCACCTCGTCGCCGCACGTGGGGTTGACATGGTGCGCCTCCCCCTCGAACGGCTCCCGCAGCCCCTTGTGCAGGGGATTGCGGTAGTGGTCCAGGATGACCTCCTGGTACATCGCCTCCAACTGCATGGCGTCCCTTCCAAGCCTTTCTCGCTACAACCCGGGCACCACTCAGCGTGTTCCTCAGGCGGTGCCGAAGAACTTCTGAGCGTGCCGTACCCCGTCGGCGAGCGCGTCCACGTCGGCGAGGGTGTTGTAGAGGTAGAACGTCGCGCGGGTGGTCGCCGGGATGCCGAAGCGGCGGCAGATCGGCCACGCGCAGTGGTGGCCGACGCGCACCTCGACGCCCTGGTCGTCCAGGACCTGGCCGACGTCGTGCGGGTGGATGCCGTCGACGGTGAACGACACGGCGCCGCCGCGGGCCTCGGTGGTGCCGGGGCCGATGACGCGGACGCCGGGGATCTCGCCGAGCCGCTCCAGCGAGTAGCCGACCAGGGCCTCCTCGTGGGCGTGCACGCGGTCCATGCCGATCTCGGCGAGGTAGTCGCACGCCACGCCGAGCCCGACGGCCTGGGCGGTCATCGGGACGCCCGCCTCGAACCGCTGCGGCGGCGGCATGAACGTGGACTCCTCCATGTGGACGACCTCGATCATGGAGCCGCCGGTGATGAACGGCGGCATGGCCTCCAGCAGCTCGCCGCGGCCCCACAGCACGCCGATGCCGGTCGGGCCGAGCATCTTGTGGCCGGAGAACACCAGGAAGTCGGCGCCGAGCCGGGCCACGTCCACGGGCTGGTGCGGCACCGACTGCGCGGCGTCCAGCAGGACGAGCGCGCCGACCGCGTGGGCGCGCGCCACGATCCGCTCGATCGGCGGGACGGTGCCGAGCACGTTCGACTGGTGCGTCAGCGCGACGATCTTCGTGCGCTCGTTGACGATGCCGTCCAGGTCGTCCAGGTCGAGGCGGCCCTCGTCGGTGATGCCGAACCAGCGCAGGGTGGCGCCCGTCCGCCGGCACAGCTGCTGCCACGGGACGAGGTTGGCGTGGTGCTCCATCTCCGACACCACGACCTCGTCGCCGGGGCCCACGGCGAACCGCTCGGCCTCGGGGCCGGCGGTGGCCGCGTTGCTCATCGCGTAGGCGACCAGGTTGATGCCCTCGGTGGCGTTCTTGGTGAACACGATCTCGGCGGGCGTCGCGCCGACGAACCGGGCGATGGACGCGCGGGCGCTCTCGTAGGCCTCCGTCGCCTCCTCGGCGAGCAGGTGCGCCCCGCGGTGCGGCGCCGCGTTGTGCCGCTCGTAGAACTCCCGTTCCGCGTCCAGCACCCGGACGGGCTTCTGCGACGTCGCCCCCGAGTCGAGGTACACGAGCGGCCGCCCGCCGCGGACCGTGCGCCCCAGCAGCGGGAAGTCCTTCTTCAGCTCCTCGGGCAGAAGGCTCCCGGTTCCACTGGCGCGCTGCCCCGGTGGGGGGGCGCCCCCCCACGCCCCCCGGTTCGCTTCGCTCATAGAGACGCGCCCGCCTTCACGTACTTCTCGTACCCCTCGTTCTCCAGCTCGTCGGCCAGCTCGGGGCCGCCCTCGGCCACGACGCGGCCGCCGGCGAACACGTGCACGAAGTCGGGCTTCACGTACCGCAGGATGCGCGTGTAGTGGGTGATGAGCAGGACGCCGGTGTCGCCGGAAGCGAACCGGTTGACGCCCTCGGAGACGACCTTGAGCGCGTCGACGTCGAGGCCGGAGTCGGTCTCGTCCAGGACGGCGACCTTCGGCTTCAGCATCTCCAGCTGCAGGATCTCGTGCCGCTTCTTCTCACCGCCGGAGAAGCCCTCGTTCAGGCTGCGCTGCGCGAACGCCGGGTCGATGGACAGGGCGTCCATCGCCGCCTTCATCTCCTTGGAGAACTCGCGCAGCTTCGGGGCCTCGCCGCGCACGGCGGTGACGGCCGAGCGCAGGAAGTTGGAGACTGAGACGCCGGGCACCTCGACCGGGTACTGCATCGCCAGGAAGAGCCCGGCGCGGGCGCGCTCGTCGACCGACATGGCCAGGACGTCCTCGCCGTCCAGCGTGACGGAGCCCGAGGTCACCTCGTACTTCGGGTGGCCCGCGACCGCGTAGGCGAGGGTGGACTTGCCGGAGCCGTTCGGCCCCATGATCGCGTGGGTCTCGCCGGCCTTCACGGTCAGGTCGACCCCGCGCAGGATCTCCTTCGCGCCGTCGGAGCCGTCGCCGACGGAGACGTGGAGGTCGCGGATCTCAAGGGTGGCCATAGTGCGTACAGTCCTTCGTCGTGCGGTCAGTCGTCGCCGGCGAGCGAGACGTAGACGTCGCCGTCCTCGACCTTGACCTTGTAGGTGGCGACCGGCTGCGTGGCCGGCGGGTTGGTGGGCTTGCCGCTGCGCAGGTCGAAGCAGGACCCGTGCAGCCAGCACTCGATGGTGCCGTTGTAGACCTCGCCCTCGGAGAGCGAGACCTCGGCGTGCGAGCAGATGTCGTTCAGCGCGAACACGTCGTCGCCGCTGCGCGCGATGACGACGGGCTCGCCGTCGACCTCGGCGCCGAGCGCCCCGTCGGCGGGGACCTCGTCCAGCGCGCACACCTTCACGTAGGTCACTTCGCCGCTCCCTGGTCGAGCTCGGCCTCGATCGCCTCGCGCACCTTCTCGCGCACCTCGGCGACCTCGATGCGCTCGACGAGCTGGCCGAGGAAGCCCCGGACCACCATGCGCCGCGCCTCGTCGAAGGTGATGCCGCGCGCCTGGAGGTAGAACAGGTGCTCGTCGTCCAGCCGCCCGGACGCCGAGGCGTGCCCCGCGCCGGCGACCTCGCCGGTGAGGATCTCCAGGTTCGGCACGGAGTCGACCCGCGTGCCGTCGGTGAGCACGAGGTTGCGGTTCAGCTCGTAGGTGTCGGTGCCCTCGGCCTCGGCGCGGATGATCACGTCGCCGATCCAGACGGCGTGCGCGTCCTGGTCCTGCAGGGCGCCGCGGTAGTCGACGCGGCTGCGGCAGTGCGGGACGGCGTGGTCGACGAGGAGGCGGTGCTCCAGGTGCTGGCCGCCGTCGACGAAGTACACCCCGTACAGCTCGGCGTCGCCGCCGGGCCCCTCGTAGGCGACCGACGGGGAGATCCGCACGACGTCGCCGCCGAGCGAGACGTTGTGCGAGACGAACCGGGCGTCGCGGCCGAGCCTGGCGTGCTGGTGGGAGACGTGGACGCCGTCGTCCGCCCAGTCCTGCAGGCTGATCACCGACAGCCGGGCGCCGTCGCCGACGACGAACTCGACGTTGTCGGCGTAGGTCGCCGAGCCCCGGTGCGTCAGCACGACGGTGGCCTCGGCGAACGGCTCGAGGACGACCGTGGTGTGCCCGTAGGCGGCGGCCGAGGCGTCCTCGCCGCGCAGCCGCAGCACGGTCGGCGCTGAGGCGGCGGTCTCCTTCGGGACGGTCACGACCGTGGCCTGGGCGAAGGAGCTCCACGCCTGGGCGCTGACGCGGTCGGCGGGGACATAGGCCCTGCCGAGGCGATCGTCGTCGCGTCCGACGGTCTCGACGGTCACCTCGGGCGCCGCCTCGACCTCCACCAGGACCTTGCCGCCGTCCTCGGCGGTGCCGTTGTGCAGGCCGCGCAGGCGGCGCAGCGGGGTGAACCGCCACTCCTCCTCGCGGCCCGTGGGCACCTCGAAGTCGGCGACCTCGTAGGACGCCTTCTCGTGCAGCGTCGAGAGAGGCTTCTGCTCCAGCCCCATCAGCCGACGGCTCCTTCCATCTGCAGCTCGATGAGCCGGTTCAGCTCGAGGGCGTACTCCATGGGCAGCTCGCGCGCGATCGGCTCGACGAAGCCGCGCACGATCATCGCCATCGCCTCGTCCTCGGTGAGGCCGCGGCTCATCAGGTAGAACAGCTGCTGCTCCGACACCTTGGAGACGGTCGCCTCGTGGCCCATCTCCACGTCGTCCTCGCGGACGTCGACGTAGGGGTAGGTGTCGGACCGGCTGATCTGGTCGACGAGCAGCGCGTCGCACTTGACCGTGGACTTGCTGTGCTCGGCGCCCTCCTGGATCTGCACCAGCCCGCGGTAGGACGTGCGGCCCCCGCCGCGCGCCACCGACTTGGAGATGATGCTGCTGGAGGTGTTCGGCGCCGCGTGCACCATCTTCGCGCCGGCGTCCTGGTGCTGGTCCGCGCCCGCGAACGCGATCGACAGGGTCTCGCCCTTGGCGTGCTCGCCGAGCAGGTACACCGCCGGGTACTTCATGGTGACCTTGGAGCCGATGTTGCCGTCGACCCACTCCATGGTGGCGCCCTCGTAGGCGACGGCGCGCTTGGTCACCAGGTTGTAGACGTTGTTGGACCAGTTCTGGATCGTCGTGTACCGGACGCGGGCGTCCTTCTTCACGACGATCTCCACCACGGCGGAGTGCAGCGAGTCGGACTTGTAGATCGGCGCGGTGCAGCCCTCGACGTAGTGGACGTAGGAGCCCTCGTCGGCGATGATCAGCGTCCGCTCGAACTGGCCCATGTTCTCGGTGTTGATCCGGAAGTAGGCCTGGAGCGGGATCTCCACGTGCACGCCCGGCGGGACGTAGATGAACGAGCCGCCCGACCACACGGCGGTGTTGAGCGCGGCGAACTTGTTGTCGCCGACCGGGATCACCGAGCCGAAGTACTCCTGGAAGATCTCCGGGTGCTCGCGCAGGCCGGTGTCGGTGTCGACGAAGATGACGCCCTTCTCCTCAAGGTCCTCACGGATCTTGTGGTAGACGACCTCCGACTCGTACTGGGCGGCGACACCGGCGACGAGGCGCTGCTTCTCGGCCTCGGGGATGCCGAGCTTGTCGTAGGTGTTCTTGATGTCCTCCGGGAGCTCCTCCCAGGAGGCGGCCTGCGCCTCGGTGGAGCGCACGAAGTACTTGATGTTCTCGAAGTCGATGTCCGACAGGTCGGAGCCCCAGGTGGGCATCGGCTTCTTGCTGAACAGCCGCAGCCCCTTGAGGCGCAGGTCGAGCATCCAGTCGGGCTCGTTCTTCTTGGCCGAGATGTCGCGGACGACGTCCTCGTTCAGGCCGCGGCGCGCCGAGGCGCCGGCCTCGTCCGAGTCGGCCCAGCCGAACTTGTACTTGTCGAGCCCTTCGAGCTCCGGGTGGGCAGCCGTAGTCATAGGGAGGTCCCTCCGGACTCCTCGTCACTGGTCAGATGCTTTGCGGCGGACGCCCCCGCGTCCGCCTCGCCCCCGCCGGGGGCGGCGTGCGCGGCGCGTGCGCCGCCGTCGCCGGTCTCGCCCGGCCCGCACAGCGAGCGCGAGCTGACGTGGGTGGTGCAGATGCCGTCGCCGTGCGCGATCGTCGCGAGCCGCTGCACCGGAGTGCCGAGCAGCCGGCTGAACGCCTCGGTCTCGGCCTCGCACAGCTGCGGGAACTCCGCGGCGACGTGCGCGACCGGGCAGTGGTGCTGGCAGAGCTGCTCGCCGCCGCCCGGCTGCGGCGCCTTGGCGGCGGCCGCCGCGTAGCCGTCGCCCGACAGGGCCTCGGCGAGCGTGCGGACCCGCTGGTGGGGCGGCGCGTCCTGCACGACGGGCCGGTACCGCCGCTCCAGGTCGGCGATCTGCCGCCGGGCGAACTCGGCGACCGCGCGGTCGCCGGCCGTCTCGGCGAGGAACCGCAGGGCGCTGGTCGCCAGGTCGTCGTAGGCGTGCACGAAGGCGCTGCGCCCGGCGTCGGTGATGGCGAACCACTTGGCGGGCCGGCCCCGGCCGCGCCGGGACTGCGGGACCCGCGCCTTGCGGACCTCGATCATGCCCTCGGCCAGCAGCGCGTCCAGGTGCCGGCGGACGGCCGCCGGCGTGAGGCCGACGCGCTCGCCGAGCGTGGACGCGGTGACCGGGCCGTGTTCCAGGATCAGGCGGGCGACCCGGGCGCGGGTGTCGCGCTCGGTGCGGCCGGACGGCGCGCCGAAGGAGCGCGTAGCTGCGCCTCCGGTGCTCGTCTGATCCTCGCCCACGTTTTTCACAACATCAGTGTGCCGTAATTACTTCCCGCGAAACACCGGAATCCCGATGTCGTAGCTCACGCAGGTAAGCCTTACCTAATTCGGGCCTCCTCGCCGGCGAAGGGCGCGCCCGCCCCGCGCGGCAGCACCACCACCGGGCACGGCGCGGCCCGGACGATCTTGCCGGACCGCTCCCCGAGGAACACCCTGAGCAGCGGGCCGTGGTGGCCGGACAGGCAGGCGAGGACCTCGCCCGGCAGCATATCGACGGCGCCGAGGGTCCCGGCGACCCCGCTGCCGACCTCCGCGAGCCGCTCCACCGGCATCCCGTCCCCGAAGCGCGCGCCGAGCAGGCCCGCGGCCTCCCGCAGGTCCTCGTCGGCCTGGGCGGCCTGGCGGCCCAGCGCGCGCTCGACGCCGCCGAGCCTGGCCGCGGGGCCGGGCGGGCGCAGTACCAGCGTCAGCAGCCGCACCGGCAGCCCGAGCCGCGCCGCGAGGTCGGCCGCGGCCGTCAGGTCCTCCAGGCCGCGGGGCGGCCAGTAGGCCACGGTCATCCGCTCCAGCCGCCGCGCGGGATGGTGGGGGTGCACCACCCGCGTGTGGTGCGGCGAGTCCTCCGCGTACCCGCGCGGAGCCAGCATCACCGGCACGGGCGAGTCGTGCAGGAGCCGGTCGGCGGTGCTGCCGAGGGCGATCCGGTGGGGGTTCCCGCCCGGCGCCGAGCCGATGACCACGAGGTCGGCGCCGGTCTCGCGGGCGGCCTCCATGAGGCCGCGCCCGCTCCCCCGGTGGGCGTGCACGCGCAGGTCGAGCTCCTGGCTCGGCACCCCGAGCTCGCCGAGCCGCGCGGCGGCCCTGGCCAGGGCCTCCTCGGCCTGCTCCCTGAGGTAGGCGACCCATTCGGCGTCCACGGAACCGGGGCCGTGCGCGGGCCAGGCGGGCGGATGGACGTGGACGACGGTCAGCGGCGCGCTCCGGTCCGACCGGGCCGCCGACCAGACCAGTGCGGCCAGGGCGAGGGCGTCGTCACCGCGCTCGTCGGGCGAGTACCCGACCAGCACGCGCGGGCCGCCGGGCTCGCCCCTGCCCTGTTCGGCGCCGCCCTGTTCGGCGCCGCCCTGTTCGGCGCCGCCCTGTTCCGTCGTGCTCGGTTCGTTCATGCGGGCTCCCCTCCGTGCCCCGTGTGCCGGGCCGCCAGGCGCGAGTGGCGGCGGCCGTACAGGAAGTAGGCCGCCAGGCCGACGGCGATCCAGATCGCGAAGACGGTCCAGGTGGCGCCGCCGAGGCCGACCATCAGGTACACGCACAGGGCGACGCCGAGCAGCGGCGTGAGGGGGTACAGCGGCGCGCGGAAGCTGCGCGGGAGGTCGGGCCGGGTGCGGCGCAGCACGATCACGCCGACGCTGACCAGCGCGAACGCGAAGAGCGTGCCGATGCTGGTGGCGTCGACGAGCCGGCCGAGCGGGATCACCGCGGCGAGGATCCCGATGAACGCCGCCACGATGACCGTGTTGGCGACCGGCACGCGGCGCCGGGGGCTCACCTTCCGGAAGACGTCCGGGACGAGCCCGTCGCGCGACATCGCGAACAGGATGCGGGTCTGGCCGTACATGACGGTGAGCACGACGCTGGCGATCGCGACCACGGCGCCGAGGGACAGGACCATCGACGGCCACGTCCGCCCGCTCACGCTGTCCAGCACCTGCGCCAGCGAGGCCTCCGAACCGCTCAGCGAGAACCGCGTCCAGTTCATGGCGGCGACCGCGGCGAGCCCCACCAGGACGTACAGGGCGGTCACGATGGCCAGCGACAGGATGATCGCCATCGGCAGGTCGCGGCGCGGGTTCCTGGCCTCCTCGCCCGCCGTGGAGGCGGCGTCGAACCCGATGTAGGAGAAGAACACCTTGGAGCCCGCAGCGCTGATGCCCGCCCATCCCATCGGGGCGAACGGGGCCATGTTCCCGGTCCGGAACGCCGTGAAGGCGACCGCGCAGAAGAACAGCAGCACGCCGATCTTCAGGAAGACCATGACCGTGTTCGCCGCGGCGCTCTCGGAGGTGCCCCGCAGCAGCAGCACCGTCGCGAACAGCACCACGACCACGGCGGGGAGGTTGACCACCCCGCCCTCCCCCGGCGGGTTCCCGACCTGCGCCGGGATCGTGAAGCCCAGCGCCGAGTCGAGGAAGGCGTTGAGGTAGGAGCCCCAGCCGACCGCCACGGCCGACACCGACACCGCGTACTCCAGGAGCAGGCACCAGCCGCAGACCCACGCGACCAGCTCGCCCAGCGTCGCGTAGGCGTAGGAGTAGGACGAGCCGGAGACGGGGATCGTCCCGGCCAGCTCGGCGTACGACAGCGCCGAGAACAGGGCGGTGACGGCGGCGAGGACGAACGAGAGCACGACGGCGGGCCCGGCCAGCGGGACCGCCTCGCCGAGGACCACGAAGATCCCGGTGCCGAGGGTCGCGCCGACGCTGAACAGGGTGAGCTGCAGGAGGCTCATCGTGCGCTTCAGCTCGCCGCCCGCGCCGTACCCGCCCTCGGCGACGATCCTGTCGACCGGCTTCGTCCGCAGCAGGCTGTGCGCGAAGGTCTCCGGCGCGGTCCCGGTGGTCACAGCGTGCTCGCCAGCGGCCAGGTCGCGTTGGGGGTGACGATCGTCCCCGCGGTGCCCTCCAGGATGCGCTCGCACTGGTCCAGCAGCCCGATCGCGGCCATGTCGCCCGTGCGCTCCACGAAGCTCACCGCCGCCTCGACCTTCGGGCCCATCGACCCGGCGGGGAACTCCTCGCCGCGCAGCTCGTGCGGCGTCGTGTGGGTGATCTCCTCCTGCCGCGGGGTCCCGAAGTGCCGCAGCACGCGCGGCACGTCGGTGAGGATCAGCAGCGCGTCGGCGTCCATGCTCTCGGCCAGGACGGACGCGGTGAGGTCCTTGTCGACCACCGCCTCGACGCCCTCCAGCCGCCCCACGTCGTTGCGGAAGACGGGGATGCCGCCGCCGCCCGCGCACACCACCACCGTGCCGAGCCGGACCAGCTCCCTGATCAGCCGGGTCTCGATCACCCGCTGCGGCCGCGGGGACGGCACCACGCGGCGCCAGCGGTCCCCGTCCTGCCGGACGGTCCAGCCGTACTCGGCGGCGAGCTTCTCCGCCTCCTCCCGCCCGTAGACCTGGCCGACGAACTTGCTGGGCTCGTCGAACGCCGGGTCCACCGCCGAGACCAGCGTCTGGTTGATCATCGCCACGACCTGGCGGCCGGGCAGCGCGTTCTGCAGCGCCTGCAGCATCCAGTACCCGATCATGCCCTGGGTCTCGGCGCCGATCGTGTCCAGCGGGTAGGGCCGGGTCAGGTTCGGGTCGTTGACGCTCTCCAGCGCCAGCACCCCGACCTGCGGGCCGTTCCCGTGCGTGATGATCAGCTCGTGCCGCTCGGCGAGCGGCGCCAGCGACCGCACGGCCCGGTCCACGTTGGCGCGCTGCGGCTCGGCGTCGGGCGTCTCCCCCCGCTCGACCAGCGCGTTCCCTCCGAGCGCGACGACCACGCGCATGCTGCCTCCCCCTCCCCGGCGGTCCGCTCAGCCGAGCGTCGCCACCATGACCGCCTTGATGGTGTGCACCCGGTTCTCGGCCTCGTCGAAGACGATCGACGCCTCGGACTCGAAGACCTCGTCGGTGACCTCCAGGGCGTCCAGGCCGGTCTTGCGGAAGACCTCCTCGCCCACGGCGGTCGCCCGGTCGTGGAAGGCCGGCAGGCAGTGCATGAACCGGGCGGCGGGGTTGCCCGTCGCCCGCATGACCTCCGCGTTGACCTGGTAGGGCCGCAGCAGCGCGACGCGCTCGTCCCACACCTCGGCCGGCTCCCCCATCGACACCCACACGTCGGTGATCACGAAGTCGGCGCCGCGCACGCCCTCCCCGACGTCCTCGGTGAGGGCGATCTCGGCGCCGGTCCCGGCCGCGACCGCGCGCGCCGGCCCGACGACCGCCTCCTCGTCGGGCCAGAGGCTCCGCGGGGCGACGATGCGGACGTTCATGCCGAGGAGCGCACCGGCCGCCACGTAGGAGTTCCCCATGTTGTTGCGCGCGTCGCCCAGGTACGCGTAGGTGATCTCGTGGAGCGGCCTGCCGCCGTGCTCGCGCATGGTCAGCATGTCGGCGAGCATCTGCGTCGGGTGCCACTCGTCGGTCAGCCCGTTCCACACCGGGACGCCCGCGTGCTCGGCCAGCTCCTCGACGAGCCGCTGGCCGGCCCCCCGGTACTCGATGCCGTCGTACATCCGCCCGAGGACGCGCGCCGTGTCCTTCATCGACTCCTTGTGGCCGATCTGCGTCCCGCTGGGGCCGAGGTAGGTGACGTGGGCGCCCTGGTCGTGCGCGGCGACCTCGAACGCGCAGCGGGTCCGCGTGGAGTCCTTCTCGAAGATCAGCGCGATGTTCCGGCCCGCCAGCGCCCGCACCTCCGTCCCGCCGTACTTGGCGGCCTTCAGCTCGGCCGCCAGGTCGACGAGGTACCCGAACTCGCCCGGGGTGAGGTCGAGCTCCCTGACGAGGCTGCGCCCGCGAAGGTCGAAGGCCATCAGGCGTCCCGGACGAGCGGGCAGCTCATGCAGCGCGGGCCGCCGCGCCCCCGGCCGAGCTCGCTGCCGCGGATCGTGATGACCTCGATCCCGTTGCGGCTCAGGTGGTTGTTGCTCGTGGCGTTGCGCTCGTAGGCGACGACGACGCCGGGCGAGACGGCCAGGACGTTCGCGCCGTCGTCCCACTGCTCGCGCTCGGCGGCGAACACGTCCTGGGTCGGGGTGAGGACCTTGATGTCGTCGGTGCCGAGCGCGGCGGCGATCGCCCGGTGCATGTCCTCCGGCGGATGGTCGGTGATCTTGAGTTCCTTCTCGTTGTCGCCGGGCTCGACGGTGTGCGACGGCAGCATGCCCATCCCCGCGTACTTGGTGAACACGCCGTGGTCGACCATGGTCATGACCGTGTCCAGGTGCATGAACGCCCGCTTGCGCGGCATCCGCAGCGCGACGATCCGCTCGCAGGAGCCGGCGGCGAACAGCGACTGGGCCAGCATCTCCACCGCCTGCGGCTGCGTCCGCTCGCTCATCCCGACCAGCACGCTGCGGTTCCCGAGGACCAGCACGTCGCCGCCCTCCAGCGTCGCCGGCGCCATCGCGGTGCCGCGGTTCCACACGTGGTACCCGCCCTCGGCCGGCCGGTCGTGCCCGGGGGCGAACAGCGGATGCCAGCGGTAGATCGCCTCCATGTTCACCGTCTCGCGCATCCTGGCCTTCATGCGCATCGTGTTGATGGAGACGCCGTCGTAGATCCAGCAGGACGTGTCGCGGGTGAACAGGTGGTTCGGCAGCGGCGGCAGGACGAACCCGTCCGCCTCGACGGAGTGGAACGCGATGGACGCCGGCTCGGGCATCCGCTCCAGCATCTCCCGCTTGGTGATGCCGCCGACCAGGAACGCGGCCAGGTCCGCGACGTCCATCGCGTCGAAGCAGTTGCGGATCGCGTCGGTGGCGAGGGGACCGAACCAGTGCGGATCGACGATCCGGTCGAGGATGTGGCGGCGCGCCTCGGGGATCGTGACGGTCTCGGTCAGCAGGTCCATCAGCAGGTGCGTCCGCACGCCCTGGGCGCGCAGCACGTCCTCGAACTCCTCGTGCTCCTCGACCGCACGCCTGACCCACAGGACGTCGTCGAACAGCAGCCCGGCGGCGTTGGAGGGGGTGAGCCGCTTCAGCGACAGCTCGGGCCGGTGCAGCAGCACCTCCCTGAGCCGGCCGACCTCCGAATCGACGTGGAACGCCATCCCACCTCCCCGGGGACCCCGGCAGCGGCGCCGCGGCTCCCCTGATCGCGGATTCCCCGGCGCGGGGCGGCGAAACTAGATCGACTTCCACCGGACGGCTTTACCGCGCCTTCACGCGGCCGGGGCCGGGTCCGGGCGCGGAGCTGTCCTCCCCCGGACCTAAACTCGTCAGCATGACACCCCCCGGAGACGGCGCGGTCGAACTGCGCTCCCTCGCCAAGCGCTACGGCGCGGTGACGGCCGTGGACGGCCTGTCGCTCAGCGCCGCCCGGGGAGCGGTCACCGCGCTGCTCGGCCCGAACGGCGCCGGCAAGACCACCACGATCGAGATCTGCGAGGGGTTCCGGCGGGCCGACTCGGGCACCGTCCGCGTCCTCGGCCTCGACCCCGCCTCCGACGGGCGCGCGCTGCGGCCGCGGGTCGGCGTGATGCCGCAGTCCGGCGGCGTGCCGGGCACGGCCCGCGCGGGCGAGTTCCTGCGGCTGGTCGCCTCGTTCCACGCCGCCCCGCTCGACGCCTCCGCCCTGCTGGAGCGGCTCGGCCTCGCCGAGCACGCCCGCACCCCGTTCCGGCGCATGTCGGGCGGGCAGCAGCAGCGGCTCTCGCTGGCCGTCGCCGTGGTCGGGCGCCCCGAGCTGGTCTTCCTCGACGAGCCCACCACCGGGCTCGACCCGCAGGCCAGGCACGCCACCTGGGACCTGATCGGCGAGCTGCGCGCCGCCGGGGTGTCGGTCGTGCTCACCACGCACAACATGGAGGAGGCCGAGCGCCTCTCCGACCACGTCATGATCGTCGACGGCGGCAGGGTCGTCGCCGAGGGCGCCCCCGAGGAGCTGACCGGCGCCGAGCGGCAGCTGCGGTTCCGCGCCCGTCCCGGCCTCGGCCTGGAGGAGCTGCTGGCGGCGCTGCCCGCCGGGAGCGCCGCCAAGGAGTCGCCCGCCGGGCACTACCTGATCGAGGCGGAGGTCAGGCCCGAGCTGCTGGCCACGGTCACCGCCTGGTGCGCCTCGCACGGCGTCCTCACCGAGGACCTGCGCATCGAGCGCCGCACGCTGGAGGACGTCTTCCTGGAACTCACCGGAAGGGAGCTGCGCTCGTGACGACCCCGCTCGACCTGGCCCCCGCGCCGGGCGCCGCGCCGCTGCCGCGGATGATCCTGTCCCAGGCCGGATACGAGTTCCGCGCCGTGCTGCGCAACGGCGAGCAGCTGCTGCTCACGCTGATCATCCCGGTGGTGCTGCTCACCCTGTTCAGCGCCACGTCCCTGCTCGACCTCGGCTCGGGCCGCCGCGTCGACTTCCTCACGCCCGGGATCCTCGCGCTCGCGGTGATGTCCACCGCGTTCACCGGCCAGGCCATCGGCACCGGGTTCGAGCGGCGCTACGGCGTCCTCAAGCGGCTCGGCGCGACCCCGCTGCCGCGCGGCGGGCTCATCGCGGCCAAGACGCTCAGCGTGGTCGCGGTCGAGGCCGTGCAGGCCGCGGTGGTCTGCGCGGTGGCGCTGGCGCTCGGCTGGCACCCGCACGGCGACCCCGGCTCCGTGGTCGTCCTGCTGCTGCTCGGCACCGCCGCGTTCAGCGGCTTCGGGCTGCTGATGGCGGGGACGCTGCGCGCCGAGGCCACCCTCGCCGCCGCCAACCTCGTCTACATCCTGTTGCTCGCCCTCGGCGGCGTCGTCTTCCCGCTGGACAGGTTCCCCGCGGCGGTGCGGTCGGCCCTGGAGCTGCTGCCGATCTCGGCGCTGGCCGACGGGCTGCGCCAGGTCCTCCAGCACGGCGCCGCGCTGCCCGGCAAGCCGCTGGCCGTCCTCGCCGTCTGGGCCGTCGCGGGCCTCGTCCTGGCCGCCCGCTTCTTCCGGTGGGAGTAGCGCATGGCCCTGTCTGAGGCGCCCGGCTCCCTCGGCGGCGCGTCCCGCCGCGCCCGGCCCCTGCGGCCGCGGGCGGGCTGGTCGCGGACGCTGTCGCTCGGCTCGGTGCCGCCGCCCGCGCTGATCCTGCTCGGCATCATCTCCCTGCAGGTCGGGGCGGGCCTGGCCAAGCACCTGTTCGACCGGCTGCCGCCGAGCGCCGTGGTGACGATGCGGCTGCTGACCTCGGCGGTCGTGCTGGGGTTCCTCGCCCGCAAGGCGCTGCGGACCGTCCTGCGCGACCACTCGCGCTCCAGCCTCGCCATCGCCGCCGGGTTCGGGCTGGCGCTGGCGCTGATGAACTTCTCGATCTACCAGTCGTTCTCGCGGATCCCGCTCGGCGTCGCGGTCACGATCGAGTTCCTCGGGCCGCTCGCGGTCTCCATCGCGGCCTCCCGGCGCCCCCGGGACGCGCTGTGGGTCGTGCTCGCGGGGGCCGGGGTCGTCCTGCTGGCGAGGGGCGGCAGCGGCGCCCTCGACCCGGTCGGCATCGCGTTCGCCCTGCTGGCGGGGGTCTGCTGGGCGGGCTACATCGTGCTCACCGCCGCGACCGGCAAGCGGTTCTCCGGCACCACCGGCCTGGCGCTCGCGAGCATCGTCGGGACGGTCGCGATCCTCCCGCTCGGCGTGGCGTCGGCCGGCTCCGCCCTGCTCGACCCGAGGCTCCTGCTGATCGGCCTCGGGGTCGGGCTGCTGTCGTCGGTGATCCCGTACTCGCTGGAACTGGAGGCGCTGCGGCGGATGCCCGCCCGCGTGTTCGGGATCCTCATGAGCCTGGAGCCCGCCGTGGCGGCGCTCGTCGGGGTGGCGCTGCTCGGCGAGGTCCTCACCGTGCGGCAGTGGGTCGCGATCTGCTGCGTCATCGTCGCCTGCGCGGGCGCCACCAGGGGCCAGAAAGAGCCGCCCGAGGCCCCCGAGGCGTGATCGGTGGCGGCCCCGTGTGGCAGCGTGGAAGGATCGGAACGTCGCGATCATCGAGCCGGAGAGGAGCCGCCGTGATCGGCCGGAGCGAGGACCAGGGGATTCCGCCCGAGTTCTTCGAGGCGGGGTCGGCGTCGTTCGTCGACTTCCTGCGCCTGCACTCCCCTGAGCTGCTGCCCGTGAACCGGGTGCCCGAGGGGGACGCGCCCGAGCTGCCGCACGGGACGACGGTCCTGGCGCTGACGTTCCCCGGCGGCGTGATGATGGCCGGCGACCGGCGCGCCACCCAGGGCAACCGCATCGCCTACCGCGAGCTCGACAAGGTGCAGCGCGCCGACGAGTACTCCGCCGTCGCCTTCGCCGGAACGGTCGGGCTGGCGCTGGAGATGGTCCGCCTGTTCCAGGTGGAGCTGGAGCACTACGAGAAGATGGAGACCGTCCCGCTGTCGCTGCCGGGCAAGGCCCGCCGCCTCGGCGCCGTGATCCAGGCGAACCTCGCGCAGGCCCTCCAGGGGCTGGCGGTCGTCCCGCTGTTCGCCGGCCTCGACCCCGACTCCGGCGAGGGCCGCATCTACACCTACGACATCACCGGCGCCCCGCAGGAGGCCCGCGGCTTCCACGCCGACGGCTCCGGCTCCCCCTACGCGACCGGCGCGCTGAAGAAGCTCTACCGCGACGACCTGTCCCTAGAGGACGCCGCCACCGCGTGCGTCCAGGCCCTCTACGACGCGGCCGACGACGACACCGCCACCGGCGGCCCCGACCCGACCCGGCGCATCTACCCGACCATCGCGGTCGTCACCGCCGACGGCTACCGGCGGCTGCCCGACGAGCAGGTGGCGGCGATCGCCGACGAGGTCGTGCGCGGCCGGACGGAGCGCCCCGGCGGCCCCGTCGCGCCGCTGCGCTGAGCGCCGGAAGCGTCGTACCCGGCTTCTAGACTCGGCCGCATGGCACGGGCGAACGACGAGGCTGCGGCCCTCATCCAGGAACTGGCCGACCTGCTGTCCATCACGGGCGGGGACGCGTTCAAGATCAGGGCGTACGAGAAGGCGGCGCGCGCGGTCGCGGGCCATCCGGGCGACATCTCCGGCCTCGACCTGGCCGGGCTGCGCAAGATCTCCGGGGTGGGCGACGCGATCGCCAAGAAGCTCCTCGACTACAACACCACCGGCACGATCCGGCAGGTCGAGGAGCTGCGCACGCAGATCCCGTCCGGGGTCAGGGCCCTGACCGCCATCCCCACGCTCGGCCCGAAGAAGGCCCTCGCCGTCTACGAGGCGCTCGGCGTCTCCTCGGTGGACGAGCTCGCGGCCGCCATCGGCGAGGGCCGCCTGCGCGGCCTCAAGGGCTTCGGCGCCAAGACCGAGGAGAACATCCTCCGCGGCATCGAGCTGATGCGCAGCTCCGGCGACCGCGTCCTGGTCGACGCGGCCGCGGGCGTCGCCGACGAGATCGTCGCGGCCCTGTCCGAGCTGCCCCAGGTGGAGCGCTGCGCCCACGCCGGCTCGCTGCGCCGCATGCGCGAGACGATCGGCGACGTCGACGTCCTCGCGGCCTCCCGCGACCCGCGTCCGATCATGGAGGCGTTCACCGCGCTGCCGTTCGTCGCGGAGGTGATCGCGGGCGGCGACAAGAAGACCTCGGTGCGCACCGCCACCGGCCTGCAGGTCGACCTGCGGGTCGTCCCGCCCGAGTCGTGGGGCGCCGCGCTCCAGTACTTCACCGGCTCGCAGGCGCACAACATCCGCACCCGCGAGATCGCCGTCAAGGCGGGCCTCAAGCTTTCGGAGTACGGGCTGTTCGACGCCGGCAGCGGCGAGCTGATCGTGTCGAAGACCGAGGAGGAGGTCTACGAGCGCCTCGGCCTGCCGTGGGTCCACCCCGCCCTGCGCGAGGACACCGGCGAGATCGAGGCCGCGCTCAAGGACGAGCTGCCCCGCCTGGTGACGGTCGAGGACCTGCGCGGCGACCTGCACAGCCACACCGACCTGACCGACGGCGTCGCCTCCCTGGAGGACATGGTCGCCGCGGCGCGGGCCCGCGGCCTGGAGTACTACGCGATCACCGACCACGCGCCGAACCTGGTCATGCAGCGCATGACCGACGAGAAGATGCTCGCCCAGCGCGCGCAGATCGCCGAGTTGCAGGAGCGGTTCCCCGGCCTCACCCTCCTGCACGGCACCGAGCTCAACATCGACCCCGACGGCGGCGTCGACTGGGACGCCGACTTCCTGTCCGGCTTCGACGTCTGCGTCGCCTCCGTCCACTCCCACTTCACGCAGGACGAGGCCGACATGACCCGGCGGCTGGTCCGCGCGTGCGAGAACCCCCACGTCCACGTGATCGGGCACCCCACCGCCCGCAGCATCGGCCGCCGCCCGCCGGTGAACGCCGACTGGGACGAGGTGTTCCGCGCCGCCGCCCGCACCGGTACCGCGATGGAGATCGACTCCTTCCCCGACCGCCTCGACCTGCCCGCCGACCTGGTCCGGCGCGCGAAGCGGTTCGGCGTGAGGTTCTCCGTCGACACCGACGCCCACTCGGTCGGCCACCACCGCAACATCCGCTACGGCGTCGGCACCGCCCAGCGGGGCTGGCTGACCCCGGACGACGTCATCAACACCTGGCCGCTGGAGCGGCTGCGCGCGTTCCTGCGCAAGGGCTGAGCGCGGGTCGGGCGGGCTCGGGTCAGGCGGGCTGGGGCGCCCCGGCGGCGTGCGGGGCGGCCGGGGCCGGCTCCGCGGTCGCGGGGCCCGGCGCCGGCCCCCGGTCGCGCAGGGCGAAGAAGAGGCGGAACGCCGCGATCCACATCAGCACCGAGCCGAGCATGTGCAGCAGCACCAGGCCGGCGGGGACGCCGAGGAAGTACTGCGTGTAGCCCACGGCGCCCTGGAGGACGATCAGCCCGGCCAGCTCGTGGGCGCGGCGGCGGGCGGCCGCGGGCGCGCCGGTGCGGTGCAGGGCCGCGATGGCGAGCACCGTCAGCGCGATGGTGAGCCAAGCCAGCTCGCCGTGGATCCGGGCGACGTCGGTGATGTCGAAGCCGTAGCGGCGCGACTCGGCGTCGCCCGCGTGCGGGCCGGTGCCGGTGACGACGGTGCCCGCGACCATCACGGCGGCGGAGGAGACCAGCAGCGCGGCGGCGAGGCGGCGCGTCCAGGACCCGGCGAGCGGGCGGGGCGGCGCGTCGCCCTCCCCCGCGCGGATCCACAGCGCGACGCAGAAGACCAGCAGGGCGGGCGAGACCAGGAAGTGCAGGGACACGGCGGCCGGGTGCAGCTTGGTCAGCACGACGACGCCGCCGATGACCGCCTGGGCGACCACGCTCATCGGCTGGGCCAGCGCCCACCACACCAGGCTCCGGCGGCGCGGCCGCAGCCGCAGCGCGGCGACGAACACCAGGACGCCGACGCCGAGCACCACGAAGGTGATCAGCCGGTTGCCGAACTCGATCGACATGTTGAGCACGTGGTGCTCGGGGTTGTGGGTGGGCACGAGGCTGTCGCCGGAGCAGCGCGGCCAGTCGGGGCAGCCGAGGCCGGACTTGGTGACGCGGACGGCGCCGCCGCTGACGACGATCACCACGTTGCCGATGACGCCGAGCAGCGCGAGCAGCCGCAGCGACCCGGGCGTCGGGCGCCACACGGCGTTCCAGGTCCGGACCAGGGGGTTCGACGACTCTCGCTCTGCCACGGCACCAATCGTATGGCCGGGCCCCCGTGACCGTGACGCGCCCCCCGCCCACGCCCGTCCGCGTGGCCGGGGTCAGGCGCCGTACGGGCCGGGTGGTCGGGGCGGCAGGAACCCCGACGGGCCCTGGCGCGCCCACGGCGGCCCGGCCGCCGGCGGGGCCGCTCCGGGGCGCGGCGCGGTGCGCAGGAACGCCTGCCTGGCCAGCGCCATCAGTTCGAGCAGGGAGTCGCGGCGGGTGGCGAACCAGCCCGGGTCGGCGACGCCCCGGTCGGCGCGCTTGTGCAGCAGCGCCAGCTCGGTCGCGGCGAGCTGGTAGTCGACCATGGCGCGCCCGGCGGGCGCGCCGCCGACCGAGCGGGCCCAGCGGCGGGCGGCGCGGCGGGAGGGGATGGAGCGCAGCATCCGCACGTCCTGCGGCGTCACCAGGCCCGTCCCGGCGTACATCGGCAGGTACGCCTCGATCCGGCGCACGGTGCCGCGGCGCTCGACGAACACGATGACGATCAGCGTGACCAGGACGGAGAAGTCGAGCACGTAGACGGCGCCGATGCCGCCGAGCCCGAAGGCGGCGGCGCCGTTCCACAGCCCGTGCAGGACCATCGCGCCGAGCAGCCCGGCCAGCGGCGCGGCGAGCTGGCCGCGCCGGTGGGTGGCGGCGTAGGCGACGCCGAGGCCGGTCATCGCGGTGAACAGCGGGTGGCTGAGCGGCGCGATCAGGCCGCGCAGGATGAACACCGCCTGGAGCTGCTGGGCGCCGCCGTCCTCGAACGCCCGCATGTAGTACGTGATGTTCTCCATCATGGCGAAGCCGAGGCCGACCATGGCGGCGTAGATGATCCCGTCCGCGAACCCGTCGATCTCGTTGCGGCGGAACCACAGCATGCCGAACAGGACGGCGCCCTTCAGCGTCTCCTCGATGACCGGGGCGCCGAAGGCGGCGCTGACGAAGTGGCCCTCCGTCTCGCCGAAGATGGGCACGGTCACGTACAGCATCCCGAGGGTGTTGAGCACGAGGGCGCCCAGCACGGCGACCCCGGCGCCCCACATGAACGAGAAGGCGAGCGCGCGGGGCGGCTCGGGCTCCAGCCGGTCGAGGGTGAGCGCGAGGGCGACCAGCACCGGGATCGGCAGGATCGCGAGGAGCGCCCCGACCCAGAAGGCGGCCCCGCCCAGCACGGCGTACGTGCCGAGCGCGATGACGGCGCACAGCCCGGACACGGTCATGCCGAGGATCAGGCCGACCGGAGGCCGTCCGGGGACGCGGCCCTCGAGCACCGCCTTGGGATCCATGGTCGCCATACCGCGAAGGGTAACGGCAGGTGGGACCGATCGGTAAAGCGCCGGAAGCGCCGCCTCCGGCCGGACGCGCCGTCAGTACAGGAGCGGGTCGACCGCCACGGCGGTGAACAGCAGCGCCAGGTAGACGTTCGACAGGTGGAAGAAGCGCATCGGCCGCAGGTGGACGCCGGTCACCCCGGCGCGCACGGCCTTCAGCAGGCGGTGCCCCTCGGCGAGGAAGACCAGGCCCAGGACGACGGCGACGGCCCCGTACACCGGGCCCATCCCGGCGACGGGCCACAGCACCAGCGAGCAGGCGACGGTCGCGTAGGTGTACACCAGGCTCTCGACGACCACGCGGCGCTCGGAGGCGACGACCGGCAGCATCGGGACCTTGGCGACGGCGTAGTCCTCGCGGTAGCGCATCGCGAGCGTCCAGGTGTGCGGCGGCGTCCAGAGGAACACGACGCCGAACAGGACGAACGGCGTCCAGGCGACGCCCCCGGTGACGGCGGCCCAACCGATGAGGACGGGCATGCACCCGGCGATGCCGCCCCACACGACGTTCTGCGACGTGCGCCGCTTGAGCAGGAGCGAGTAGACGAAGACGTAGAACAGGATCGCGAACAGCGACCCGGCCGCGGCGACCGGGTTCACCGTGAGCAGGAACCCGGCGGTGGACAGCACGGCCAGCGTCACCCCGAAGACCAGGGCGCGGGCCGGGGTGACCTGGTGGCGGGCCAGCGGGCGGCGCCGGGTGCGGCGCATCTTCGCGTCGATGTCGCGGTCGATGTAGCAGTTGATCGCGTTGGCGGCGCCGGCGGACATGGTGCCGAACGCCAGCGTCAGCAGGACGGTGGGCAGCGGCGGCACGCCCCGGGCCGCCAGGAACATCACCGGGATGGTGGTGATCAAGAGCAGCTCGATGACGCGCGGCTTGGTCAGCGCCACGTAGGCGCGCACGCTCGCACCGAGCGTGCGCCGTTCGGCCCGCTCGGCGGGGGGCGGGGCGAACGCGGACGGTGGCGCCTCGGGCACCTGCTCGTCCAGCTCGATCCCGCGCTTGTTACTGAGCACCGTCACAATCGGGTCCACGTCTGACTAGGGATGAGAAATCGGTACCACCTCGGCGGTGCCCCCGCGATCCGGGTCGGCCTCGGCTGGCTGCGACTTCGGCTTGGTCGTCTTGCCGCGGCCGCTGGCGTCAGCCGCGCAATCACTGTAGTCCGCCCCCTCCCGGGACCGCGCACCGGGTCGCCGGACGCGCCGTGCGCGGCGGTCCGGCGCTCCCGTGGACCGAGGCGGCCGCGGATCACCCGCCGGATCACCCGTGCGGGGGGTTAGTCCGCGGAGCGTTCGGGCAAGGGTGCATGAAGCGTCGCGGCCCGGTGCCCGGCGTGCGGCCCCGCACCCCCCTCGCCCCAGCCTGCGGCGGCCCTCCCGCGCGATAGGCTCGCGGCTGGGCGCGGCACGATCTCCACCAGGCCGCTCCCGTGCGGCCCGGGCGGGGGAAGAGGGGCCGCACCGCCGGACGTTGTCCTGTGTGCGGGGGCCGTCCGCGACGCCGCCGACGCACAACATTACAGAGTGTTCTTAGACACCGGTTCGAGAGGAGCCTGTCGTTTCCGTGAGCAGGGACAACAGCACGTTTGAGTGGTCCGACCAGGACCGGCGCGCGGTGGACGTGATCCGCGCCCTCGCCATGGACGCGGTCGAGGAGGCGGGCTCCGGTCACCCCGGGACGGCGATGAGCCTCGCACCGGCCGCCTACCTTCTCTTCCAGCGGTTCCTGCGGCACGACCCGACGGACCCGCAGTGGCCCGGGCGGGACAGGTTCGTGTTGTCCTGCGGCCACTCCAGCCTGACCCTTTACATCCAGCTGTACCTGTCGGGTTACCCGATGACGCTGGACGACCTGAAGTCGCTGCGCAAGTGGGGCAGCCTCACCCCCGGCCACCCCGAGTACGGGCACACCGCGGGCGTGGAGACCACGACCGGGCCGCTCGGCCAGGGCATCGCGAACGCCGTGGGCATGGCGATGGCGGCCCGCCGCGAGCGCGGCCTGTTCGACCCGGACGCGCCCGAGGGCGAGTCCCCCTTCGACCACACCGTCTGGGCGTTCGCGTCCGACGGCGACATCGAGGAGGGCATCAGCCACGAGGCGAGCGCGCTGGCGGCGCACCAGCGCCTCGGCAACCTGGTGCTGCTCTACGACGACAACCACATCTCGATCGAGGACGACACGGCCATCGCCCTGTCGGAGGACGTGCGCGCCCGGTACGCGGCCTACGGCTGGGACGTCCACCACGTCGACTGGACCGAGAACGGCGACTACGAGGAGAACGTCGCCGCGTTGGCCGCGGCGTTCGCCGCGGCGAAGGCCGAGACCTCCCGCCCGTCCTTCATCGCGCTGCGCACGATCATCGGCTGGCCGGCGCCGAACAAGAAGAACACCGGCAAGATCCACGGTTCGGCGCTCGGCGCCGACGAGGTCGCCGCGACCAAGCAGGTCCTCGGCATGGACCCGGCCGAGAGCTTCCAGGTCCCCGAGGAGGTGCTGGCCCACGCCCGCGCCGTGTCCGACCGGGGCCGCGCGAAGCACGCCGAGTGGAACCGGACGTTCGAGGCGTGGCGGGCGGCGAACCCCGAGCGGGCCGCCGAGTTCGACCGGATCTCCTCCCGCACGCTGCCCGCCGGCTGGGAGGAGGCGCTCCCGGCGTTCGAGGCCGGCAAGGACATCGCCACCCGCGCCGCGTCCGGCGAGGTGCTGGCGTCGCTGGCGCCCGCGCTGCCGGAGCTGTGGGGCGGCTCGGCCGACCTCGCGGAGAGCAACAACACGACGATGAAGGGCGAGCCGTCCTTCATCCCGGAGGAGTTCCAGACCAAGGAGTTCCCCGGCCACCGCTACGGCCGCACGCTGCACTTCGGCGTCCGCGAGCACGCGATGGCCGCCATCTGCAACGGCATCGCGCTGCACGGCGGCACCCGCCCCTACGGCGGCACGTTCCTGATCTTCAGCGACTACATGCGCCCGGCGGTCCGGCTGGCGGCGCTGATGAAGCTGCCGGTCACCTTCGTCTGGACGCACGACTCGATCGGCCTCGGCGAGGACGGCCCGACCCACCAGCCGGTCGAGCACCTGTGGGCGCTGCGGGCCATCCCCGGCCTGGACGTCGTCCGCCCGGCCGACGCCAACGAGACCGCGGTGGCGTGGCGGACCGTCCTGCAGCACACCGACCGCCCGGCCGGCCTCGCGCTCACCCGGCAGAAGCTGCCGACGCTGGAGCGCGGCGGCGGGCTCGCGTCCGCGGAGGGCGTCGCCAAGGGCGGCTACGTGCTGGCCGACGCCGACGGCGGGCGGCCGGAAGTGATCATCATCGCGACCGGCAGCGAGGTGGCGCTGGCGCTCCAGGCGCGCGAGTCGCTGCAGTCCGAGGGCACCCCGACCCGCGTCGTGTCGATGCCGTGCGTGGAGTGGTTCGAGGAGCAGTCCGACGCCTACCGGCAGGAGGTCCTGCCGCCCGGCGTGCGCGCCCGGGTGTCGGTCGAGGCCGGCGTGGCGCTCGGCTGGCGCACCTACGTCGGCGACGCCGGCGAGTCGGTGAGCCTGGAGCACTTCGGCGCCTCGGCCGACTACAAGACGCTGTTCCAGCAGTTCGGCATCACCTCCGAGCGCGTGGTGGCGGCGGCCAAGGCCAGCCTCATCAAGGCCGGCGTGCGGAACGCCGGCCAGGGCGAGACGACCGGCAACTGAGCGAGGCCCACGAGGCAGGCGGCGCCCGCGCACCCCTGGGCGCCGCCCCCCGCCCCCGGGCCGACGGTGACGACGACGTGAAGACGACGAGGAGAAAGCGATGAGCGACATTCTGAAGGAGCTCTCGGGCGAGGGCGTGTCGATCTGGCTGGACGACATCAGCCGGGAGCGGCTGCGCACGGGCAACCTGGCGGAGCTGGTCAAGGACAAGCACGTCGTCGGCGTCACGTCCAACCCGACGATCTTCGCGAAGGCGCTGAGCAAGGGCGACGCCTACGACGAGCAGGTCCGCGACCTCGCGGTGCGCGGCGTGGACGTCGAGGAGGCGTCCCGGGCGATCACCACCTACGACATCCGGTGGGGCTGCGACGTCCTGCGCCCGGTCTACGACCGGACCGAGGGCCTGGACGGCCGCGTGTCGATCGAGGTCGACCCGCGCGTGGCCCGCGACACCCGCCGGACGGTCGCCGAGGCGCGGGCGCTGTGGTGGATGGTGGACCGGCCCAACCTGCTCATCAAGATCCCGGCGACCGAGGAGGGCCTGCCGGCGATCACGGCGGCGCTGGCCGAGGGCATCAGCGTGAACGTCACGCTGATCTTCTCGCTGGAGCGCTACGGCAAGGTCATCGACGCGTTCTTCGCCGGCCTGGAGAAGGCCAGGGAGAACGGCCACGACCTGTCGACGATCGCCTCGGTGGCCTCGTTCTTCGTCAGCCGGGTGGACACCGAGATCGACAAGCGGCTCGACAAGATCGGCTCGGACGAGGCGAAGGCGCTGCGCTCCAAGGCGGGCCTCGCCAACGCCCGGCTCGCCTACGCGCTGTTCGAGGAGAAGTCCGCCACCGACCGGTGGAAGGCGCTCAAGGACGCCGGGGCCCGTCCCCAGCGGCCGCTGTGGGCCTCGACCGGCGTGAAGGACCCCGACCTCAACGACACGCTGTACGTGGACGAGCTGGTCGCGCCGGGCACCGTCAACACGATGCCGGAGGCGACGCTGGTGGCGGAGGCCGACCACGGCCAGGTCCGCGGTGACACCGTCCGGGGCGCCTACGACGACGCCCGTGCGCACATGGCGGCGCTGAAGGACGCCGGCGTCGACTACGACGACGTCGTGCGGGTGCTGGAGGAGGAGGGCGTCGAGAAGTTCGAGGCGTCCTGGAAGGAGCTCCTCGACACCATCACCGGCGAGCTGGAGTCCAAGAGGGCCGGCGCGTGACCTCGGTGGTGACCGCCGGGGGGATCTCGGTCACCATCCGCGGCGCCGTCGTCGACGAGAGCGAGACGGTCCTCGACCGTCTCGTCTCCGACGGCGTGCCGGGCTCGCTGGCGTCCCGCAGCGCCAAGCTGTGGGGGCCGGACGCGGCCCCGCTCGCCGCCCGCCGGCTCGGCTGGCTCGGCCTGCCGGAGACGTCCCGCTACCTGAGGGACCGGCTGGCCGGCCTCGCGCGCGAGGTCCGCTCCGCCGGCCTCGACCGGGTCGTGCTGGCCGCGTCCGGCGGCCCCGCCCTGGCCGCCGAGACGATCTGCCGGACGGCGGGCGCCGAGCTGACCGTCCTCGACACCACCGACCCGCACGAGGTGTCCGCCGTCCTGGCGTCCGGCCTCGACCGGACGCTCGTGGTCGTGGCGGACGACGGCGTCGAGGCCGATGCGCTGCGACGCGTGTTCGGCCGCGCCTTCGCCGAGGCGGGGCTGGAGGGCGCGGACCTGGCGGGCCGGTTCGTCGTCGTGGCCGAGGAGGGCTCCGACCTCCAGCGCATGGCCGAGGAGGCCGGACACCGCTTCGTCCCGGCCGAACCCGACGTCGACGGCCGGTTCGGCGCGCTCGGCGCGCGGGCGCTGGCCCCCGCCATGCTCGCGGGCGCGGACGCCGAGCCCCTGCTGGACGAGGCGTCCCGGCTCGCGGCGGTGCTGCGGCAGCCCTACGACAACCCGGCGCTGGCGCTCGGCGCGGCGCTCGCGTCCTCGGCCCTCGGCACTCGCGACAAGCTGGTCATCGCCGACCTCGGCTCCGGGCTGGACGGCTTCGCCGCGTGGGCGGAGCAGCTGGTCGCCGGGACGATGGGCAAGGACGGCAAGGGCCTGCTCCCGGTCGTGGTGGAGGGCGTCGACGCGGCCGGTTTCGAGCTGACCGGGGACCTGCGGCGCGTCATCCTCGGCCGCCGCCCGGACGAGCCGGGCCCCGGACGCGAGGCGGGGGTGAGCGTCGCCGGGCCGCTCGGCGCGCAGTTCCTGCTGTGGGAGTACGCGGTCGCGGTGGCGTGCCGGGTGATCGGGGCCGACCCGTTCGCCGAGCCCGACACCGGAGAGTCGCGCGAGAGCACCGCGGCGCTGCTGCGCTCCGAGGAGGGCGCGGCGCCCACCGTGGTGCACCGGCCCCCGGAGCTGGTCGAGGGCGCGGTCGAGGTGCACGCCCCCGAGGACGCGCTGCGCGGTGCGCAGACCCTCACCGAGGCGCTCGCCACCGTCCTGGAGGACGTCGAGGACGGCGGCTACCTCGCCCTCCTGGCCTACCTGGACCGGTCCGGCGACGCCGTGGCGGCGGGGCTGCGGCCGCTGCTCGCGGCGCGGGGCGCCAAGGTGCGCAAGCATCCGGTCCCGGTGACGTTCGGGTGGGGGCCCCGCTACCTGCACACGGCCGGGCAGTACCACAAGGGCGGCCCGGCGAACGGCGCGTTCCTGCAGATCACCGGTGCCGTCACCCGCGACGTCCCGGTGCCGGGCATGCCCTACAGCCTGGGCGAGCTCCAGCTCGCGCAGGCGTTCGGCGACCTGCGGGTGCTGCGCTCGCTCGGCCGCCCCGCCTACCGGATCCACCTGCGCGACCGCGCCGAGGGGCTCGCGCAGCTCGCCGCGGCGCTCGGCTGACCGGACCCGGATCCGGCCGCGGCGACGCGCGGCGACCGGCCGGATCCGGGACGCGGCGCAGAAGATCGATGGAGATGGTCGCGGATGCCCTTTCTCTCCTGAAACGATGGGGGGCGGGAGGGAACGGTGTCCGGATTTGACGTACTGACGCGCGGCGACGTGCTGGACTCGGCGCTGCAGGCGCGGGACTACCTCGTGAGCTGCGGCGTTCCCGGCGCGCTGGCCGCCAAGGACCCCCGGCTGTGGGGGCGGCGGGCGGTCGACCACAGCCGGCTCGGCTGGCTCGACCTGCCGTTCGCCTCCCGCGGCCTGCTGAACCAGGTGAGCGGCCTGGTGTCGGAGGCGCGGTACTCGGGCCTCGACCACATCGTGCTGATCGGCGTCGGCGCCGAGAGCCTCGCCGCGCAGGCCGTCATGGAGGCGCACGCGCCCGCTCTCGCGGGGTCAGGCGGCGCGCCCGAGCGGCCGTCCGGTGAGCTGACCGTGCTCGACGGCGGCGACACCGCCGCGCTCGCGTTCGCGCTGGAGCGGCTCGACCGCACCCTGGTGGTGCTGGCCAGCAAGGCGGGCGTGTCCCTGGAGGGCGACGCCTATCGCCGGATCTTCGCCGCGGCGTTCCGGGAGCGGGGCCTGTCGGAGCGGGAGATCGCGAGCCGGTTCCTCGTGATCACCGACCACGGCAGCCCGCTGCACGACTTCGCCCGCCAGTGCGGCTACCGGATCGGGCTCACCGACCCGTACCTGCCCGGGCACTACGGCGCGCTGTCCGCGTACGGGCTCGTCCCGGCCGTGCTGGCGGGCGCGGACGCCGACCGGCTGCTGGAGGAGGCGGCCTCCCTGGTGCCCTCGCTGTCCAAGGACGAGGACAACCCGGGGCTGCTGCTCGGCGCCGTCATCGGCGGCTGCGCGCAGCAGGGGCCGGGCGGCCTCGCCCGCGACAAGGTGCTGCTGCGCGAGCCGGGCGGGCCGGGCGCGCTGAGCGCGTGGATCTCCCAGCTGCTCGCGGTCGGCACCGGCAAGCGGGGCCGCGGCGTGCTGGCCTTCGAGCCGCCCGGCGCGCGGGGCGACTTCCCCGACGTGCACGGCATCTCGGTCAACCCGCGGTCCGCGGCGCAGGACGAGTCCGACACCTCGGTGTGGGCACCGCTGGGCGCGCAGTTCCTGCTGTGGGAGTACGCGACGGCGGTCGCCGGATGGCTTCTCGGGGTGAACCCGTTCGAGGCGGGGAGCACGGTCGTCCAGGAGGCCGAGGACGACGCCGCCACCCTGCTGCGCACGGTCGCGAGCGGGTCGCTCACGCAGGAGCGGCCGGTGTACGTCGAGGACGACATCGAGGTCCACGCCGACTTCCCGTGGCCGCCCGGCGCCGAACTCCAGACCGTCCTCGGCGGCCTGGTCGCCTCGGTGCCGTCCGACGGCTACCTGGCGGTGATGACGTACCTGTCGGGCGACTTCTCCGGCCGCTACCTCGCGCCGTCGCTGGCCCGCGCGTCCGGCCGCCCGGTCGCCTACGGGCCGGGCCCCGGCTACCCGCACGCGACGGGGCCGGTGCACAAGGACGGGCCGGGCAACGGCGCGTTCCTGATCATCACGGGCGAGCCCGCGCCGGGCGACGCGCTCGCCGCGCACCCCGTCCCCGGCCGCCCCTACAGCCTGGCGCAGCTGCAGATCGCGCGCGCCCTCGGCGAGCTGCGGGCGCTGCGCGCGCGACGGCTGCCGGTGATCCGGCTGCACCTGCGCAACCCGGTCGAGGGCGCGGGCCGCCTGACCGAGGCGGTCCGCGCGGTGGCGGGGGCGCGCAGGCCGTGAGCTTCACCGCCGTCGTCTCGGGGGAGACGGCCATCACCGCCCGCGGGCCCCTGAAGGAGTCCGCCGAGCGGGTGCTGGGCCGGTTGTGGATCGACCAGGTGCCCGTCCGGCTCGCCTCCGAGGACGCGTCGCTGTGGCCGTCGGCCGTCACCGCCGGCGTGGAGGGGCGGCCGCTGTGCTGGCCCGGCCAGCCCGGCCCCGGCCGCGCGGTGTTGGACCGTGCCGGAGAGCTGCGCGCGCGGGCCCGCGCGGACGGGCTGACCGAGGTGGCGCTGCTCGGCGGCGGCCCCCCGGCCCGCGCCGCCGAGCTGATCGTGCGCGCCCACGGGCTCGCGGCGCCGGACGGCCGCGGTGCGCTGGCGGTGCTGGACGGCCCCGACCCCGGACCGCCGCTGCGCGTCCGGGACGACCCGGACCGGCTGCACCGGACGGCGTTCGTGGTGACCGGCGACGACCAGGCGACCGAGGTGCTGCGGCAGGTGTTCGCCGAGGCCCTGCGGGAGGCGGGCCTGTCCCCCGCCGAGGTCGCGCGGCGGTTCGTCACGGTCGCCGAGCCGCGCGCGGCGGCGGCCAAGCACGCGACGGAGGCGGGGCACGCGCTGGTGGAGGCGCCGGCGCCCACCGCGTTCGGCGCGCTGTCCCCCTACGCGCTGGTGCCCGCCGCGCTCGCGGGCGCCGACGTCGCGGCGCTGCTGGAGGAGGCCACCGCCGTCCTGCCGTCGCTGACGCGGCCGGAGAACAACCCGGGGCTCGTGCTCGGCGCCGTCCTCGGCGGCGCGGCCAGGGCGGGGCGGCGGACGGCCGTGCTCGGCGGCTACCCGGCGGCGCTGCCGGGCATCGCCCGGTGGGCGGCGCTGCTGCTGGAGGAGTCCGCCCGCGGCCGGCTGACGCCGGTCGTCCAGGACGGCGGCATGCCGCTGCAGCCCGCCGACGACCTGTTCCTGCTGACGTTCGACGGCCGCCCGCACCAGGACGACGCCACGGTGGCCGGGCCGCTCGCCGCACAGCTGGTCGTGTGGGAGTACGCGGCCGCGGTGGCGTCCTACCTGCTGGGGGCCGACCCGCTGGCGCCCGCGGAGCGGCCCGCCCCGATGACGCTGGACGACGGGACCGGCGAGCCGCTGTTCGCCGACGGCGACCCCGGCCGGGCGGTCGAGGCGCACACGACCGTCCCGGCGCTGGCGGGCGCGGCCGGGCTCACCGAGCTGCTGGACGCGCTGACCGGCCTGGTCGGGCGGGGCGAGCACCTCGCGCTCGTCGCCTACCTCGACTCGGACGAGGCCCGCGGCCAGGGCCCGCAGGTCCGCCGGCTCGCCGCGCTGCTCGCGGCCCGCTGCGGGCGCCCGGTGCGGGTGGGCTGGGGCGCGCGGCCGCCCGCGGGCGGAAATGATCACCCGGACGGATGCGTTTACCTTCTGGTGACCGGGAACGTCGTCCGCGACGTGCCGGTCCCCGGCCGGCACCACAGGCTCGGCATGCTGCAGCTCGCGCGGGCGCTCGGCGACGCCCGCGACGCGCGCGCGGCGGGCCGCCCGGTGGTACGGCTCCATCTGCAGAACCGCTGGGCGGGGCTGAACCGGCTGCTCGACTCCGCCAGAGGAGACATATGAGGGCTCACGCCGGAGACCGGAGACCGTGGCCGGCCGGGGGGCGAAACCGAGTTGGGGCCCGCGATACGAGTTGGGGCAGGATGCTTGCAGCAGTAGTCGGACAAGGCGCAGTGCGAACAGAGGCAGTGCGATCAGAGGGGGCCACGTGACCAACCCAGCCAATCCGCTCCGCGACCCGCGGGACAAGCGCCTGCCGCGGGTGGCCGGGCCGTGCGTGCTCGTGCTGTTCGGGGTCACCGGGGACCTGTCGCGCAAGAAGCTCCTCCCGGCCATCTACGACCTGGCGAACCGAGGGCTGCTGCCGCCGGGCTTCTCCCTGGTGGGCTTCGCCAGGCGCGACTGGGAGAACGAGGACTTCCGCCAGATCGCCTACGAGTCGGTGAAGGCCCACGCGCGGACCCCGTTCCGCGAGGACGTGTGGACGCACCTGTCGGAGGGCATGCACTTCGTCCCCGGCGAGTTCAGCGACCCGGGCGCGTTCGACGCGCTGGCGATGGCGGTCAAGGAGCTGGACGAGAGCCGCGGCACGGGCGGCAACTACGCGTTCTACCTGTCGATCCCGCCGAAGTTCTTCCCGGAGGTCGTCGAGCAGCTGCAGCGCAGCGGGCTCGCCGACCGCGAGGAGGGCTCGTGGCGCCGGGTCGTCATCGAGAAGCCGTTCGGCCGCGACCTGAAGACCGCGGTGGAGCTGAACGACACCGTGCACCGCGTGTTCCCCGAGGAGGCGATCTTCCGGATCGACCACTACCTCGGCAAGGAGACGGTGCAGAACATCCTGGCCCTGCGGTTCGCCAACACGATGTTCGAGCCGATCTGGAACCGCTCCTTCGTCGACCACGTGCAGATCACGATGGCCGAGGACATCGGGATCGGCGGCCGGGCCGGCTACTACGACGGCATCGGCGCCGCCCGCGACGTCATCCAGAACCACCTGCTGCAGCTGCTGGCGCTCACGGCGATGGAGGAGCCGACGTCGTTCAGCGCCGACGCCGTCCGCGCCGAGAAGGCCAAGATCCTTTCCGCGGTGCGGGTGCCCGGCGACCTGGCCCAGTCCACCGCGCGCGGGCAGTACGCGGCGGGCTGGCAGGGCGGCGTGAGTGTCCAGGGGTACCTGGAGGAGGACGGCATCCCCGCCGACTCCCGCACCGAGACCTACGCCGCGGTCAAGCTGGAGATCGACAACCGCCGCTGGGCGGGCGTGCCGTTCTACCTGCGCACCGGCAAGCGGCTGAGCCGCCGGGTGACGGAGGTGGCGATGGTGTTCCAGCAGGCGCCGCACCTGCCGTTCTCGCACACCGACACCGAGGAGCTGGGGCAGAACGCCCTGGTGATGCGGGTGCAGCCGGACGAGGGCATCACGGTCCGGTTCGGCTCGAAGGTGCCCGGCACCTCGATGGAGATCCGCGACGTCAACATGGACTTCGCCTACGGCGAGTCGTTCACCGAGGCCTCCCCCGAGGCGTACGAGCGGCTGCTGCTGGACGTGCTGATCGGTGATCCGCCGCTGTTCCCGCGGCAGGAGGAGGTCGAGCTGTCCTGGAAGATCCTCGACCCGATCGAGGAGTACTGGGCAAGCCGCGGCGGCCTCGACCAGTACAAGTCCGGCGGCTACGGGCCCGACAGCGCCGACGAGCTGATGGCGCGGGACGGCCGAACCTGGAGGCGGCTCTAGATGAACATCGATCTGACCGGCACGACGACCCGCAAGATCCAGGACGCGCTCACGCAGTCGCGGCACCTGATGGGCGGCCCCGCCGTCGGCATGGTGCTCACGCTGATCATCGTGACGGACGAGTCGGCGCAGTACGACGCGGTGCGCGCCGCGACCGAGGCGGCGCGCGAGCACCCCTGCCGGGTGCTGACCGTCATCTCCCGCGACCCGCGCGGCGGCTCGTCCCGGCTCGACGCCGAGATCCGCATGGGCGAGACCGGCCCCGGCGAGACGGTGCTGCTGCGCATGTACGGCCCGCTCGCCGAGCACGCCGACTCCGTCGTGGTCCCGCTGCTGATGCCCGACACCCCGGTGGTGACGTGGTGGCCCGGCGGCAAGGTGCCGAAGGTGCCCGCCAAGGACCCGCTCGGCCGGCTGGCGCAGCGCCGGGTGACCGACTCCTACGCGGCGCGCGACCGGCTCGGCACCCTCGCCCAGCTCGCCGAGGGCTACCGGCCGGGCGACACCGACTTCACGTGGACCCGGCTGACCTCCTGGCGGTCGCTGCTGGCCGCCGCGCTCGACCAGGACCACGAGGAGATCACCGCCGGCGAGGTGATGGCCGAGCCGGACTCCCCGAGCGCGGAGCTGCTGGCCGCGTGGCTGTCGGTCCGGCTCGGCGTCCCGGTGGGCCGGTCGGTCTCCGAGGGCCCCGGCATCACCGGCGTCCGGCTGGCGACGACGGGCGGCGACATCGTCATCGACCGCCCGGACGGGCGGGTCGCGACGCTGTCCCGTCCCGGCCAGCCCGACCGGCAGGTGTCGCTGATGCGGCGGCCGATGGCCGAGCTGCTGGCCGAGGAGCTGCGGCGCCTCGACCCCGACGAGGTCTACCGCGAGGCCGCCGCCCGGTTCGCCAAGGACCTCGCGGGCGGGACGCAGAAGCCGGGCGTGGCGAGCGAGCCGGTGTCGGCGACGCCCGACGCCGCCAAGACCGGGCCCGCCAGGAAGCAGGCCGAGTCCAAGCAGGGCGAGTCCAAGCAGGGCGAGTCCAAGCCGCCGGCGCGCAAGGGGCGCGGCAAGTCGGGGGACGCGTGACTCCCCCGGCCGTCCTGGTCCACCGCGACCAGTCCCTGCTCGCCGAGGCGGCCGCGGCCCGGCTGGTGACGCGGATCGCCGACGTCCAGGCGGCGCGGGGCTCGGCGTCGGTCGTGCTGACCGGCGGCGGCGTCGGCACGGCGGTGCTCGCCGCGCTGGCCGCCTCCGGCGCCCGCGACGCGGTCGACTGGGGCCGGCTGGACGTGTGGTGGGGCGACGAGCGGTTCCTGCCCGCGGGCGACTTGGAGCGCAACGAGACCGGGGCGCGGGAGGCGCTGCTCGACCGCGTCCCGCTCGACCCGGCCCGGGTGCACGCGATGCCGGCGGCGGACGGCCCGGACGGCGACGACCCCGACGCCGCGGCCGAGCGGTACGCCGCCGAGCTGCGGGCCGCCGCGGGGGCGGGGGGCGGCCCCGTGCCGTCCTTCGACGTGCTGATGCTGGGCGTCGGCCCCGACGCGCACGTGGCGTCGCTGTTCCCGGAGATGCCGGCGCTGCGCGACGAGGGCGCGGTCGCGGCGGTGCGCGGCGCCCCGAAGCCGCCGCCGACCCGGATCTCGCTCACGTTCCCGTCCCTGCGCGCCGCGGACGAGGTGTGGGTGCTGGCGGCGGGCGAGTCCAAGGCGAAGGCCGTCGGGCGCGGGCTGGCCCCGGACGCGGACCCGTTCCAGGTCCCGTGCGCCGGGGCACGCGGCCGGAGCCGGACCCTCTTCCTGCTGGACCGCGCCGCCGCGTCCGAGCTGCCGCCGGGGAGCTTCACCTCCCCGTGAACCCGGCATGAAGATAGGCCCGTACACCTGGGAGAAGACTGAACGGTAGCGGAGCTTCCGCATGCCTCGCCCGAAAGCGTGCATACCCTAACCAAGGGAAAACCCGCGTCGAGCGTGAGGAGTTCTCAGGTGCTCAAGGGTCGGACCGGGACGGCGAGTGCGGCGATCATCGGAGCGGCGGTGATCGCCGCCGCGGGCTGCTCGTCCGGCGGCGGCGGTGGCGGCGACGGCGGTGGCGGCGACGGCAAGGCCGAGGACGCGGTGAAGCTCGCCATCACGCCCGCGACCGGGACGAAGCAGGCCGCCCCCGACAAGCCCGTCACCGTCACGGCGGACAAGGGAAAGCTGACCAGCGTCACCCTCACCTACGGCAAGAAGGGCGCCAAGGCCGAGGGGAAGCTCGCCTCCGACGGCAGGTCGTGGACGTCGTCGTGGACCCTGCAGCCCTCCACGACGTACACCGTCACGGCGAAGGGCACCGGGGACGGCGGCAAGGAGGTCACCGCGACGTCCACGTTCACGACCCTGACGCCGCAGAAGAAACTGGAGAGCGGCATGTCGCCGCTGGACGGCGAGACCGTCGGCGTCGGCATGCCGGTGCAGCTGCTGCTGTCCAAGCCGGTGAGCACCAAGGCGGGCAAGGTCGCGGTGGAGAAGGCCCTCGAGGTCCGCATGTCCAAGCCGGTCGAGGGCGCCTGGTACTGGGTCAGCGACAAGGAGGTCGACTTCCGGCCCCGCGACTACTGGCCGTCCGGGCAGAAGGTGAAGGTCGTCGCGCATCTGGCCGGGCTGAAGGCCGGCGAGGGCATGTACGGCATGAAGGACCGCAGCGTCGGGTTCACCGTGGGGCCGCGGCACATCACCACCATCGACGCCAAGAAGCACCGGGCGACGGTGACCGACGGCGGCCGGACGGTGCGGACGATGAAGGTGAGCCTCGGCAAGCCGGGGCACGACAGCTACAGCGGCACGATGATCGCGCAGGAGAAGGCGGCGCACATCATCATGGACTCGGCCACCACCGGCGACCCCGGCGAGTACCGCATCCCGACGAAGTGGAACGTCCGCCTCACCTACAGCGGGACGTTCGTGCACTCGGCCCCGTGGTCGACCGACGCGCAGGGCAACGACAACGTCAGCCACGGGTGCGTGAACGCCGCTCCCGGGGACGCCAAGTGGTTCTACGACTTCACCAACCGGGGCGACGTGGTGAAGGTGACGGGCACGTCGCGGCAGCTCCAGTTCGGGAACGGGCCGACGCCGTGGGCGAAGTCCTGGGACGGCTGGCTCGCGGGCAGCGCCGTCGGCAAGCCCGTGACGGGCGCGCCCCTCACGTGACCCGGGCCCCGGGACCCGTCCCGGACCTCACTGGCACACTTGGTGCCATGCAGAAGCTCTCGTTGGACGCACGGGTACGGGACCTGATGAAGCGCGCCGCCGCGGCCTCGACCGGGCGCAGCGCCGACACGGTGTACGGCGGGCACGAGCACGTCCTGCGGCAGACGCTGATCACCATGACGGCGGGCACGTCGCTGGCGGAGCACGAGAACCCGGGCGAGGCGACGGTCCTGGTGATGCGGGGGCGGGTCCGGCTGGTGGCCGGGGAGGACTCCTGGGACGGCATCGCCGGCGACCTGCTGATCATCCCGGACGCCCGGCACGGCCTGGAGGCGCTGGAGGACGCCGCGGTGCTGCTCACCGTGGCCAAGACCAAGAACGGCTGACCGGGCCGCCCGGGCCGCGGCACGAGGCGCGGAAGGGGCCCGGGGCGGGCCGCCCGGTCGTCGGGCGGCCCGCCCCATGGCCTCCGCCAGGAGTGCGCGCCGACTCAGGCGCAGGTGAAGTCCCGCGCGGGCAGGCGGCCGGTCAGCAGGTAGTCGTTGACGGTGTCCATGACGCACGCGTTCGGATAGCCGCGCTGGTAGGGCGCGTGGACGTCGGCGTCCAGCGTGACCATCCGCGAGCCGCGCAGCAGCCGGTGCAGCGCCTCGTTGTTCGCGTAGGTGGTCCGCGTGTCACCGGTCGCGGCCACCATCAGCGCGGGCACGCGCCCGCCGACCTGCGTCGGCCGCTCGGCGGGCCGCGCCGGCCAGAACGCGCACGGGTTCACGTCGCGGGTCAGCGGCGCGAACAGCGGGCTGGCCGACCGGTTCCGCTCGATGTCGCGCCGGTAGAACTCCGGGTCGCGCGGCGCGGCCGCGTCCCCGCAGATGATCGCGGTCTGCCCGCTCCCGTACACCGACTCGGCGCCGGTGAGCAGGAACGCCAGCTCCTCGTCCAGTTCCTTGGTCGGCTGGACGCTCTCCCCCGCCGCGGCCTTGGCGAGGACGCGCAGCGACCGCGCGAGCACGGCCCTGGGCTCGTCCTCGTCGGTGCCGAGGTTGTCGAACAGCACGACCGGCAGCACCGTGTCGTCCACGCGGTACCGGCCGACCGCGAGGGGCTTCTCGGCGGACGCCTTGACGAGCGAGCGCACGGTACCGAGGACTTCGGCGCGGGTGCCGCCGAGGCCGTAGGCCGCGTCGCGCCTCGCCGCCCACTCCGCCCACGCGCCGAGCGCGTGCTCGTTGGCGCCTTCGGCGCCGGCCAGCAGCCGCGGGCCGAAGCGGGTCGGGTCGACCGAGCTGTCGAGGACGACGCGGTCGAGGCGGCCGGGGAACATCGTCGCGTACACCGACCCGAGGTAGGTGCCGTAGGACGCGCCGTTGTAGGAGACCTTCCGCTCACCGAGGGCGGCCCGGACGATGTCCATGTCGCGGGCGATGTTGCGCGTGCTGACGTGCGGCAGGACGCCGCCGTTCGTCCGCGCGCACCGCGCCGCCAGGTCCTTGGCGAAGGCGGTGGCCCGGTCGAACGAGCGGCGGCTCTCCCCCGCCGACCTGATCCAGGTCCCGGAGGGCCAGCCGCAGTCGACCGCGGCGCTGCGGCCGAGCGAGCGCGGGTCCATGCCGACCAGGTCGTAGCGCGGCCCGGCCTTCCCCATGATGGAGCGCATGTAGGGCGGCATGTCGATGGCCGGTCCCGGACCGCCGCCGTTGAGGATCATCGTCCCGATGCGGTGGCCGGGGTCGGACGCCTTCAGCCGCGAGATCGCGACCGTGATGGTGCGGCCGTCCGGGTGGCGGTAGTCGAGCGGGACGGTCACGTCCGCGCACCGGGCGCCCGCCTTGTCGAGCTCCTTGCCGGTCTCGTCGCCGGATCCGAGCGTGCACGCCTTCCAGTTCAGCCGCTGGCCGTAGAAGCGGGCGAGGCCCCCGCGCCCGCCCGTGGCGGCGGCCGGACCGGCGGCCGCCGGTCCGGCGGCGCGCGCGGCGGCCGGCGCGGCGGCGGCCTTGCCGCCGGCCCCGTCGCAGAACGCCGTCTCGACGAGCTTCATCTGGTCGTCGAACGCCTCCCTGGTGGACGGGTTCTCGTTGAGGTCGACGGTGACGCGGCGCCCCGACGGCGCGACGCCCGAGACGGTGATGTAGCTCTCGAGGCCGCCGGCGTGCCCCCACCAGGTGCCGCCGCAGCGCAGCGGGGTCCCGATCAGCCCGAGGCCGTAGGCCGCGCCCTCCCAGACGCGGTCGGGGTCGGCGGGGACGGTCCGCCGCATCTGCGCGAGCATCTCCGGCGGCAGCAGGCGGCCGCCCATCAGCGCACCGAAGAAGGCGTTCAGGTCCCGCGGGCTGGAGATGAGGGCTCCGCCGGCCCAGGCCACCGTCGTGTTCATCGCGGTGAAGTCCTCCCAGCGGACGGCCCCGTCGCGCTCCTCCCGCACGTAGCCGTGCGCGTGCGCTCCCCTGATCCGGGTCCCGTCGCCCGGCCAGTAGGTGTCGCTCAGCCGCAGGGGCCGGATGATGCGGCGCCGGACCTCCTCCTCGAGGGAGTGGCCGCTCGCCTTCTCGGCGATGAGCCCGGCGATGACATAGTTGGTGGTCGAGTAGTGCCAGCCGGGGCCCGGCGGCGGGAGCGTCAGCGCCCGCTCGACCAGTTCCTCCGGCTCGAAGTGCCGGAAGCGGTACCCGTCCGGCCTCGCGAAGGTGTCCATGTGGTCGGGCAGGCCGCTGGTGTGCCGCAGCAGGCTCCGCACGGTGATCTTGCGGCCGTCGTAGCCGCCCCGGTCGAGCAGGCCGGGCAGGTAGCGCTCGACCGGGGCGTCCAGCGAGATCCGGCCCTCCCGGGCCAGCTGGAGCACGGTGACGGCCGTGAACGTCTTGGTGACGCTGGCGACCCGCACCCGCAGGTCCGCCCGCATCGGGCGCCCCGTGCGGCGGTCGGCCACTCCGCTCCCGGCCGTCCAGGTCCCGCAGGCGGGGTCGTCGACGCGTACGGCCGCGCCGGTGAGTCCGTGTGTCCCGGTCATGCGTTCCAGGGCCTGCCGCGTCGCCGTGCGGTCGGTGCAGCCCGCCCGCGCCGGCTCGGCCCGCGCGGGCGCCGGGACGGCGGCGGTCACGGCGACCGCGGCCACCGCCGCCAGCACCGCGACCGCCCGCCTGGCGGCCCGGCTCCGCCTCGCCTGTGTGGTCGTCATGGTCTCCGACGCTAGGCAGCGGCGGGCGCGGGCACACTGCGGGCAGCGGGCGGCCGCGAGGTGGGGACAACCCGAGCACGCGCGTCGACCAAAGTCGATGCCGCGGCCGACCTGCGGCCGCTGACCGGGGCGGTCGGCATGGCTACCGTGGCCGCATGGACCTCCTGCGGCGATCGTGGCGCGACTGGCTCGGCGACCTCGGCGCCGCCGCCGCCGCGATGGCGCTCGGCTGGGTGCTGCTCCAGGGCACGATCGACGACCTGCCTCCCGGAGAGACGATCGCGGTCCGGCGGGACGTGCTCCTCGGCGCCGCCGCCTGCGTGCTCCTCGTGCTCTTCCGGCGGCGCCGTCCGGTGGGCCTCGCGGTCGTGATGGTGTTCGCGCAGTGGACGGCGACGATGACGCTCGGCACGGCGGCGATCGCGATGTACTCGCTGGCCATGCTGCGCCCCTGGCGGATCGCCCTGCCGATCGCCGGCGCGAACCTGGCGCTGATCATCGGGCTGTTCTGGGCGTCGGCCTCCGGGACCGACTTCCGCGAGGGCAGCGTCATCTTCGCGCTGATCTACGCGGTCCTCATCACGACGGGGATGCTGGTGCGGTCCCGCCGGCAGCTCATCGCGTCGCTGGAGGAGCGGGCCCGCGCCGCGGAGACCGAGCAGCGGCTGCGGGTCGAGGAGGCCCGGCTGCTGGAGCGCGAGCGGCTCGCCCGCGAGATGCACGACGTCCTGGCGCACCGCATCTCGCTGCTGGCCGTGCACGCGGGGGCGCTGGAGTTCGGCCCGGGGACGCCCGAGGGCCAGCGGGAGGCCGCCGGGGTCATCCGGCGGAGCGCCTACGAGGCGATGGAGGACCTGCGCGAGGTGATCGGCGTGCTGCGCGACGACTCGCCCGGCGCCGATCCCGAGCGCCCGCAGCCGACGCTCGCCGACGTCCCCGGGCTCGTGGCGGAGTCGAGGCGCGCCGGGGGCCGCGTCAGCCTGGAGCAGAACGTCCCCGACCCCGGCCAGATCCCCTCCCGCGTCGGGCGGCACGCCTACCGGATCGTCCAGGAGGGGCTGACGAACGCCCGCAAGCACGCACCGGGCGCGCACGTCCGGGTCCGCCTGGACGCGGGGGCCGAACTGGACATCGAGATCGTGAACGCGCTGCCGGCCGTCCCGCCGCCCCGGCCCCTTCCCGGTTCTGGCACGGGCCTGGTCGGCCTCGCCGAGCGGGTGGCGCTCCTCGGCGGGACGCTGGAGCACGGCCGCACCGGCGACGGCCGGTTCCGCCTGCGCGCCCGCCTTCCGCTACGGTCGGCGCATGGCGCAGGGACCGGTGGGAAAGGTGATACGCATGGCAGCGAACTCCTCTGACGGGCCCGTCCTGGAAGAACTCGACCGCGACGAGTGCATGAAGCTCCTCGCGGGCGGCACCATCGGCCGGGTGGCGTTCGACGACGGCGAGGGACCGACGGTCGTCCCGGTGAACTACGCCGTCGAGGGCGACGCGGTGATCTTCCGCACGTCGGCCTCGGGCCGGCTGAACCGCAACCTGCTGACGGCGGTGGCCGGCGGGGAGGTCCGGGCGGCCTTCGAGGTCGACAGGTTCGACGAGGCCGACCACGCGGGCTGGAGCGTGCTGCTGCGCGGCGGCGCGCATCCCCTGTCCGAGGCGGAGAAGGCCGAGGTCGCGCAGGTCCGCCCCTGGCCGGGCGGCGACCGGGAGGCGTGGTTCCGGCTGGCGGCGTCGAGCGTCACCGGGCGCCGCCTGCGCCGTCCCTGAGACGCCCGTAGGGTGGCGGAATGGACTCCCCTCCCGTCCGTGTCCTGATCGTGGACGACGACGCGCTCGTCCGGGCCGGCCTGTCGATGATGCTGGCGAGCGCCGGCGACCTGGAGGTGGTCGCCGACGTCTCCGACGGCGCCGAGGTCGTCGCCGCCGTCAACCAGCACCGGCCCGACGTCGTGCTGATGGACATCCGGATGCCGCGGCTGGACGGGCTCGCGGCGACCGAGCTGCTGCGCGCCCGCCGCGAGCCGCCCGAGATCATCATCCTGACCACGTTCGACTCCGACGACCACATCCTGCGGGCGATGCGCGCGGGGGCGAGCGGCTTCCTGCTGAAGCACACCCCGCCGCCGGAGATCGTCGCGGCGATCCGGCGGGTCGCGGCCGGCGAGCCGATGATGTCGCCCGCGGTGCTGCGCAAGATGATGGCGTACGTGGCCGAGAGCGGCGCGGACCCGCGCCGGGCCCGCGCCCGCGAGCTGCTCGCCCGGCTCAGCGAGGGCGAGCGGGCCGTGGCCGCGCTGGTCGGGCGCGGCCGGACCAACAGCGAGATCGGCAGGGAGCTGTCGCTCAGCGTCGCCACCGTGAAGGCGTACGTGTCGCGGCTGCTGACCAAGCTGGAGCTGAACAACCGCGTCCAGGTCGCGCTCCTCGTCCACGACGCCGCCCTCGACGACGCCGCTCGCGACTAGCGCTCCGGGCCCCGCCGCGCCAGGGGGACGTGGCGGAGCAGCAGCGCCGCCGCCAGGCCCACCGCGGCGGCGGGCAGCGCGGCGACGAACAGGGCGGAGAACGCGTCCGCGAAGGCCTCGGAGACGCCGTCGCGCACCGGCGCCGGGAGGGTCTCCAGGACCTCGGGGCGGACGGCGTCCTCGAACGCGGGCACCCGCCCGTCCGGGACCCGCCGGACGATCTCCTCGGCGAACCGGTTCGCCACGACTGCGCCGAACACCGCCATCCCGGCGGCGGTGCCGAGCATCCGGCTCGCGAAGACGCCCGAGCTCGCCGCGCCGAGGTCGCGGCGCGGCGCGGCCTGCTGCGCGATGAGCATGACGACCTGCTGGGACAGGCCGGCCCCGAAGCCGAGGACGGCCATGTAGCAGCCCGCGGTGACCAGGCCGGTGCGAGCGTCCATGGTCGCCAGCAGCGCGATCCCCGCCGCGCTGACCGCCATGCTCGCCGCGGGCAGCCGGTGGTAGCGGCCGGTCCGGTGGATGTACCGGCCGGCGGCCACGGACGCGACCAGCAGGGCGGCCATCATGGGGAGCAGCAGCAGGCCCGACCTGGTGGCGCCCACTCCCCCGACGACCTGGAAGAACATCGGCAGGTAGGTGGCGAGCCCGAAGCCCGTGGCGCCTCCGACGGCCGCGACGACGCAGGCCACGCTGAACGAGCGGTCGCGGAACAGGCGCGGCGGGACGACCGGCTCGGCGGCCGTCCGCTCGGCCAGCACCCACGCGGTGAACAGCACGGCCGACGCCGCCGCCAGCGCGAGGACGGCGGGCGAGCCCCACGCGTAGCGCGTCCCGGCCCAGCTGGTGAACAGGGTGAAGCAGGTGACGGCCGCGCCGAGCAGGACGATCCCGGCGTAGTCGATCCGCGGTCTGCCCTCCGGCGCGGGCAGCCGCAGGAACAGCACGATGACGGCGGTCGCGGCGATGCCGAGCGGCAGGTTGAGGTAGAAGACCCACCGCCAGGACGCGTGGTCGGTGAGCACCCCGCCGGCCAGCGGTCCCGCGATGCTGGACACCGCGAAGACCAGCGCCGAGTACCCCTGGTACCGGGCGCGCTCGCGCGGCTCGAACAGCTCGCCGGTGAGCGCGAACATCGAGCTCATCAGGCAGCCGGCGGCGGCGCCCTGGCCTGCGCGGAACACGATCAGCCAGGTCATGCCGGGCGCCGCGCCGCACGCCGCCGATCCGGCGAGGAAGCCGAGCAGCCCGATCAGCAGGACGCGGCGGCGGCCGAACAGGTCCCCGAGCCGTCCCGACAGCGGGACGGTGACGCTGGTGGCCAGCACGTACGCCGTCGACACCCAGGCGAGCCGGTCCAGCCCGCCGAGGTCGCCGACGATCGTCGGCAGCGCGGTGCCGAGCACCGTCGCGTCCAGCGAGGACATCAGCCCGGCGAGCATCAGCCCGCCGAACACCAGCAGCCGGTGCCGGTCGGTCATCGGCGCGGTCGCGGAAACCATCTGCACCTCACATGTGACTGCTTTGAACACTTAGATGCTACGAGCAACTATATGAGCTGCGCAACCTGGTTACACTGTCGCCATGAGCGAGGAGGCACTGGACGCCGTCGAACGGAGCATGGTCAAGCTGCGGCGCGGGATGTCGCGGCAGCGGCTGGGCAAGGCGGCGGTGCGGGAGCACAACCTCCCCGTGGACGTGCAGGTCCTGCACGTCGTGGACATCGTCGACGAGGGCCCCGACCGGCCCGGCGAGGAGATGAGCGTCGGCCTGGTCGCCGCCCGCCTCGGCGTGGACGCCTCACGCGGCAGCCGCATCGTCGCCGAGGCGGTCAAGTCGGGCTATGTCCGGCGGGTCGCGTCCCAGGAGGACGGCCGCCGCATCCATCTGGAACTCACCGACGCCGGGCGGTCCGTCGTCGAGGCGACCCGCCGCACCCGCCAGGAGCACTTCGCCAAGGCCATGAGCGACTGGACGGACGAGGAGCGCGCCGAGTTCGCCCGCCTGCTGTCCAGGTTCGTCCACACCTACGACGCCTGACGGCCTCCGGCCGCGGCGCTCGGACCGCCGGGCGAGGGCCGGCGCATCCACCCCGGGTTGCGGCCCGCAGGCGTCCGGCTGCGCCTCAGGTTGCAGGTCCGGCCCGCCGGGTGCGGCCGAGAGGAGGAAAGCACCGCGGGCGCCGCCGCCTAGGCTGTGCGCATGGGTCGTCGCCGTGGTCCCGTTCCGCTGCGCGGCCGCGCACGGGACGCGGCCCTGGCCGGCGCCGTGCTGCTGGTCGTGGCCGCCAGCAGCGTGGGCTCGCTCGTCGGCGACCGCGCGGAGCCCTGGGGCGTCACCGCCCTGGGCTGGGCGCTCATCGCGGCGGCCTGCGGAGCGCTGTACCTCACCCCCCGCCACCCGGTGGCCGTCGGGTCGCTCGTCCTGGTGCTCACGTTCGGCTACTACGTCCTCTCCGCCTACGACGGAGCGCTGATGATCGCGCTCACCGTCGCGCTGTACCAGGTCGCGGCGGCGGGCAGGCTCCAGGCTGCGGTCGCCCTCGGCGCGCTGACGGTGATCGGCACCGGGGCCGGCACGCTCCTCGGCAACAGGGACGTCAACAGCGTCGCGCTGTTCATGCTGTCCGGGTGGGTGGTGGCCATGGTCGCGCTGGGCTGGGTACGGCACAGCCGCCTGGCCTACCTGCGCGAGGCCGAGCGGCGCGCCGCCGGGGAGGAGCGGCTGCGCATCGCCCGCGAGCTCCACGACGTCGTCGGCCACCACATCTCCCTCATCAACGTCCAGGCGGGGACTGCCCTGCACCGGTTCCACCGGGACCCGGCGAACGGCGAGGCCGCCCTCGCGGCGATCAAGGAGTCGAGCCGGGAGGCGCTGCGCGAGCTCCGCGCGACGCTCGGGGTGCTGCGGCAGGCCGACGAGGAGGCGCCGACCGCGCCCGCTCCCGGTCTGGACCGGATCGGCGAGCTGGTGGCGCCGGCGCGGTCGGCGGGCCTCACGGTGCACGTCAGCGTCGGCGACGCGGCGGACCCGCCGGCCGAGGTCGGCCTGGCCGCGTACCGGATCGTCCAGGAGTCCCTCACCAACGTGGTGCGGCACGCCGCCGCCCGCGAGGTGACCGTCAGCGTCGAGCCCGGCCGCCGGGAACTGCTCGTCGAGGTCGCCGACGACGGCCGCGGCCCGGCCGCCGCGGGCGGCGCGCCCGGCAGCGGCGTCGGCGGCATGCGCGAGCGCGCCCGCGCTCTCGGCGGCGAGCTCACCGCGGGCGGCCGGCCCGGCGGCGGCTACCTCGTCCGCGCCCGCCTTCCGTACCGGAACGAGGCACCCCTGTGATGATCAAGGTTCTGCTCGCCGACGACCAGGGGCTCGTGCGGGCCGGGTTCCGGTCCATCCTCGACGACGAGGACGACATCACGGTGGTCGGCGAGGCCGCCGACGGCGAGCAGGCGGTGGCGGCCTGCCGCGAACTGCGCCCGGACGTGGCGCTGCTGGACGTGCGGATGCCCCGGATGGACGGCCTGGAGGCCGCCCGCCGGATCACCTCCGACGCCCGGCTCGACGCGGTCAGGGTCGTCATCCTGACCACCTTCGACCTCGACGAGTACGTCTACGGCGCGCTGCGCGCCGGCGCCACCGGCTTCCTGCTCAAGGACACCGAGCCGGCGGAGATGATCCACGCCGTGCGCGTCGCGGCGCGCGGCGACGCGCTGATCACGCCGTCCGTCACCCGCAGGCTGATCGGCGAGTTCGCCGGGCGCGTCGAGGCGCCGAGGCCCGGCCCACGGCTGCGGGCCCTCACCGACCGCGAGCGCGAGGTCATGGTCCTCGTCGCGGGCGGGCTGAGCAACAACGAGATCGCCGACAGGCTCGTGCTCAGCCCCGCCACCGTCAAGTCGCACGTCAGCCGCATCATGACCAAGCTGGACGCGCGGGACCGCTCGCAGCTCGTCGTCCTGGCCTACGAGTCCGGGATGGTCAACCCCGCCTGGATGCGACCGGAGCGGTAACCGGCCCGCCGCACCCGCAACCGGTGGGGTGCCCCGAGTGCACACCGGGGGCCGATGCCGCGCGGCGTACCGCGTCCCGATGCTGGCGCCATGAATCTCACGGGTGCCGTGCTCGGGTTCCTGGTCGGAGGGGCCGCGGGCTTCATGCTGACCGAGGCCGTCGGCGTGTTCTTCCATTTCGTCCTCGACCGGACGCTCGACGTGGGCGGGACGCCCGCCCTGCTCGCCGCCTTCATCTCCGTGCCGATCCTGTGCGCCGTCGCGGGCGCCTTCGTCGGCACCCGCTTCAAGACCCGAGGTTGACGTCTGCATGTCCACTCCACACGCGGGGCCCGCGCACGCCGGCCCCACTCCCCCCGCGGGCCGGTTCGGGCGCCTGGCCGCCTGGTCGCAGCGCCGCCGCTGGGCCGCCCTCGCCCTGTGGGTGCTGGTGGTCGCGGCGATCACGGTCGGCTCGCAGGCCGCCGGCGCCGCCTACCACAACGACTTCTCGCTGCCCGGAACCGAGTCGCAGGCCGCCGCCGACCTGATGGAGGAGCACGGCTCCCGCCAGGCCGGCGCCACGGTCCAGATCGTCGCCGAGGCCCCGGCGGGCCTGCGGGCCGAGCGGCAGGACGTCGGGCGGATGCTCGACGAGGTGCGCCGGCTGCCCGCGGTCGCCGACGTCGGCGACCTGTCGGTCTCCAGGTCCGGCACCGTCGGCTACGCGACCGTCACGCTCGACGGCGCGGCGGAGGACGTGCCGAAGGAGCGGGTCACCAAGATCATCGATACCGCGCAGGCGGCCTCCGGGGACGGGCTGCGCGTCGAACTCGGCGGCGACGCCGTCCGCGGCGCCGAGGAGGGCGGGGGCGGCGGCGCCGAGGGCGCCGGGATGCTGGCCGCCCTGGTCATCCTCGTGTTCCTGTTCGGCTCCCTCGTGGCGGCGGCGCTGCCCCTGGTCACCGCCGTGTTCGCGGTCGGCGGCGCGGTCGGGCTGATCGCGCTCGCCTCGCACGCGTTCACGGTCGCCGACTTCACCCCGCCGATCATGATGCTGATCGGGCTGGGCGTCGGCGTGGACTACGCCCTGCTGATCTTCTACCGCTACCGGCACGAGCTGCGGAACGGGGCCGACTCCCCGGCCGCGACCCGCATGGCGCTGGACGCCGCCGGGCGCACCGTCTTCTTCGCCGGCTGCACCGTCATCATCGCGCTGCTGGGCCTGATCGCCCTCGGGCTCGGCTCCCTCCAGGGGGTGGCGCTCGCCGTCGCGCTGACCGTGCTGGTCACGATGGCCGCGTCGCTGACGCTGCTGCCCGCGCTGCTGGGCGTCTTCGGCGGCCGCATCCAGCGGCAGGTCCGCAAGCGGGCCGCGAAGTCCCGGCCGCGCGAGGACGGCTGGCGCCGGCTGGCCGCGGCCGTCCAGCGCCGCCCCGTTCCGGCGCTGCTCGCCGCGGTCGCCGCGCTGCTCGCCCTCTCGGCGCCGGCGCTGGACATGCGGCTCGGTTTCGCCGACTCCGGCAACGACGCCCCGGCCTCGACCAGCCGGCAGGCCTACGACCTGCTGGCGAAGGGGTTCGGCCCCGGTTTCAACGGCCCGCTGATCGTGGTGGCCAAGGGCGACGCGGGGCCGCTCCGCGAGGCCCTCGCGCGGACCGAGGGCATCGCCGCCGCGACCCCGCCGTTCCCGTCCGAGGACGGCGAGGTGTCGGCCGTCATCGCCTACCCGACGACCGCGCCGCAGGACGCGAGGACCACGGACCTCGTGCACGAGCTGCGCGGCGACGTGCTCCCGGCCCTGTCCGAGCGCACCGGCGTGCAATACCTGGTGGGCGGGACGACGGCCGCCACCCAGGACTTCGCGGACTCGGTGTCGGCGCGGATGCCGCTGTTCGTCGCGGTCGTGGTGGGACTGTCGGCCCTGCTGCTGATGGCGGTGTTCCGATCGGTCCTGATCCCGGTCAAGGCCGCGCTGCTCAACCTGCTGTCCATCGCCGCGGCGCTCGGCGCGATCGTCCTGGTCTTCCAGGACGGCCGGTTCGGTGCGCAGAGCGGCCCCATCGAGGCGTTCATCCCCGTGATGATCTTCGCGATCGTGTTCGGCCTCTCCATGGACTACGAGGTGTTCCTGGTCGCGCGCATCCACGAGGAGTGGGAGCGCACCCGGGACCCGTCCCGCGCCGTCCGCGAGGGCCTGGCCGCCACCGGCAAGGTCATCACGGCGGCGGCCGCCATCATGATCGTGGTGTTCGCCGCGTTCATTCTCAGCCCGGACCGGATGCTCCAGCAGTTCGGCCTCGGCCTGGCGGTGGCGGTCCTCCTCGACGCGCTGATCATCCGCTGCCTGATCGTCCCGGCGGTCATGCAGCTCCTCGGCAGGCACGCCTGGTGGCTCCCCGCGCCCCTCGCGAAGCGCCTCCCGAGGATGGCACTGGAACGGCCCACCGCCTGAGGCCCCCTGCGGCACCGCCCGGCGACCCGCGGGGCGGTGCCGGCCCACGGGCCCCGGCACCGAACGGACGTGCGGGTCAGGTCACGCGGGACCGGAGCAGGCAGAACTCGTTGCCCTCCGGATCGGCCAGGACGACCCAGCTCTCCTCCCCCGTCTGCCCGACGTCGGCGTGCCGCGCCCCCGCGGCCAGGAGCCGCTCCAGCTCCGCGTCCTGGTCGCGGTCGGTCGCGTTCACGTCGAAGTGCAGCGGCAGCTTGCCGTTCCGCGGATCGTCGCTGCGGCTGAGGACCAGCGTCGGCTGGAGGCCGCCGAACCCCTCCGGCGGGCCGATCTCGACGTCGTCGCCCTCCTTGCCCAGCACCGCGTACCCGAGCACCTCGCACCAGAACTCCGCGAGCCTCTCCGGGTCGCGGCAGTCGAGCACCAGCTCGGTGATCCGGCATGCCACGGTCGGCCCCCATCACGTCGAACGAAGATCGGACATCCGTCCGCCACGGTGCCAGACGCCCGCGCGGGACGTCGAGCGGATTCGCCGGACCTGACCGGCCCGGCTCCCGAAGGCCCGCCCTAGAGGCGCAGCCGGAGGCGGCCGGAGGCGAGGGCCTCGGCGACCCGTGCCTCGGTGCCGGCGACGTCCTCGTCCGAGGTGTCGAGCACGTGGCGCTCCAGTTCGCCGAGGTCGGCGAACTGGTCCCACATCGCCAGGACAGGACGGCGGTCCACCAGCGCGCCGGGCGCGGTCCGGGCCTGGGCCCGTGCGAGCGTGACGTCGCGGTGCGGGCGGAGGGCCGCGTAGTGGACCGGCACCGAGGGGCGCACCCGCGCCTGCTCGCGGAAGTGGTGGAGCATCCACGGGCCGACGATCCCGTCGACGACCGTGACGAAGCCCCCGTCGGCATACGCGAACGCCGCGCCGGCGATGACGTTCATGACCGTCTCGTTCTGGGAGTGCGACGCCGGCTCGTACGGCGGGATCGCACCGGCCGCGATGCAGTGCCAGAAGTCGTCGGTGTGCAGGTGGACGGCCCTCAGGTGCCGGCGGGCGACCCGAGCCGCCACCGTCGACTTCCCCGCTCCGGGCGGGCCCGTCAGGATCAGGACGCTGCCGGCCATGCGATCAGCCTAGAGCCGTCCCCGTGGGACGCCCGCCGCCGTGCCGGAGGTGACGAAGGTGACGCCTTCGGCAGAAGTGGGTCGCGGTGACGCAAGGAGGCCGCCGCTTCACGGTGAGCAATCAGGCCATCGCGTTCGGGAATGGAGGCTCGTGAAGTCATCACCCTTCCGTCCGGGAGCATCGACGAGGAGGTCGCGTGAGCGGGCGGGTCACGGCCGGGCGAGTACGGCGCAGAGGGCGTCCAGGGCGGCGGGGTAGGCGGCGCCGACCGGGGTGCTGTAGCCGACGATGAGGCCCTGCGGGCGGCCGTCCGGCTCCTGCCAGTGGTCGCGGAGAGGCATGAGGGCGAGGTCGTGGAACGCGGCGCGGCGCACGGCCTCGCCCTCACCCTGCCCGTCCGGGAGCAGGACGAGGGCGTGCAGCCCGGCGGCGACCCCCTGGACCCGGACGTGCGGGACGCGTTCGCGGAGCGCGGCGACCAGCAGGTCGCGGCGGCGCCGGTAGCGCAGGCGGGCGGCGCGGACGTGCCGGTCGTAGGCGTGGGTGTCGATGAGGTCGGCCAGTGTGAGCTGGGCGAGCGACTGGGTGTGGGCGTCGGCGAGGCGTTTGGCCTCGGCGAAGGGCTCGACCAGGCGCTCGGGCAGGACCAGCCAGGCCAGGCGCAGCGCCGGGGCGAGGGTCTTGGACGCGGTTCCGCCGTAGACGACGTGGTCGGGCGCCGTCCCCTGCAACGCCCCGACCGGCTGGCGGTCGTAGCGGAACTCGCCGTCGTAGTCGTCCTCGACGATGGGCCCGCCCGTGTCGCGGGCCCAGGCGGCGAAGGCCAGGCGGCGGTCCGGGCGGAGGGTCGCCCCGGTCGGGTACTGGTGGGCGGGGGTGAGCACGGCCGCGCCCACCCGGTCGAGCGAGTCCGGGCGCGCGCCCCGGTCGTCCACCGGCAGGGGGACGACGCCGAGCCCGGCGTGCCGGACGATCTCGCGGTGGAAGAAGTGCCCCGGCTCCTCCATTCCGACCGCCGCCGTCCCGAGGTCCCGCAGGACGGCGGCCAGGAGGCCGAGGGACTGGGCGTAGCCGGACGTGACCACGATCCGGGCCGGGTCGGCGTGCACGCCCCGGGCCCGGCCGAGGTATCCGGCCAGCGCCTCGCGCAGTTCGGGGCGTCCGCGCGGGTCGCCGAGCGCGTGCGCGTCGGGCGGGGCGGACGCCAGCACGCGGCGCGTCGAGCGCAGCCACGCCGCGGACGGGAACGTGCTCAGGTCGGGCCGTCCGGGCAGCAGGTCATGTACCGGTGTCCTGGCGGGCGCCGGTTCCGCGGGCGCCGGTCCGGGTCCGGCGGGCCCGGCCGCGGGGCCTGCCGCGACCCGCGTGCGGGAGCCGGGGACGGCCGTGAGGTAGCCCTCGGCCGTGAGCTGGTCGTAGGCGGCGGTGACCGTCCCGCGCGCCACGCCCAGCTCGGCGGCCAGCGCGCGGGTCGACGGGACGACGTCGCCGGGAGCCAGCCGCCGCGACCTGATGGCCTCGCGGAGGGCGCGTTCGAGGCCTGCCCGGCGGCCCCCGGAGGAGTCGACGTCCAGATGCAGATCGACCGAACCGGTCCAGTCTCCGCGCATGGAACTGGATCTTAATCCTGGTCCGGTCGGCCCCTAGATTCGCGGCATGATTGTTTTCGCGCAGCTCAGCGACACCCATCTGGACGGCGGCGCCCAGCGCGCCGAACGCGCGGCACGCGTCATGGACCACCTGAACGGCGTGCCGCTCGACGCCGTGCTCGTCACCGGGGACGTCGCCGACCACGGCGAGCCCGCCGAGTACGAGCAGGCCCGCAAGGTGCTGGCGTCGCCGCATCCGGTGCTCACCTGCCCCGGCAACCACGACGTGCGCGGTCCCTACCGGGAGGTCCTGCTGGACGAGCCGCCGGACGGCGGCCCGGTCAACCGCGTCCACGAGGTCGGCGGGGCCACGTTCCTGATGTGCGACTCGACCGTCCCCGGCGAGGACCACGGGCACCTCGACGACGAGACGATCGGGTGGCTCGACCGGCGGCTCGCCGCGGCTCCGGACGCGCCGGCGTTCGTCTGCTTCCACCACCCGCCGGTGGAGCTCCAGATCCCCTACGTCGACGGGATCCGGCAGTTCGGCGAGCAGCGCCTCGCCGAGGTGGTCCGGCGCCATCCGCAGGTCGTGGCGCTGCTGTGCGGCCACGCCCACACGGCGGCGGCCACGACCTTCGCGGGACGGCCCCTGCTCGTCGCGCCCGGCGTCGTGTCCACCCTCCGGCTGCCGTGGCAGGAAGGCGACATCGCCGACACGGACGCTCCCCCGGGCGTCGCGTTCCACGTCCTGGACGACGAGGGCCGCCTCAGCACGCACTACCGCACCTTCTAGGGGTGCGCCGGAGCGCCGGCGCGGCGAACGCTTCGACGTGCGCCGAAACGACCCGCCCGTAGGTTCTAGGCATGGACTTCGGAGGCGCGGAGAAGGCGGACCGGTTCAGGCGGCTGCACCACGGCGACGGTCCGCTGGTGCTGCCGAACGCGTGGGACTTCGCGAGCGGCGCGGCGCTGGCCGAGGCCGGGTTCCCGGCGATCGGGACGACGAGCCTCGGCGTCGCCGCGGCGGCCGGGAAGGCCGACGCGGCCGGCGGCACGCGCGCCGAGACCCTCGCGCTGGGCCGGGCGCTGGCGCGGCTGCCCGTGCCGGTGACCGTCGACGTCGAGGGCGGGTTCTCCGCCCGCCCGGGCGAGGTGGCCGCGCTGGCCGCCGAACTCGCGTCGTCCGGGATCGCCGGGATCAACCTGGAGGACGGGCGTCCCGACGGGACCCTCGCTCCCGCCGGTCACCAGGCGGCCGTCATCGCCGCCGTCAAGGAGGCCGCGCCGGGGCTGTTCGTGAACGCCCGCACCGACACGTTCTGGCTGGGCTCCCCCGACCTGGACGAGACGCTCCGGCGGGCGCGGGCGTTCGCCGCGGCCGGAGCGGACGGACTCTTCGTCCCGGGGATCGCGGACGACGCCGACATCCGGGCCGTGCTGGACGCCACGGACCTGCCGCTGAACGTGCTGCACCTCCCGGGCAGGACCGAGTACCGGTGCCTCGCGCGGCTCGGCGTGCACCGGGTGAGCACCGGGTCGCTGCTCTTCCGCACGGCGCTGGGGGCGGCGGTCGCCGCGGCGCTCGAGGTGACCGGGGCGGGCGAGGCCCCTGCCGTGCCGTCGTACGGGGAGGTCCAGCGGCTCGTCAATGGCCGGTGATCCGGTCGGCGAGGCGGGCCAGGCCCGAGGTGGCCGCGGAGGGCGCGGACGCCTCGCGGGCGTCGGCGGCGCGGTAGAGGGCGTACATCGCGTGCACGCCGAGCCAGCGCAGGGGTTCGGGCTCCCAGCGCCGGACGCGCCGGTCCACCCACGGCAGCGCGGTCAGCTCGGTGTCGCGGCGCAGGACCAGGTCGCGGAGGGTGCGCCCGGCGAGGTTCGCGGTGGCGACGCCGTGGCCGGTGTAGCCGCCGGCGTGGCCGAGCCCCGTCTCGTGGTCGAGGACCACCGTCGCGCACCAGTCGCGGGGGACGCCGAGGACGCCCGACCAGGCGTGCTCCACCTCCACCTCCCCTTCGTCGGCGACGGCGGGGAACATCCGGGTGAGCATCCGCCAGAGCGCGTCCACGGTGGACGGCTCGGTCCGGCCGCCGTCGTCGAAGCGCGACCCGTACCGGTAGGGGCGGCCCCGGCCGCCGAAGGCGATGCGGTCGTCGGCGGTGCGCTGCGCGTACATGTAGTAGTGCGCCATGTCGCCGAGCAGTTCGCGGCGCTCCCACCCGATCGCCTTCCAGGCCCGGGCGGGCAGCGGCGTTGTGACGATCATGGAGCTGTTCATCGGGAGCCAGTCGCGCCGGTGGCCGGGCAGCGCGGCGGTGAAGCCCTCGGTGCCCCGCAGGACGTACTCGGCGGTGACGGTCCCGAACGGGGTGACGGCGCGGGCCGGGGCGGCGCCCCGGCGCGGGTCGATCCGGACGACGGGCGTGCCCTCGTAGACCTCCACGCCGAGCCGCCGGACCGCCCCGGCGAGGCCCCGGACGAGCGCGGCGGGCTGCGCCCGCGCGGCGTGCGGGCTCCACGCCGCGCCGGTCGCGCCCTCGACGCGCAGCCGGTCGTCGCGTTCGGCGGCGGGCAGCGGGACGAGGTCGTCGTCGCTCCAGCCCCACTCGCGGGCCTCGCCGACCAGGGCGGCGAGGCGGGCGCGCTGGGCGGCGTTGCGGGCCACGTGCAGGACGCCGCCCTTCACCAGCCCGGCGTCGATCTCCTCGGCTCCGGCGACGCGGACGACCTCGTCCACCGCCTGGAACATGGCCTGCTGCAGCGCGATCGCGGCGGGGCGCCCGTGCCGGGCGGCGTAGCGCTCCCGGGATCCCGCGATCTCCCCCAGTACCCAGCCGCCGTTGCGGCCGGACGCGCCGAACCCCGCGAACTCGCGCTCCAGCACGACGACGCGCAGTTCCGGGCGGGCGCGCTTGAGGTAGTAGGCCGTCCAGAGCCCGGTGTAGCCGGCGCCGACGACGCACACGTCGGCGGTGCGCGGGCCGGGCAGGCGGGGACCGGGGGCGGGGCGTCCGGCCGCCCGGTACCAGTAGGAGACGCCGCCGTTGGCGAAGCCGGAGGCCAGGGGCGCCCGGCCCGGGGAGGAGCTCATGCGCTCATCCTGCTGCATTCCGCAGCAAAAGCAACAGGCGGCAACGGATTCTAGGGTACGGCGTCCACAATTCGACGGGATCCGATCCAGCGCGAGCGTTCGGCCGCATAGTAGGCGGCGCCGTCGGGGCCGCTCGGGCCGTCCCGCCACCGGCGCATCCCGAGCTGCAGCGCGATCTCCGACGACGCGGGGTTGGCCGTGTCGATCTCGGCGGTGATCCGGCGCACGCCGACCACCCCGAACGCGTAGTCCAGGACGGCCCGGGACGCCTCGGCGGCCAGCCCCCGGCCCCAGTGGTCGGGCTCCAGGCTGTAGAGGATCTCGACGTCCACGCCGTGGCCGAGCGGCCCCTCGTGGTGGCTGAGCCCGGCCACGCCGACCAGCGGGTCGCCCGGCGCCGCCGCGCCGGCGCCCGGGGACCAGGGCGCGGGGCGCAGCGCCCACAGCCCGTAGCCCTCGGTCGCGAAGTCCCGCTCGCTGGCCTCGATGATCTCGCTGACCTGCACGGGGGTGACCACCCGGTCGTCGAACAGGTGCCGGCGGACGAGGGGGCCCGTCCAGTGCGTCAGCAGGGCGCCGTGGTCGCGCATCGACACCGGGTGCAGGGCCAGCCGCACCGTGCGCAGGACCTCACTCATCCCCGTCCCCCGAAGGGGGCCACTCGGGCGCGGCCTCGCCGTCCGGGACCCCGACCCGGAACACGCGCAGCTGCAGCGCGAGCGCCTGGTAGTAGCCGACGAGCGCGACCAGCTCGACCAGGGCGGTGCGGCCGAGCGTCGCCACCGCCTCGGTGTACACGGCGTCGGCGAGGTCGCCCTCGGCCACGAGCTGCCGCGCCGCCTCGTGCACGACGCGCTCGCGGACGTCGGCGAGCATCGGCGCCCGGCCCTCGCGCAGCGCGTCCATCTCCTCGTCGGCGAGCCCCTGCCGGCGCCCGATGCGCTCGTGGGCGTACCACTCGAAGTCGGAGCGCAGGTGCGCGGCCACGACGAGCGTCGCGATCTCCCGCTCGCGCTTGGTGAACCCGGTGCGGAAGCGCAGCGCCGCGCCGAGGTCCTGGAGCGGCAGGCCGACGGGAGGGCTGTAGAGCATCGCGTTGAACGGGCCCTGGAGCCGCCCGATGTCGTCGGCCAGGGCGAAGGGCGGGTTGCGGTCGCCGGCGCGGGGCCCGCCCGTCACCGCCTCGTAGACGGCCCGCTGCTCGTCGCTGAGCGAACCGGGGAGGAGCAGCGGGAGCCGCGTCGGGGACGGGCCGCGCCGCGGTCGGTCGTTGACGTGCTCACCGCTCACGGGGTCGATCACTCCCCGCACGCTAGGCGCTCGGGGCGGGCGGCTCAACCCCCGTCCGAAATGTGAAACCCCTGGCACACGATGACGTAGCGGCCGCGTAACACGCGTCGGCGAGCCTGGTCCGCGACCGCACCGGACACGAGCGGGGCGCCCGGGCCCCGGAGGGAACGTCCCATGCCGCTGCTCCGCATCCGCACCGAGATCGAGGACCGGCCCGGCCGCCTCGCCTCCCTCACGGCCGCGCTGGCCCGGCGCGGCGCCAACATCCTCGGGCTGTCCGTCCAGCTCGACTCCGGCGGGGTGGTGGACGAGTTCGTCGTCGACGTCCCGCCCGGCGGCCCGGACGCGCGCGCCCTCGCCGAGGCGCTGGGCGCGGCGGGCGGGACCCGGACCGCCGTCCTGCCCGCCCGCCCCCACGAGCTGGTGGACGAGCCGACCCGCGTCCTCGTCCTGGCGTCGCGCCTCCGCGCCGAACCGCACGCGGTGCCCGAGATCCTCGGGGAGCTGCTGCGCGCCGACGACGCCCGCTGGAGCGCGCCGGACGGCGAGGACGGGAAGCCCGACCGGTGCGACCTCCTCGTTCCGGTGCGCGGCCGCTCGGTCCGGCTCCGCCGCGTGGGCCTGCCGTTCACCGCGACCGAGGCGGCGCGGGCGGACGCGCTGGTTCGCGCCGCGCTCCCCACCGTGCCGCGTCCCTGCGCGTCCCGGCGGATCGCGCTGCGCGACGGCACGCAGGTGGTCGTCCGGCCGATCGAGCGGCGCGACGCGGACGCCGTGCGGGCGCTGCACGAGCGCTGCTCCCTCGACAGCCGCCGGATGCGCTACTTCAGCCCCAAGCCGTATCCGCCGCGGCGGGCGTTCGAGCGGTTCTGCGATCCCTCGCGCGGCATGACGCTGGTCGCCGAGGGCCCGGACGGGTCGCTGCTGGCGCTCGCGCACCTGGTCCTCGTCCGCGATCCGGGCGCCGCGGAGGTGGCGTTCCTGGTCGAGGACGCCTGGCAGGGCCGCGGGCTCGGCCGCGGCCTCGCCGTGCTGCTCCTCGCGCTGGCCCGGGACCGCGGCCTGGTGGAGGTGCGCGCGACCGCGCTGAGCGAGAACGCCCGGATGCGGCGGCTGCTGACCTCGCTCGGCGGGCGGACCCGGCGCACCGAGGACACCGCGATCGTGGAGATCAGGCTGCGCCTGGACGGCCGTCCCGCCGAGCCGGGGGCGCTGGCAGGATGGGCGGGTGAGCGGCGTATATGACGACCCCTGGGCGTACGAGCTGGCGTGCTCGTTCCGCGACGTGCCGGCCGAGGTGGAGGTGCTCCTCGGCTGGTGCGCCGAGCAGGGCCTCGACCCCCGCACAGCGCTGGAGCTGGCCGCCGGCCCCGCCGAGCACGCCCGCGAGTTCGCCCGCCGCGGCCTGGCGGCGACGGCGCTCGACCTCAACCCGCGGATGTGCGCCTACGCCGCCCGCGAGGCCGCGAAGGCCGGCGTCGGGCTGGAGGTCGTCGAGGGCGACATGACGCGGTTCGCGCTGGGGCGCCGGTTCGACCTCATCGCGACCATGCTGGACTCCACGTCCCACCTCATGACGCTGGACGCGTTCGTGGCGCACCTGCGCCGCGCCGCCGCGCACCTGTCCCCCGGCGGCCTCTACGTCATCGAGATGTCGCATCCCCGCGACCGGCTGGGCGGCGACCCGAGCGTCAGCACCGGGTGGACGGTCGAGCGGGACGGCGTGCGGGCGAGCGTGCGCTGGGGCGAGCCGTCCGACCGGCTGGACCCGGTCACCCAGATCGCCGACGACCACGTCACGATGACCATCACCGGGGAGGGCGCGGAGTCGCGGGTCGTCCGCGACGTCGTGCCCTACCGGTTCTGGACGGCCACCGAGCTGGACGCCGCGATCCGCCTCGCGGGCGGTCTGGAGGTGGCGGCGCAGTACGGCGACTTCGGGGCCGGCGAGGACGCGGTGCCCCTCGCCGACCCCGAGGCCTGGCGCATGATCACGCTGCTGCGCCCGCGCTGAGCGTCAGGGCGCGGACCGCCAGCCCGGCATCGGGTAGGCGGCGAGCAGCTCGCGGACCTGCCCGGCGACCCGGTCCAGGACCGTCTCGTCCTCCTTGGCGGCGGCCTGGACGACCTCGTCGATCCACGCCGCGACCTGAGGCATGTGCTCCTCGCCGAGCCCCCGGGTGGTGATCGCGGCGGTGCCGAGCCGCAGCCCCGACGGGTCGAACGGCTTGCGCGGGTCGAAGGGGACGGCGTTGTAGTTGAGCTCGATGCCGGCGCGGTCGAGCGCCTGCGCGGCGGGCTTGCCCGCCACGCCCTTGGTCGTCAGGTCGATGAGGATGAGGTGGTTGTCGGTGCCGCCGGAGATCAGGTCGTAGCCGCGGTCCAGCAGCGCGGCGGCCAGCACCTTGGCGTTGGCGACGACCTGCCGGGCGTACCCGGCGAAGTCCGGCCGCGCCGCCTCCTTCAGCGCGACGGCGATCGCGGCCGTCGTGTGGTTGTGCGGCCCGCCCTGCAGGCCGGGGAAGACGGCCTTGTCGACCGCCTTCGCGTGCTCCGCAGTCGACATGATCATGGCGCCGCGCGGGCCGCGCAGCGTCTTGTGCGTGGTCGTGGTGATGACGTCCGCGTGCCCGACCGGGGACGGGTGCGCGCCGCCGGCGACCAGGCCCGCGATGTGCGCGATGTCGGCGGCCAGCACCGCGCCGGCCTCCCGGGCGATCTCGGCGAACGCCGGGAAGTCGATCGTGCGCGGGATCGCGGTGCCGCCGCACCAGATCAGCTTCGGCCGCTCCTTGAGCGCGAGGTCGCGCACCTGGTCCATGTCGATCCGGCCGGTGTCGGCCCGCACGTCGTAGCGGACGGGCCGGAACCACTTGCCGGTGGCCGACACCGACCAGCCGTGCGTGAGGTGGCCGCCCATCGGCAGCGACAGGCCCATGACCGCGTCGCCCGGCTCCAGGAACGCCATGTAGACCGCGAGGTTGGCGGGCGAGCCCGAGTAGGGCTGGACGTTGGCGTGCTCGACGCCGAACACGCCCTTCGCCCGCTCGATGGCGAGCAGCTCGACGGGGTCGACGTTCTGCTGGCCCTCGTAGTAGCGCTTGCCCGCGTAGCCCTCGGAGTACTTGTTGGTCAGGACCGTGCCCGCGGCCTCCAGCACCGCCTCCGACACGTAGTTCTCCGAGGCGATCAGCCGGATCTTCTCGTACTGGCGCCGGGCCTCGGCCTCCACCAGCTCCGCGATCTCGGGGTCCTGGCCCTGCAGATGGGGTACGGCCGGTTCGTGCATCGTGAGCCTCCGCGCTGTTCGCGCCAGGGCTTCGGGCGCCCCGGCGAAGGGGACCCGTACACCCAGGCGCGCGGTGTGCGGACTACTTTCGCTCCCCGGTGGTCGTCTCCACCTTGACTGCGCCAGTCGCGTGGGCGCCATCATACCGGGCCGCCGCGCGCCCGCGCCGAGCGCGCTCGGGCACCGAGACCAGGAACAGACCGCCCATCAGCAGCAGCGACCCGGCCGCGACGGGCGGCGGCATCCGCTCGCCGAGGACGGCGACGGCGAGGCCGGTGGCGACGAGCGGCTCGGCGAGGCTGAGCGTCCCGGCGGTCGCGGCGGCCACCCGCCCGAGGCCGGTGACGAAGAACATGTACGCGGCGGCGGTGGCGGCGAGCCCGAGCCAGGCCACCAGCGCGGCCGAGCGCGGCGCGGCGAGCGCCGGCAGCTCCGGCAGCGTCCAGGGCAGCAGGGCCGCTCCCCCGGCGAGCAGCGTCACCGACACCGCGGCCGCCATCCCCATGCCGGACGTCCCCGCGCCGCGGCCCGTCAGGACCTTGGCCGACACCGTGTAGACGCCGAAGCACGTCCCGCCGACGAGGCTCAGCGCGATCCCGGAGGGGTCGGCGTGGACGGCCTGCCCCGGCACCATCAGCAGGGCCACGCCGCCGACCGCGCAGGCCGTCCCGGCCCACCAGCGGCGGCTGAGCCCGGCCCGCAGGACGAGCCGTTCGCAGAGACCGGTCGAGACGGACGCGAGCCCGAAGACCACGGCGGTCGCGACGGCGGCGCCCGTCCGGTCGACCGCGCTGAAGAACGACGCCTGGAAGGTGCCGGTCGCGGCGGAGGCCGCCGCGATCGGCGCCCAGGCCGGCCGGGTCAGCGCGCGGAACGCCCGGCGGTCCGCCGCGAGGACGAGGACGGCGAGCACGAGCCCGCCCGAGAGGATCCGGGCGCCGCCGACCGCGACCGGGCTCGCGGACGGCCCGGCCAGCACCTGCGCCGGCCCGACCGTCCCCCAGAGCACACCGGCGGCGAGCACCAGCAGCGCGCCGGATGAATGGTTTCGTCGCTCCATGCCGCCGAAGCTAGGCGAACGTGCGGGAGATGGCGCGTGCAGCCGTCGTTCATTCGACTCAGAAGCGTGGACCCGTCAATCCTTCGACCACACGGGAGAACGCTGCCCGTCAGGTGTAGGCCGTTCGCCCTTCCGGCCGGTGCGCCGACGGAAGTTCGGACTGCTCCACCGGCTGGACGTAGTCGTACACGACGATGGTGCGGACGTCCACGTACTCCTTGCGGCGCGCCAGCCGGTCGAGGACGAAGTCGCGGAGGTAGGCGGTGCTCGGCACGGCCACGTGGACGAGCAGGTCCTCGTTCCCGGTCACCACGAAGACCCCGATCGTCTCGGGCATCGAGGCCATGCTGTCGCGGGCGGACTCGATGGCCTCGCGCGACTGGGGCCGGATCCTGATGGAGATCAGGGCCTGCACCCCGCGCCCCAGCCGCTCCAGGTCGGCCGCCGCGTGGAACCCGGTGATGACGCCCCGCGCGCGCAGCGCCCGCGTCCGCTCCAGGGCCGTGGACGGCGCGATCCCCACCGCCTCGGCCAGTTCGCGGTTGGTCTGCCGCCCGTCCCGCTGCAGGCGCCGCAGGATCGCCTGGTCGACCGCGTCCATGAGGTTCCTCCGAACTGCCCGGCGGACACCGAACTCCCGCGCGGGAACCGCGCCCTTGTGTCCCGTTCCCCGAAGATTATTCGACCCGGGCCGTGCCCGCCACGGCCACGAGCGCGCAGGCGCCGACCCCGGCGAGGGCCCAGACCGCGCCCGCCGGTCCCAGGTCGAAGAGGCGGCCGATCACCAGGTCGCCCGCGAAGGAGAACATGCCGGCGCAGAACGCCAGGACGCCGTAGTACGAGCCGAAGCGCTCCACCGGGGCGTGCCGCGCGGTGCGCTGGAAGACCGCCGGCTGGACGAGGCCGTTCGCCACCCCGTTGAGGACGGCCGCGGCCATCAGCGGGCCGGCCTGCGTGCCGTCCAGCGCCGCGAGCACGAAGAACGCCGCCGCGGCGCACAGCAGGCCGAGGCGCAGCACCCACGGCCGCTCCCCCCGCCGCCGGACGGCGACGAAGGGCTGGACCGCCGCCGCCACCATGGCCAGGAGGGAGAAGGACAGCGTCGCCACCGCGGGCCTGAAGCCGAGGAGGGGCGCGGCCGTCATGATGTGGGTCGCGAGCAGCGTCGTCGGCGCGGTCAGCAGCGCGAAGTACAGGAACCTCCGGTCGCCGAGCACCGCCCGGACGCCCGCGAGGACGTCGCGGAGGCCCGCGGCGGCGCGCTTCGCGCCGGACCGGGGCACGACCAGGAACAGGGCGCCCGCGACCGTCCAGAGAGCGGCGGCGGTGCCCGTCAGGAGGGGGAACCCGGCCCCCGTCCCCAGGAGGAGCAGGCCCATCGGCGGGCCCGCGACGGTCGCCAGGTGCTGGGCGACGTAGGCGGCGAAGCCGCCGGACCTTCCGCCGGGGCCGACGGCCGCGAGCAGGCTGTGGGCCGCGGGGTTGTAGAGCGCGCCGCCCACCGCGAGGACGACGGCCGCGCAGAGCAGCGCGCCCAGGCCCTCGGCGTACCCGAGCATCGCGAACCCCAGCGCGCGCACGGCGCAGGAGAGCATCCCGGTCCGGCGCGCGCCGAGCAGGTCGGTGACCGTGCCGACCGGGAGGAGCAGCGCGAACTGGAGCCCCACCCGCACGCCGAGGACCAGGCCGACCGTGCCGGCCAGCAGTCCCAGGTCGTGCCGGAGGTGCGCGACGAGGTGCGCCATCACCGAGAAGAAGCCGAGGCTCGCGGCCAGCTGGATCGCCACGACCGCCGCGATCACGCGGCGCCCGGACGGGTCCGCCGCGGGAGCGGGCGGGGCGGGGGCGGGCGCGGTTCCCGACGCGGGGGCGGAGACCGTCACAGCCCCGCCCGCGACAGGCCGGAGACGACCAGCTTCGCGGCCTCCGCGATCAGGGCGTTCTTGGGCGGGGTGTCGTACCCCGGACGGTCGGTCATGACGGCCACCATCAGCGGAGCTCCCCGGGGAGGCCACACGACGGCGATGTCGTTGGCCCTGCCGTAGTCGCCGGTCCCGGTCTTGCTCGCCGTCCGCCAGCCCCGGGGCAGCCCGGCCTTGATGCGTTCGGCCCCGACGGCGGTGGCGCTGCGTTCGAGCCAGCCGCGGACCAGGGCGCGCTTTCCCGGCTCCAGCGCGTCCCCGAGGACGATCGCACGGTAGTCGGCGGCGATCGCCCTTGGGCTCGTCGTGTCCCGGGGATCGTCCGGGCGGACCCTGTTCAGTTCGGGTTCGTAGTCGTCCATGCGGCTGACGGTGTCGCCGAGCCCGCGCAGGTAGGCGGTCAGCCCTTCCGGGCCGCCGGCGTCGCGCATCAGCAGGTTCCCCGCCGTGCCGTCGCTGTAGCGGACGGCGGCGTCGCACAGCTCCCGGATCGTCATGCCGGTGGCGACGCGGTCCTTGGTGATCGGTGAGATGGAGTTCACGTCGGCCCGGGTGTAGGTGACGCGCTCGTCGAGGTGGGCGAGCGGATTGCCGTGCAGGACCGCCGCCGCGGCGAGCGCCTTGAAGGTGGAGCAGAACGCGAAGCGCTCGTCGGCGCGGTAGGCCACCTCGGCTCCGGTCCGGGTCGCCACCGCGTACACGCCGAGGCGGGCGCCGTTCCGGCGTTCGAGCGCCGCGAACCGCGACGCGTCCGGCTGCACGGCCGGCGAGACGTCCGGGGACCGTGCGGACGGCGATGCCGCCGCGGCGGACGGTCGTTCCCTCTCCGCGCATCCGGCCAGCGGCAGGAGGGCCGCGGCGGCCAGCAGCGCCCGCCGGGAAGAGCCGGACTGCTCGAACGGCATGCGGAGGCACCTGCTTTCCCGGGGGCGGAGGGCGGACGCCGCCCAGCAGACCAGAGCCGCACTCGCGGCGTCCAATATGGATATCGCTCGTGCCGCCATACACGCGCGCATATCGACGCTGGTCAGAGGGGCCCGCCGAGGCGCCGCCGGGGAGACCGGCGATTCTGCCGATGCCGGTGTGACCGGTGGGTCCGACAATGGGCGGCTCACAGAGGCCGGCCGCGCGAGTCGCCGCCGGTGCGGGTGCCAGGGTCGGCGGGAGTCGAGGTCGGACGTGGGCGGAGCGCATCGAGGGAGCGGCCGGCGGGGGCGCCGGCGTGCGTTGACGGCGGGCGCGGCGGTGAGCGGGGCGGTCGTCGCGGCCGTGCTCGGCACCTCGGTGTACGCGCTGTCGGAGACCCCGGGCTGCTCCGGACCCGTGCGGGGGCTCGACGTCGCCGCCGCACCCGAGATCGCCGGAGCGGTCTCGGCGGTGGGCGCCGGATTCAACCGCCGGGGGCACCGGGTCCGGGGCCGCTGCGTGCGGGTCGCCGTGCGGGCGGCGGGGCCCGCCGGCGTGCGGGCGCTGCTGGCGGGCGAGATCCCGCCGGGCGCGGGCGTCCGCCGCCCGGACGTGTGGGTCCCCGACTCGTCGCTGTGGCTGCGCCTGCTGGAGGCGCCGCCGCCCGCCGCCGGGTCCCTCGCCCGCTCCCCGCTGGTGGCGGCGCTGCCCCGCGCCGAGGCCGGCCGCGCGGCCGGGCCGTGGCGGAAGGTGCTGGACGCGGCCGTGCCCGGGACGCGGGAGTCCCGGTCGTTCCGGCTGACGGTGGCCGACCCGGCGCGCACCGGCACGGGCCTGGCGTCGCTGCTCATGGTCGACGCACGGTACGGGAAGGCCTCCGCGCCGTTCGCGGCGTTCGCGCGGGACGTGCGCCAGCACGTCGCGCCCGACGCCTCGGCGCAGTTCTCCGCCCTCGCCCGCCGCGAGTCCGGCCGCGTCCCCGTCCTGGTGACGTCGGAGCAGGCCGTGTGGGCGCACGACCGCGCGGACCCGTCCGAGCCGGCGGAGGCCGTCTACCCGCCCGACGGCACCCTCTTCCTGGACTATCCGGTCACGCTGCCGTCCGCCGATCCGGCCGCGCGGCTGTTCGCGCGGGCGCTGCGGTCCGGCGCCGCCCGCGAGGCGTTCCGGTCGCGCGGCTTCCGGGACCCGGACGGAGCCCCTCCCGCGGCGTTCGCCGACGCCGCCGGCGTGGCGGCGGCGCGCCCGCCGGAGCTGCCCGCCCCGGAGGGGGCCGACGTCGAGCGGGTCGCGCAGGCGTGGGCGCGGCTGGCGCTCGCCTCGCGGATGCTGTCGCTGATCGACGTGTCCGGGTCGATGGCGCAGCGCGTGCCCGGCACCGGCCTCACCCGGATGCAGGCGATCGCGCAGGCGTCGCGGCAGGGCCTCGCGCTCCAGCCGGACGACACCGAGCTCGCCCAGTGGATCTTCTCGACGCGGCTGGACGGCGCACGGGACTGGCACGAGAACGTGCCGATGGGCCCGCTCGGAGGCCGGATCGGGTCCGCGACCCGCCGGCAGCGGATCCTCGGCGCGCTGGCGGCGCTGCGCCCGCGGCCGGACGGCGGCACGGGCCTGTACGACACGCTGCTGGCCGCCGTCCGGTACATGCGCCGCACGTACCGGCCGGAGATGGTCAACACCGTGCTGGTGTTCACCGACGGCCGCGACGACGACCCGGACGGCCCGACGCTCCCCGCGACGCTGGCGGCCCTGCGCGCGGAGCGCGACCCGGCCCGGCCGGTGCAGATCATCGTGGTCGGGTTCGGCCCGGACGTGGACACCGCCGAACTGCGCGGGATCGCGGACGCGACCGGCGGCAGCGTCTACACCGCGCACGCCCCGCAGGACATCCTGCGGATCTTCGGGCAGGCCACCGCCCGCCGCCTCTGCGCGCCCGACTGCTGACTCCGCGGGAGCGGCCTCGGTCCGGAAAGACGTGCGGCCGGCGTCAGCGGGCCGCGGCCTCCATGGCCTGCTTCACGGCGGCGCGCTTCTGCCGGAGCTTGGCGAGCGCCTCCTCGAGGATGGCCTCGCCGTCCTCGTCGCTGCGCCGCTCCTTCACGTACGCGAGGTGGGTCTTGTAGGGCTCCGTCTTCGGCGGGGCCGGGGGGTTCTCGGAGTCCTGGCCGGCGGGGAACCCGCAGCGCGGGCAGTCCCAGGTCTCGGGCACCGCGACGTCCGTCGCGAAGCTGGGGCGGGTCTCGTGCCGGTTGGCGCAGTAGAAGGTCACCCAGACGCGGGGGGCGGCGTCGCCGCGCTCCGCCTCTCCCATCGGACCGGCCCCGACACGGCTGCCCCGAATCGCGTTGCCACTACCCACGGATTACTCCTCGCTTGGTGTTCCGCCGCCGCCCGTGACCTTCGAGGACGGCGCGGCGCTCGCATGTGTTGAACGGGCGGCTCAGCCGACGCCCTTGTGCTTGAACAGCAGTCCGAGCACGATGACCGCGGCGAACCAGACCACGCCGACGCCGATGGTCAGCCGGTCGAGGTTGCGCTCGACCACCGAGGACCCTCCGAGGGACGACGAGACGCCGCCGCCGAACATGTCGGACAGGCCGCCGCCCTTGCCCTTGTGCATCAGGACGAGGACCACCATCAGCAGGCTCGTGACGATGAGCACGATGGACGTTGCGATGATCACGTTTCTTCAGCGCCTTGTCTGTAGTTCAGGACGGAGGGTCGGGCCGGACCGGGCGTTTACCCGTCAGCTACGAAGGGTACGACGAAGTCTTCGCTGGTTCGGCAAGAACCCCTGGTTCACACGGAATTGATCAGTTTTGATCAGACCGGCAGATCCCGGTACCGGCAGATTTTGACGAACTCGCCCGGGTCCAGGCTGGCACCACCGACCAAGGCGCCGTCCACATCGGCCTGCGCCATGATCCCGGCGACGTTGCCGCCCTTGACCGAGCCGCCGTACAGGATACGCGTCTCGTCGGCCACTCCGCCGTCGTACAGCTCGGCGAGCCGCGTACGGATGGCGGCGCAGACCTCCTGCGCGTCCTGCGGGGTGGCGACCTCGCCGGTGCCGATCGCCCAGACCGGCTCGTAGGCGATCACCGTGCGCCGCACCTGGTCGGCGGGGATCTTCTCCAGCCCGCCGTCGACCTGCGCGAGCACGTGCGGGACGTGCTCGCCGGCCTTGCGGACCTCCAGGCCCTCGCCGACGCACAGGATCGGGGTGAGGTCGGCGGCGAGCGCGGCCTTGGCCTTGGCGTTGACGACCGCGTCGTCCTCGGCGTGGTACTGGCGCCGCTCGGAGTGCCCGACGACGGCGTAGGTGCAGCCGAGCTTGGCGAGCATCGCCGCGGAGATCTCGCCGGTGTAGGCGCCGGACGCGTGCTGGGAGACGTCCTGCGCGCCGTACTGGATCGCGTACTTGTCGGCCTCGATCAGCGTCTGCACCGAGCGCAGCGCCGTGAACGGCGGGATCACGGCCACGTCGACGGCGTCGTGGTCGGCGTCCTTGAGCGCGAACGCCATCTTCTGGACGAGCGCGATCGCCTCGAGGTGGTTGTTGTTCATCTTCCAGTTGCCGGCCATGAGCGGCTTGCGGCCGGTCTGCGGGGTCGCGGGGGCCATCGGTCAGTCCTCCAGGGCTTGCAGGCCGGGCAGCGTCTTGCCTTCGAGGTACTCCAGGCTGGCGCCGCCGCCGGTCGAGATGTGGGAGAAGGCCGCCTCGTCGAAGCCGAGCCGCCGGACGGCCGCGGCGGAGTCGCCGCCGCCGACCACGGTGAACGCGCCGGAGTCGATGAGGCCCTGCGCGACGGCGCGGGTGCCGTGCGAGTAGGGCTCCATCTCGAACACGCCCATGGGGCCGTTCCAGAACACCGTCCTGGCGTCGGCGAGGCGGGAGGCGAACAGCTTGCCGGACTCGGGCCCGATGTCCAGGCCCAGCCGGTCGGCCGGGATCGCGTCGGCGGGGACCACGTCGTGGTCGGCGTCGGCGGCGAACGCGGCGGCCGCGACGATGTCGACCGGCAGCACGAACTCGACGCCGGACTCCTCGGCCCGCCGCAGGTACTCGCGGACGGTGCCGAGCTGGTCCTCCTCCAGGAGGCTCTTGCCGACCTCGTGGCCCTGCGCCTTGAGGAAGGTGAACACCATGCCGCCGCCGATCAGGATGCGGTCGGCCTTGCCGAGCAGGTTGTCGATGACCCCGAGCTTGTCGGACACCTTGGACCCGCCGAGCGCGACCGCGTAGGGGCGCGCGACGTCCTCGGTGAGCTTGCGCAGCACCTCGACCTCGGCGGCGATCAGCCCGCCCGCGGCGTGCGGGAGCCGCTTCGGCACGTCGTAGACCGACGCGTGCTTGCGGTGCACGGCGCCGAAGCCGTCCCCGACGTAGACCTCGGCGAGGGCGGCCAGCCGGTCGGCGAGGGCGCCGCGCTCGGCGTCGTCCTTGCTGGTCTCGCCCGGCTCGAAGCGCAGGTTCTCCAGCAGGGCGACGCCGCCGTCCGCGAGGCCGCCCGCGACGGCCTGGGCCGACTCGCCGACGACGTCGGAGGCGAACGCCACCTCCGCGCCCAGCAGCTCGCCCAGGCGGGCGGCGACCGGCGCGAGCGAGAACTCGGGCTTGACCTCCCCCTTGGGGCGGCCGAGGTGGGCGCAGACGATGACCTTGGCGCCCCGGGCCCGCAGCGCCTCGATCGTCGGCAGGCTGGCCCGGATCCGCCCGTCGTCGGTGATCTGGCCGTCCTCCAGCGGGACGTTGAGGTCCGCCCGCAGCAAGACTCGCCGGCCGGCGACGTCGAGATCGTCAATGGTGCGCATCGGGATGCGGTGTCCTTCCGTACACGGCCGCGGGGGGGGGGGGGGGGGGGGGCGGGGGGCGGGGGGGGGGGGGGGGGGCGGGGGGGGGCGGCCGGCCGGGAGGCGTGAGATGCAGTCGGATGGCTGGGGACGCCGACGCGAGA